>JAYRKR010000112.1:4171-9269 GCA_041905645.1 Luteimonas sp.
CTTGATCCGGATCAAGCCGCGCACCGCTCAGCGCGGCCCGCGCTCCTCGTGTGGCCGCGCCTTGCGGTCGCGCAGCAGCGCGCTGAGCACGATCGCGACGCCCAGGCCCGCGCCGACCAGGAACAGCACCAGCGCGATCGCCGGATAGCCGAACAGGCGCGCGCCGCCCTCCACCCGCATCATCATCGCCGAGGCGACGATCAGCGCCGCGGTCACCAGCGCCGCGCTGACGCGGTTGGCGATCTTCTGCAGGTTCTCCATCAGGTGCGATTCCTCCAGCCCGGTCATGCGCACCTGCAGGCGGTTCTCGGCCAGCAGCGAGAGCAGGTCGGAGACCTTGCGCGGCGCCTCGCGCACCAGCGCCTGCACCTCGATCGCCTCGCTGGCGATGCTCGAGGGCGAGAGCGACTGCCTCAGCCGTTCGCGCAGCACGTGCTCGAGGTGGCGTTCGACGACCGCCTTGACGTCGAGGTCCGGGTCGAGCGCGCTGCAGACCTGCTCGAGGTTGAGCAGGGTCTTGCCGAGCAGGCTCAGCTCGGCCGGCGTGCGCAGGCCGCAGGCCGTGGACAGGCCGACCAGCTCCAGCATCAGCCGCCCTTCCGACAGCGAGCGCGAGCCCGCGTGCGCGGCATAGGCGGCGACCAGCTGCCCGGTCTCGCGCACGAAGCGCGCCTCGTCGAAGTCCTCGAGCCGGGTGCCGAGCGCGATCGCCTCGCCGGCCGCCTCCTCGCCGCGGCCGTCGACCGCGGCGAACAGCAGCTTGAGCAGGCGCTCGCGCTGGCGCGGCGGCACGTGCGCCACCATCCCGAGGTCGAACAGCGCGAGCCGGCCGTCGTCGGTGACCAGCAGGTTGCCCGGGTGCGGGTCGGCGTGGATCTCGCCGTGCACGAACACCTGGTCGAGGTAGCCGCGCACCAGCGCCGCGGCCAGCCCCGACATCGACTGCTCGGTGCGGCGCAGGCCGGAGATGGCGGTGACCTTGGTGCCGGCCACCAGCGTCATCGTCAGCACGCGGCGGCTGGTCAGGTCCCACACCGGCGCCGGCACCAGCAGCTCGGGGTAGCCGCGCAGGTGCTCGCCGAAGCGCTCGAGGTTCTCGGCCTCGGCGCGGTAGTCGAGCTCGGCCAGCAGGGTGCGGCGGAACTCGTGCACCCAGTCGGCGAAGCGCACGCGCCGGCCCAGGTCGGTGACGCGGTCGGCCTTGCTTGCCAGCGAGGCGATCGCGTCGAGGTCGCGGCGCAGGGTGTCGACGATGCCCGGCCGCTGCACCTTCACCGCGACCTCGCGCCCGTCGCGCAGCACCGCACGGTGCACCTGCGCCAGCGAGGCGCAGCCCAGCGGCTGCGCCTCGAACGCGGCGAAGGCCTTGCTGGTGCGCACGCCGAGCTCGGCCTCGACCACCGGGCGGATCCGCTCGTAGGGCACCGGCGCCACGTCGTCCTGCATCCGCTCCAGCGCGGCCAGGTAGGGCGCCGGCACCATGTCGGTGCGCGTGGACAGCGCCTGCCCGATCTTGATGAAGGTCGGGCCGAGCGCCTCCAGGTCGTCGACGAATTCCTCCGGCTTGCCCTCGGGCGGCGGCAATGCGACCGGGTCGACGGACGCGGCTTCCAGGTCCAGCCCGGTGAACACGCCGGCGCGGCGGTACTTGAGCAGGAAGCGCAGGATCTGCGCGGTGCGGGCGAGCCCGTGCGACTGGCCGTTCGCCGCGGCGTCCCGTGCGGGTGCGTTCGGGTCCATCGCCGCAGCCTAGTCCGGACGGCGTCAACGGGCCTTCATCGCCGTGGGTGCCGGCAGAGGGGGGGCGCCTTTGCGCCGCGGCCACTACCGCTAACCACCGCCGCTCCGGTTTCCCCCCCTCGCGCCGCGGGGGATCTCCAGGCGGCGGGGGCGGGGAAGATCCCTCGCTGCGCTCGGGATGACAGGGCGAGGGCCACGACCGCGGCTGCGGCCGCGGGTAGCGAGCAGGTAGGCTAGCGGGTGGGACGGCGCGGCGCTAGCGATACCCCGCCGCCTGCAGCTCGAACAGCTCCGCGTAGCGCCCGCCCTGCGCGATCAGCTCCTCGTGGGTGCCGCTGGCCTCGATCGTGCCCTGGTCGAGCACCAGGATGCGGTCAGCCATGCGCACGCTGGAGAACCGGTGCGAGATCAGCACCGCGGTCTTGCCGTGCGAGAGCTCCTTGAAGCGCTGGAACACCTCGAACTCGCTGCGCGCGTCCAGCGCCGCGGTCGGCTCGTCCAGGATCAGCAGCTGCGCGTCGCGCATGTAGGCGCGGGCGATGGCGATCTTCTGCCACTCGCCGCCGGACAGGTCGACGCCCTCCTTGAACAGCTTGCCGAGCATCTGGTCGTAGCCGGCCGGCAGCCGCCCGATCACCTCGTCGGCCATGGAGCGGTGCGCCGCGTCGGCGATGCGGTCGCGGTCGCCGCGCGCCTCGATGCGACCGACCGCGATGTTGTCGGAGGCGCTCATGAAGTAGCGCACGAAGTCCTGGAAGATCACCCCGGTGCCGGCGCGCAGCTGGTCGAGGTCGTACTCGGCCAACGGGTGGCCGTCGAGCAGGATCCGGCCCTCGTCGGGGTCGTACAGGCGCGAGAGCAGCTTGACCAGGGTGGTCTTGCCGGCGCCGTTCTCGCCGACCAGCGCCAGCACCTCGCCGGCGCGCAGGGTGAAGTCGAGGTGGCGCACCGCCCAGCGCTCGGCGCCCGGGTAGCGGAAGCCGACGTCCTCGAACACGAAGCCCGCGCGGATCGGGTGCGGGAACGGGCGCGGCTCGGCCGGCGAGAGGATCTCCGGCCTGATCTCGAAGAACGAGAACAGGTCGTCCAGGTACAGGGCCTGCCCGGCCACCTGCGAGAAGCTGGTGAGCAGGCCCTCGAGCAGGGTGCGCAGGCGCCGGAACGAGGACGAGAGGAAGGTCAGGTCGCCGATGCTGAAGTCGCCGCGCACCGTGCGCCAGGCGATGAAGGCGTAGGCGGCGTAGTAGCCCAGCGTGCCGACGGTGGTGAACAGCCCGCCCCAGCCGGCGCGCGCCAGCGCGATGCGGCGGTTGGCCAGGTAGATCGACCAGGCCAGCGTGCGGTAGCGCTCGATCAGGAAGCCGTTGAGGCCGAAGCTCTTGATCTCCTTGGCCGAGGCCGCGCTGGCGCCGGTCTGGCGCACGTAGTCGAGCTCGCGCCGCTCCGGCGTGGCGCGGAAGTTGACCGCGTAGCTGCGCGCGTTGAAGTGCATCTCGCCGACGAAGGCCGGCACCAGCGCCACCAGCAGCAGCACGATCAGCCAGGGCGCGTAGACCAGCAGGCCGACCGCGAAGCCGACGATGGTGACCACGTCCTGCGCCTGCCCGAGCAGCTGCGACATCAGCGAGCTGCGGCCGGAGACCTGGCGGCGCGCGCGGTCGAGGCGGTCCTGCAGGTCGGCGTCCTCGAAGTCCTCCAGGTCCAGCGAGGCCGCGTGCTCCATCAGCCGCACGCTGGTGGCGTTGGAGTACAGCTCCGAGAGCAGCGAATCCACCAGCGCGACGACCCGCCCGAGGATGTCGGAGGCCACCGCCAGCGCGAACTCCAGCGCCAGCAGCGCCAGCAGGTGGTCGAGCGTGCCGTCCTGCCACATCCGCGCGAACGGCTGGTGGCCGATGCCCAGCGCGACCAGGCGCACCGCCTCGTCGACGATCAGCTTGCCGACGTACAGGGTGGCGATCGGCAGCAGCGCGCGCGCCAGCCGCAGCAGCAGGCTCGAGAGCGCCAGCATCGGGCTGGTGCGCCAGATGTCGCGCAGGAATGGCGGCAGGTTGCGCAGCGCGGCGAAGCGCTCGCGCAGGTTCATCGCGGGAAGCTCGTGCCTGCGGCCGAGCCACGGGGGTGCCGACATCCTGTTGCCCGGTCGAAGGGGATCGGGCGCCAGAATGCCACGCCCGCGCGGACGCGGGCGTGGCGGGGGAGGACGGGGCCGGGAGCGCCTACTGCAGCAGCAGTTCCGCCGATCCGGAGAAGGTCTCCATGTGGATCTCGCCGTTGCCGCTGCCGTAGCGCTGCTCGAAGTCCGAGCCCGGGCCGAACTCGGGCTTGTGGATCGTCGCGCCGGGCGCGCGCAGGTGGCCGCTGAAGCTCTCGCCGGTCACGTTGGCCGACAGCGAGCGCGGCGCGATCACCTTGATGTCGCCGCTCACCGACTCGGCCTTGACGCTGCCGCCGTCGGCAAGCCCGACCTGCAGGGTGGCGTTGCCTGACACGGTGCTGCTGGAGAGCCGGCGCACGCGCTCGTTGCGGCTGTCGACGCCGAGGTTGCCGGACACGGTCTCGGACTGGACCTCGCCGTCGAGGCGGCCGCGCAGGGTGATGTTGCCGCTGACGGTCTGCACGTCGACGTCGCCGCTGTTGAGGGTGAGCTGCAGGTCGCCGCTGACGCTTTCGATGTCGGCGCTGCCGGGCGCGCCGATCGCGACGACCTTGCCGCTGACGCTGTCGATCTCGAGGCTGCGCCCGGCGGTGCCGGTGACGCTGATGTCGGCGGCGACGCCGTCGATGTCGAGGCTGGCCAGGGTCGGCACGTCGATCACCAGCTGGGTGGGCTCGGTGTTGCGGTCGTTGGTGTTGCGCGGGTAGCGGACCTTGATCTCGAGGTTGTCGCCGTTGCCCTCGATCTCGAGCCGCTCGACGCCGCGGCCGAGGCTGCCGCCGACGTGCACCTGCGGCTTGTCCCAGGTGCGCACCTGGATGCTGCCCTTGAGGTTGGAGATCTCGACCGTGCCGCGGGCGTCGAGCGGGCGGGTCTCGTCGATCGGGGTGGAGGCCAGCGCGGCGAGCGGCAGCGCCACGAGCAGGGCGGGGAGGGCGAGGCGGATGGACATGCAGGGGCTCCGGGAGGTCAGGTCGTGATGGCGAGGCGCTGGGCGAGGTCGAGCCGGCGCGCGTAGAGGCTCTGCAGGCGTTGGAGCAGGTAGCGGGCGTCGGGATCCTTGCGCAGCGCGGCGCGGACCTGGTCGGCGCCGCGGTCGAGCTCGCGCAGGCCGCTGTCGTCCACGCCGGGGCGCCGCTGCGCATCGAGCGCGCGCCAGGCGGTTTCGTAATCGCGGGTCATGCTGCGCGCCTCGCGCAG
>JAYRKR010000004.1:0-43917 GCA_041905645.1 Luteimonas sp.
CCATGGCCGCGATATCCGCGACCTCGATGGCCGCGGCATCGCGGCCATGGGCCGCTCCTACAATGACCGGATGAGCCTGGAACTGCCGCCCTGGCTGGATCCCGATCCGGAGTCGCCATTCCCGGCGCCCGATGCGGCGCTGCGCGTTCCGGACGGGCTGCTGGCGGTCGGTGGCGACCTGTCGCCGCAGCGCCTGCTCAACGCCTATGCGCAGGGCATCTTCCCCTGGTACTCGCAGGGCCAGCCGATCCTGTGGTGGTCGCCGGACCCGCGCACGGTATTCCGCAGCGACGGCGTGCGGCTGTCCTCGCGGTTCCGGCGCGGGTTGCGCCGGTCGCGCTGGGAGGTGCGCGCCGATACCGCCTTCGAGGCGGTGATCGACGCCTGCGCCGCCGCGCCGCGCGCCGGCCAGCGCGGCACCTGGATCACCGCCGGAATGCGCGAGGCCTACGTGCGCATGCACCGGCTCGGCCACGCTCACAGCGTCGAGGTCCTCGAGGGGGATCGCCTGGCCGGCGGCCTCTACGGCATCGCCATCGGCCGGATGTTCTTCGGCGAGAGCATGTTCTCCGCCAGCAGCGGCGGCTCCAAGGTGGCGCTGGCCGCCCTCGCCCGCCGTCTCGACGGATGGGGCTGGCCGCTGCTCGACGCGCAGGTCGAGAACGACCACCTGCTGCGGCTGGGCGCCGAGCGCTGGCCGCGCCGGCGCTTCCTCGCCGCGGTCGCCGAGCTCGTCCGCCTGCCGGCCGCGCCCGGGCCATGGACCGAGCGCTTCGGATGCCTCCCGGCCTGCCGGCTGGCGGCCCCGCCCGGCGAACAGGGTTAACGGAAATTTTGCGCGATCGGCCGCCGCGTGGCAGAATTCGCGGCTTGTCCGGCCGCCTCCGCGCCGGATCCCCACGCAGCGATCCCAGGACGCATGGCGAAAGACGACGTCATCGAATTTGAAGGCACGATCTCCGAGACGCTCCCGAACACCATGTTCCGGGTCAAGCTCGAGAACGGCCACGAGATCATCGCGCACATCTCCGGGCGCATGCGCAAGAACTACATCCGCATCCTGACCGGCGACAAGGTCAAGGTCGAGATGACGCCCTACGACCTGACCAAGGGCCGCATCACCTACCGCATGCGGTAGCTTCCCGGCGCATCGACGCCGTTCCGCGCGGTTGCCGCGAAGGCCCCTGCGGGTCACCGCCCCTTACTAGGATCCGGTCAGGCCGGCTCGAGAACGGCCGAGGCCGGTACGGGCCGCGCCTTCCGCCCTCCATACCCGGGTTCCCGCTGCGTCCGCCGCGCCGGGCCGGCGAATCGTCCCCGCGCGCCACGGTCCGGCGCGCGGGGAAGCGGCTTCACACCGTCGCGGGCAGCAGCTTCTCGGGCTCGGACCGTACGTCCAGCACGATGTCGTCGCCGGCGACGTCGACGCCCACGCGCCCGCCCTTGACCAGCTTGCCGAACAGCAGCTCGTCGGCGAGCGGGCGCTTGATCCTGTCCTGCAGCAGCCGCGCCATCGGCCGCGCGCCCATCAGCGGGTCGAAGCCGTGCTGGGCCAGCCAGTCGCGCGCCGCCGGCGTCGCCGACAGGGTCACGCCCTTCTCGTGCAGCTGCGCCTCGAGCTCGATCAGGAACTTGTCGACCACGCGCAGGATGTGCTCGAAGCCCAGCGCCTGGAACTGCACGATCGCGTCCAGCCGGTTGCGGAACTCCGGGCTGAAGCCCTTGCGGATCACCTCCATCGCGTCGGTGCTGTGGTCCTGGGTGGTGAAGCCGATCGTCCGCCGCGAGGCCTGCGCCGCGCCGGCGTTGGTGGTCATCACCAGGATCACGTTGCGGAAGTTGGCCTCGCGCCCGTTGGTGTCGGTGAGGATGCCGCGGTCCATGACCTGCAGCAGGATGTTGAAGATGTCCGGGTGCGCCTTCTCGACCTCGTCGAGCAGCAGCACGCAGTGCGGCGTCTTGACGATCTTCTCGGTCAGCAGGCCGCCCTGGTCGAAGCCGACGTAGCCGGGGGGCGCGCCGATCAGGCGGCTGACCGAATGCGGCTCCATGTACTCGCTCATGTCGAAGCGGACCAGCTCGATGCCCAGCTGCAGCGCGAGCTGCTTGGTCACCTCGGTCTTGCCCACGCCGGTGGGGCCGGCGAACAGGAAGTTGCCGATCGGCTTGTCGGGGTTGGCCAGGCCGGAGCGCGCGAGCTTGATCGCGGAGGTCAGGGTCTCGATCGCCGGGTCCTGCCCGAAGATCACCATCTTCAGGTTGCGCTCCAGGTGCTGCAGCACGTCCTTGTCGGAGGCGCTGACCTGCTTGGCCGGGATGCGGGCCATCTTGGCGACGATCAGCTCGATCTCCTCGACGTCGATCGTCGGGTTGCGCTCCTCGTCCGGAAGCAGCTGCTGGCGCGCGCCGGCCTCGTCGATCACGTCGATGGCCTTGTCCGGCAGCAGCCGGTCGCCGATGTGGCGCACCGACAGGTCCACCGCGGCCTGCAGCGCCTCGTCGGTGTAGAGCACGTCGTGGTGCTCCTGGTAGCGCGGGCGCAGCCCGCGCAGGATCTCCACCGCCTCGCCGACGGTCGGCTCGACGATGTCGATCTTCTGGAAGCGGCGAGCCAGCGCGTGGTCCTTCTCGAAGATGCCGCGGTATTCCTGGAACGTGGTCGAGCCGATGCAGCGCAGCTCGCCGGAGGCCAGCGCCGGCTTGATCATGTTGCTGGCGTCCATCGTGCCGCCCGACGCCGAGCCGGCGCCGATGATGGTGTGGATCTCGTCGATGAACAGCACCGCGTTGGGGACCTTCTTCAGCGCCGCCAGCACCGCCTTCAGGCGCTTCTCGAAGTCGCCGCGGTACTTGGTGCCGGCCACCAGCGCGCCCAGGTCGAGCGAGTAGATGACGGTGTCCTCGAGGACCTTGGGCACGTCGCCCTCGACGATGCGCCGCGCCAGGCCCTCGGCCAGCGCGGTCTTGCCGACGCCGGCCTCGCCGACGTAGAGCGGGTTGTTCTTGCGCCGGCGGCACAGCACCTGGATGGTGCGCTCGACCTCCTCGGAACGGCCCACCAGCGGGTCGATCCGGCCTTCCTGCGCCAGCGCGTTGAGGTTGGTGGCGTACTCGGCCAGCGCGTCGCCCTTGCCTTCGGCCTCGGCCTGCTCGCCCTTGGCCGCGTCGGAGTTCTCGTGCAGTTCGTCGAGGCCGCCCTTGGCGATCCCGTGCGAAAGGTAGTTCACCACGTCCAGGCGCGAGATGTCCTGCTGGTTGAGGTAGTAGACCGCGTGCGAATCCTTCTCGCCGAAGATCGCCACCAGCACGTTGGCGCCGGTGACCTCCTTCTTGCCTGAGGACTGCACGTGGTAGACGGCGCGCTGCAGCACGCGCTGGAACCCGAGCGTGGGCTGGGTGTCGCGGCCGTCGTCCTCGGGCAGCCGCGAGACCGAGCTGGCGATGGCCTGCTCGAGATCGCTGCGCAGGCGGTGGAAGTCGGCGCCGGTTGCCTTGAGCACGGCCTCGGCGGACGGGTTGTCGAGCAGCGCCAGCAGCAGGTGTTCGACCGTCATGTACTCGTCGCGCGCCTCGCGGGCGCGCTTGTAGCACTGGCCGATGGTGTATTCGAGATCTTTGCTGAACATGGGGCGGAAGCCTCCGGAAAGCACTGCGACCCAGATGGGGGCGGCCGCTGGGTTTTCCACAACCCCGACCTGCCCTCGTTGTAGGCCTCCCGCGTCCGTCCCGCAAGTCGCCGGTTTGCCGGGATGCAGCGTTCCGCCGGTGCTTCCGGTCAGGCTTTTTCCATGGTGCAAAGCAACGGGTGCTGGTTGAGCCGGGAATACTCGTTGACCTGCGCCACCTTGGATTCGGCGACTTCCCGCGTGAAGACCCCGCAAACGCCGCGGCCCCGGGTGTGGACGTGGAGCATCACCTGGGTCGCCTTGTCCAGGCTCATGGCGAAGAACCGGACCAGCACGTCCACCACGAAGTCCATCGGCGTGTAGTCGTCGTTCAGCAGCAGGACGGAATACAGCGGCGGCCGTGCGACTTCCGGCTTGCCGGTCTCGACGACGACGCCGTGCTCGCGGTCCTGTTCGTGTTCGGTGCCCATGACGCCGATTATACGAGCGCGGCGCCGGCCGCCGTGGACGCGGCATGCACGGGCGGCCGACAATGCCGCCACATTCCCGACGCACCGAGCCGCATGCCCGTTCGCGAATCCCGTCCCTGGCAGCCCGACGTCACCGTCGCCACCGTCGTCACCGACGGCGGGCGGCTGCTGTGCGTGGAGGAACGCAGCGACGGCCGGCTGGTGCTCAACCAGCCGGCGGGCCACCTCGAGCCGGGCGAGCGCCTGCAGCAGGCTGCGCTGCGGGAAACCCTGGAGGAGACCGGCTGGGAGGTGCGGCTGACCGCCTTCATCGGCGCCTACCAATGGCAGGCGCCGGCCACGGCGGACGGCAGCGGCGGCACGCATTACCTGCGCTTCGCCTTCGCCGCCGAGCCGGTGCGGCACCACCCCGCCCGGCCGCTCGATGCGGGCATCGTGCGGGCGCTGTGGATGGCGCCGGCGGACCTTGCCGCGGCCAGCGCCCGCCATCGCAGCCCACTGGTGTGGCGGGTGGCGGCGGATTTCCTCGGCGGCCGGCGCCATCCGCTGGAACTGGCGGGGCAACCGGCGTGAGCGGCATGGACGGAATGCACGTCGCGGCCGGTTCCCGCCTTCCGACCGCTCGGCACGGCGCCGCGCAGCAGGCAATCGGTTGGCCCGCGCGGCAGCGCTGGGCGGGCAGGCCCGCCTCCCCTTGCGCGAGCGGGGAAGGAGGTTCCGTGCCGGACGGGAACCGCCGCGAGCGGATGCCGGCGGCGGCGCGATGAACGCCCGGATCGTCGTCGGCATGTCGGGCGGCGTCGACTCGTCGGTCGCGGCGCTGCTCCTGCGCGAGGCGGGCGAGCCGATCGCCGGCTTGTTCATGCAGAACTGGGCCGACGACGGCAGCGGCGACTGCCGCGCCGAGGACGACCGCCGCGACGCGGTCGCGGTGTGCGGGCGGCTCGGCATCCCGATCCATTTCCGCGACTTCTCGGCCGAGTACTGGGACGGCGTGTTCGCCCACTTCCTCGCCGAGTACGCCGCCGGGCGCACGCCCAACCCGGACGTGCTGTGCAACCGCGAGGTCAAGTTCCGGCATTTCCTCGATGCCGCCCGCGACCTCGGCGCCGAACGCATCGCCACCGGCCACTACGCCCGCGTCGACCGCGCCGGCGGGCGCTGGCGCCTGCTGCGCGCGCGCGACCGCGGCAAGGACCAGAGCTATTTCCTGCACCAGCTCGGGCAGGAGCAGCTGGCGGCGACGCTGTTCCCGCTGGGCGGGATGGCCAAGGCCGGCGTGCGCGCGATCGCCGCCGAGGCCGGCCTGCCCACGGCGGCGAAGAAGGATTCCACCGGCATCTGCTTCATCGGCGAGCGCGACTTCCGCGAGTTCCTCGGCCGCTACCTGCCGGCCCGGCCCGGCGAGATACGCACGCCCGATGGCCGCATGGTCGGCACGCATCCCGGGGTGTTCTACTTCACCCTCGGCCAGCGCGAGGGGCTGCAGATCGGCGGCCTGCGCGGCTTCGATGCGGCGCCGTGGTACGTGGTCGGCAAGGACGTCGCCGGCAACGTCCTGTTCGTCGACCAGGGCAGCGACAGCCGCTACCTGCTTTCCACGACCACCCGGACCGAGGCCGCGCACTGGATCGCCGGCGCGCCGCCGGCCGCCGCGTTCGGCTGCGTCGCGCAGACGCGCTACCGCCAGCAGGCGGAGGAATGCGAGGTCGCGGTGGGCGACGACGGCTGCCTGCGCGTGCGCTTCGCGCGCCCGCAGCGCGCCGTGACGCCCGGGCAATCCCTGGTGCTTTACGATGGCGAAGCCTGCCTCGGCGGCGCGGTGATCGCCGCCACCGACGCGCCGCTGGAGCGGCGGGCGCAGGACACGACTTCCCGGAGCAGCGCGGCATGATGCACGAACGAATCCTCGCCCTCGCCGGACTGGTGCAGGCGCTCAGGCAGGTGCGACGGATCGCCGACACCGGGCAGGCCGACGCCTCGGTGCTGTCGACCGCGCTCGACAGCGTGTTCCGCATCGACGCCGAGTCGCCGGAGTCGGTGTACGGCTCGGCGGCCGAGGTGCGCCCGGGCCTGCTGCTGCTGCGCGAGTACTTCGGCAACCAGAACAAGGACGAGGCGCTGCCGCGCCTGGCGCTGGCGGTGCTGCAGATCGAACGCCGCTTCGTCCGCGACGGGGACATGGCGCGCAAGGTCCACGACGGCATCGTGGCGACCGCGCCGATGGCCGAGCGGCTGGGCAGCACCCACCCCGACGTGCTGGCCGCGCTCGGCACGCTCTACGCGGACACCGTCAGCCACCTGCGGCCGAAGGTGATGGTCCAAGGCAACCCGCACTACCTCGGCCAGGCCGACATCGTCTCGGAGATCCGCGCGATCCTGCTCGCCGCGCTGCGCTCGGCGGTGCTGTGGCGGCAGATGGGCGGCAACCTGTTCGACTTCCTGTTCGGCCGCAGGCAGATGATGGCGGCGATCGAAAGCGAGCTGGGCTGAGTTTCGGTCTTGTGGGAGCGGCTTCAGCCGCGAGCTTTTCTCGCGAATGCCGGCTGAAAGCTCGCGGCTGAAGCCGCTCCCACAGGTTTCTTCCGTTCTGGCTGCTCAGTCCCCGGCCGCGGCCGGCACGATCAGCTTCAGGCCCTTGAAGTAGTCGCGGTAGAAGCGGACGTCGCGGGTGATCAGCCCGTTGCACTGCATCAGCGCGTGGGCGCCGGTGAGGAAGTCGGGCATGGCGCGCGCGTCGGTGCCCTCGCGCTGGCGGTGGCGGCGCTGCATCTCGCCGGCGCGCAGCGCCGACTTCGCCTCGGCGGGCAGGAACCGGATGCTCATCTCCTCCAGCACCGCCAGCGCCTCGGAGCCGTCCCGGAGCGCGCTGCACAGCTCCGCCAGCACCACGTCGCAGACCACCACCGGCCCGCTGCCCAGGCACTGGCGCAGGCACAGTTCCACCGCCTCGGCGCCGGGGCCGTCGGCAAGCAGGTCGATCAATGCCGGCGTGTCGATCGCGATCATCGTCCGCTACCCGCCCGGCTTGCGCCCGCGGATCGTCGTCATCGCCTCGCCGGTGCTGGCGAAGCCGTCCAGCCGGAACCGCCCGCGCGCCCTGGAGATGGCGTCGTCGACGCTCTTGCGCAGGATGATGCGGCCACCGTCCAGCTCGACCTTGAGGATGGTGCCCTTGCTCAGGCCCAGCGCGTCGCGCACCGCCTTGGGCAGGGTGATCTGGCCGCGCTCGGCGACGGTCGCTTCCATCGGCATGCCCTCCGGGACGGGAAGTATGGATGGAGTTTACATACTTCAATTTTCATACTCAATCCGTCATACTGTAGGCGGATCCTTCCGCCGGCGCCCGCGTCCCCGCGGACGCGGCGGCAAGCGAGCTTCCGCATCCATTCCGCCAGGGCCGCATGGCCCCCAGCCTCCGGAGTCCCCGCATGCCTTCCTCCGATTCCTTCGCCACCCGCGCCCGCCTGGACGTCAACGGCAAGTCCTACACCTACGCCAGCCTGCCGAAGCTGGGCGAGAAGTTCGACATCGCGCGCCTGCCCTACTCCATGAAGATCCTGCTGGAGAACCTGCTGCGCCACGAGGACGGCGGCATCACGGTGGGCAAGGAGCACATCGAGGCGGTGGCCAGGTGGGAGCCGAAGGCGGAGCCGGACACCGAGATCGCCTTCATGCCCGCGCGCGTGGTGCTGCAGGACTTCACCGGCGTGCCCTGCGTGGTCGACCTGGCCGCGATGCGCGACGCGGTGGTCAGGCTGGGCGGACAGCCGGGCCAGATCAACCCGCTGATCCCGTCGGAGCTGGTGATCGACCACTCGGTGCAGGTCGACGTGTTCGGCCGGCCCGACGCGCTGGACCTCAACGGCAAGATCGAGTTCGAGCGCAACAAGGAGCGCTACGGCTTCCTGCGCTGGGGCCAGAAGGCGTTCGAGAACTTCAAGGTGGTGCCGCCCAACACCGGCATCGTCCACCAGGTGAACCTGGAGAACCTCGCGCGCGTGGTGATGGAGCGCGACGTCGACGGCGTGGCCTGGGCGTTCCCGGACACCGTGTTCGGCACCGACTCGCACACCACCATGATCAACGGCATCGGCGTGCTGGGCTGGGGCGTGGGCGGCATCGAGGCCGAGGCCGCGATGCTGGGCCAGCCGTCGTCGATGCTGATCCCGCAGGTCGTCGGCTTCAAGCTGACCGGCAGGCTGCCCGAGGGCGCCACCGCCACCGACCTGGTGCTGACCGTCACCCAGATGCTGCGCAAGCTGGGCGTGGTGGGCAAGTTCGTCGAGTTCTACGGCGACGGCCTGCAGCACCTGCCGCTGGCCGACCGCGCGACCATCGCCAACATGGCGCCGGAGTACGGCGCGACCTGCGGCATCTTCCCGATCGACGCCGAATCGCTGAACTACCTGCGCCTGTCCGGCCGCTCGGCCGAGCAGGTCGCGCTGGTCGAGGCCTACGCCAGGGCGCAGGGCCTGTGGCACGAGCCGGACTCCCCGCACGCCGCGTACTCGGACACGCTCGAGCTCGACCTGGCCACCGTGCAGCCCTCGCTGGCCGGCCCGAAGCGCCCCCAGGACCGCGTGCTGCTCTCCGGCATGCAGGCCAACTTCCGCGAGAACGTCGACGGCATGACCAAGGGCCGCCAGGCCAAGGTCGGCTGCGCGATCCACGAGCTCGAAGCCGAGGGCGGCGACCAGCCGCAGGCACAGCGCCTGGCCGCCAAGCCAGTGTCGAAGATCCGCCTGCAGGACGAGGACCACGAGCTGACCGACGGCTCGGTGGTGATCGCCGCGATCACCTCGTGCACCAACACCTCCAACCCGGCGGTGATGCTCGGCGCCGGCCTGCTCGCGCGCAACGCGGCCGCGAAGGGCCTGAAGGCAGCGCCGTGGGTCAAGACCTCGCTCGGGCCGGGCTCGCTGGTGGTCACCGACTACCTGAAGAAGGCCGGCCTGCTCGGCGAACTGGAGAAGTTCGGCTTCTACGTGGTCGGCTACGGCTGCACCACCTGCATCGGCAACTCCGGCCCGCTGCCGGAGGCGGTGTCGAAGGGCATCGCCGAGAACGACCTGGCGGTGGCCGCGGTGCTCTCGGGCAACCGCAACTTCGAAGGCCGCATCCACGCCGAAGTGAAGATGAACTACCTCGCCTCGCCGCCGCTGGTGGTGGCGTACGCGATCGCCGGCACCATCGACATCGACCTGGCCAAGGACCCGATCGGCCACGACCCCGACGGCAACGCGGTCTACCTGCGCGACATCTGGCCGAGCAACAAGGAGATCGGCGACACCATCGCCGCGACCGTGGGCCCCGAGCTGTTCGCGCAGAACTACGCCGACGTGTTCAAGGGCGACAGCCGCTGGAACCAGATCCAGTCGCCCGACAGCCTGGCCTACCAGTGGGACGAGGCTTCGACCTACATCAAGAACCCGCCCTACTTCGACGGCATGACGATGGGCGTCGGCGCGATCGAGGACATCCACGGCGCGCGCGTGCTCGGCCTGTTCGGCGACTCGATCACCACCGACCACATCTCGCCGGCCGGCAGCATCAAGAAGGACTCGCCGGCGGGCCGCTTCCTGCTCTCGCGCGGCGTGCAGCAGGCCGACTTCAACAGCTACGGCTCGCGCCGCGGCAACGACGACGTGATGGTGCGCGGCACCTTCGCCAACATCCGCATCAAGAACCTGATGTTCGGCGGCGAGGAAGGCGGCAACACGCTGTACTACGGCAAGGACGGCGGCGCGGGCGAGAAGCTGGCGATCTACGACGCGGCGATGAAGTACAAGGCCGACGGCACGCCGCTGGTGGTGCTCGCGGGCAAGGAGTACGGCACCGGCTCCTCGCGCGACTGGGCGGCCAAGGGCACGATCCTGCTGGGCGTGAAGGCGGTGATCGCCGAGAGCTTCGAGCGCATCCACCGCTCCAACCTGGTCGGCATGGGCGTGCTGCCGCTGCGCTTCCGCGACGGCGAGAACGCGCAGACCCTGGGCTTCGACGGTTCCGAGACCTTCGACATCAGCGGGCTGAAGGACGGCGCGTCGAAGACAGCGACCGTCACCGCGACCAGGGCCGACGGCGGCAAGACGTCGTTCGAGGCCCACGTGATGCTGCTGACGCCGAAGGAGGTGGAGTACTTCCGGCACGGCGGCCTGCTGCAGTACGTGCTGCGCCAGCTCGCCGCGAAGCGGGCCGCCTGACCGGCGGGCCGGACGCAGGCGCTCTGCCCGCCGCGTCGCGGCGGGCGGTTCCGGAAGGCCGCGCGGCAGCGCCGCGCAGGCGGTTTCGCGCCGCGATTCGCCGCGCCGCACGGGTTCGTCGCGAGGACGGCCACCTTCGTCCTATTCCCGCTCCCAGTCGAGGCTGGTCATCCGCCAGTCTCCCTGCTCCAGGCGCCAGCCGCTCGTCACCCGGTACGCGCCGCCCGCGTCGGGGAGCAGGCCGCCGCTGCCGCCGGTGAGCAGGGCGCTGCAGCGCGCGGTCGCATGGCCGCCCTGCACCGAAACGTCGACGGGACCGAGGGTGACGCCGACGTCGCGGTTGCGCATGAAATGCAGCGCCGCGAACCGCCTGGCGCGCTCGCGGTCCAGCCCGCCGGTCCCGATGAAGTCGTCGGACAGGAAGTCCGCGACCTTGCCGGCGTCGCGCGCCTCGATCGCGGCCTGCAGCGCGGCGATGTCGCGGCGCAGCCGTTGCTCCGGCGGCTCGTGGCGGCGGCAGCCGGAGATGCCCGCCATCGAAACCAGGCACGCGAACAGCGCCATGCGCAGCAGCCACGCGGTGCTCGCCGCCTCGGTCCGGAACGGTTTGGTGGCCATCGGTCGGCGATCCCGGAATGCGGCTGGCGATGGCCAAGCCTAACCCGGTTCGCCGCGCGATCCGCCACCGGCGCAGCGCCTTGCGGGGTCCTAGAGCCTATGCTCCAATCGACCGCAGGCGCCGCGCGACGCAGGGCGGCAACAGTGAAGATCATGGGAGAGGGAGCGGCATGACCGTCGAGCGTCCTTGGCTGGCCAACTACCCCGCGGGCATCCCGGCCCAGGTCGACGTCGACGAGTTCCCGTCGGTTCCGGCGGTGCTGGAAGGGTCGATCGGCAAGTACCGCGACCGCCCGGCCTTCGCCAACATGGGCAGGACGCTGACCTACGCCCAGGTCGACGAGTTCAGCCGCCGCTTCGCCGCCTACCTGCTGGGCGAGCTGAAGCTCAAGAAGGGCGATCGCGTCGCGATCATGATGCCCAACTGCCTGCAGTACCCGATCGCCACG
The DNA here is from genome assembly GCA_041905645.1 of Luteimonas sp. GTDB lineage: Bacteria > Pseudomonadota > Gammaproteobacteria > Xanthomonadales > Xanthomonadaceae > Luteimonas. The sequence continues at coordinate 11,367 of JAYRKR010000004.1, forward strand.
TTCGGCATCCTGCGCGCCGGCCTGACCGTGGTGAACGTCAACCCGATGTACACGCCGCGCGAGCTCAGGCACCAGCTCTCCGACTCCGGCGCCACCGCCGTGCTGGTCCTCGACAACTTCGGCCGCACCGTCGATCAGGCGCTGGAAGGCACCGCGGTCACCCAGGTCATCACCACCGGCCTGGGCGACCTGCTCGGCTTCCCCAAGGGCGCGATCGTCAACTTCGTGCTCAAGTACGTGAAGAAGATGGTGCCGGACTACGACATCCCCGGTGCGATCCGCTTCAACGACGCGCTCGTCCTCGGCCAGCGCCACGCCCTCCCGGAGGTGTCGATCACCCACGACGACATCGCCTTCCTGCAGTACACCGGCGGCACGACCGGCGTGGCCAAGGGCGCGATGCTCACCCACCGCAACCTGGTCGCCAACATGCAGCAGGCCTCGGCCTGGGTGAGCCAGCTGGTGCGCGAGGGCCAGGAAACCATCATCACCGCGCTGCCGCTCTACCACATCTTCTCGCTGACCGCGAACGGGCTGGTCTTCATGAAGATCGGCGCATTGAACTACCTGATCACCAACCCGCGCGACATGCCGGGCTTCGTGAAGGAACTGGCCAAGGTGCCGTTCACCGCGATCACCGGCGTCAACACGCTGTTCAACGGCCTGCTCAACACGCCCGGCTTCGACCGGATCGACTTCTCGCACCTGCGCCTCACCCTCGGTGGCGGCATGGCGGTGCAGCGCGCGGTGGCCGAGCGCTGGAAGGAGGTCACCGGCGTGACCCTGGTCGAGGCCTACGGGCTGACCGAGACGTCGCCGGCAGCGTGCATCAACCCGATGGACCTGGCCGAGTACAACGGCTCGATCGGGCTGCCGGTGCCGTCCACCGACGCCTGCGTCAAGGGCGAGGACGGCGCCATCCTCCCGGTCGGCGAAGTCGGAGAGCTCTGCATCCGCGGCCCGCAGGTCATGAAGGGCTACTGGAACCGGCCGGAAGAGACGGCCAAGGTGATCGACCCCGACGGCTGGCTGCACACCGGCGACATGGCGCGGATGGACGAGAAGGGCTTCTTCTACATCGTCGACCGCAAGAAGGACATGATCCTGGTCTCGGGCTTCAACGTGTACCCCAACGAGGTCGAGGACGTGATCGCGATGATGCCGGGGGTGCTGGAAGTGGCGGCCGTGGGCGTGCCGGACGAGAAGTCCGGCGAGGCGGTCAAGGTGGTGATCGTCCGCAAGGACCCCTCGCTCACGGCCGAGCAGGTCAAGGCGCATGCCCGCGAGAACCTGACCGGGTACAAGCAGCCCCGCTACGTCGAGTTCCGCGAGGACCTGCCCAAGAGCAACGTCGGCAAGATCCTGCGCCGCGAACTGCGCGAGAGCGCCTCCGGCTGACCGGAGGCGGCGCCCTGCCAGCCGGCCCCTCGCGGAAGCCCGGCGGGGGCGGTTTCCCTGCCCGGTCGGCCCGGATGCCGGGCGGCGGCAGCGGACAGAATGCGTCCAGAACGGCCCATTCCCGCCGGTTCTGCTTGCGGTTGGGCGGTTTTGGGTGCATAGAGTCCCCCAATTCGGGCATTCGAGCCTTATCGAGCCGCCAGCCGGGGAGCCCGGCCGGCGTGGCGGCAGCCTCAGGGGACTTCCAGCCATGTACAACGTCGAGCCGCTCCACCGTGACAACCCGCTGTCCACCATCCGCATCCAGCACGACCCGTCGAACGACTCGCACTGGTGTTTCATGCATGGCCAGCAGGCATTCGCCGATCCGAACTACCGCGCCTGCTTCTCGCCGAAGCTGCTGCGCGAGCTGCGCCTGTTCGCGCAGGAAACCATCGACGGCATCGGCCGGGAGGCCGCGGCATCGGAAAGCCAGCTCTCCCACATCGTGCTCGCCTCCGACGCGCACGTCTTCAACCTCGGCGGCGATCTCAACCTGTTCGCCCAGCTGATCCGCGCGCGCGACCGCGACGGCCTGCTGCGCTACGCGACCGAGTGCGTCGACAGCATCCACCTGCTGCACACGCGGCTGCATCCCAACGCGCACACCATCGCGCTGGTCGAGGGCGACGCGCTCGGCGGCGGGTTCGAGCTGGCGCTGGCCTGCCAGACGATCATCGCCGAGAGCGGCGTGCAGATGGGCTTCCCGGAGGTGCTGTTCGGGCTGTTCCCGGGCATGGGCGCCTATTCGCTGCTGTCGCGCCGGGTCAGTCCGAAGGTGGCCGAGCGGATGATGCTGGACGGGGTGATGTACAGCAGCGACGAGCTGCACCGCATGGGCATCGTCGACGTGCTCGTCCCCAAGGGCGAAGGCGTGCGCGCCGTGCACGAGGCGATCCGCCAGAACCGCCGCATCGCGGCCGCGCGCCTCGCGCTGCACCGCGTGCGCGAGGCGGTCGACCCGGTCAGCCACGACGAGTTGATGCGGATCACCCGGATCTGGGTGGACACCGCGCTGCAGCTCGGCGACAGGCAGCTGCGCACGATGGAACGGCTGGTGCGCGCGCAGCTGCGGCGGCCGGAGCCGCCGCAGGCGGACGCCGCCTCCGCCCTCTGAGGGGACGGCCCCGGGGAGGCGGCCTGCCGGCGGGACCGGTCAGCTGCCTTCCGATCCGATGTCGGGCGCGGCGAGGTCGCCGCGCTCGCGGAGCGCCGCCGAGGCCTGCTCGAGCTGCTGGCGCAGCAGGTTGAGCAGGCCGTTCCATTCGGCGAGCAAGCGGTCGGACGGCAGCCGCATGCCTTCGGAAGCGGTGTCGGCGAGCCGGATCGCGCCCATGTTGCCGGCCGCGCCCTTGAGCGCGTGGCAGGCGTCGCGGAACTCGTCCCAGCTCGCCCTGCGGCCGGCGACCTCCAGCTCGGCCAGGCACTTGCGCGCGTCGCGCACGCACTCGACCAGGAACCGCCGCACGAACTCCTCGCCCAGCCCCATCTCGCGCAGTTCGTCGAGGATGTGCTGCGAGATCAGGCTGCGGTCGACCGGGGCCGCCTGCGCCGCGGCGCCCGCGGCCTGGCCGGTCGCGGGCGCGACGCCCTCGGCGATTTCGGCCAGCTTCTCGAGCAGCTTGTCGACGATGACCGGCTTGGTCATGAAGGCGTGCGCGCCGGCGCGCTCGCACTCGAGCCGGGCCTCGGTGGTGGCGTCCGCGGTGAGCACGATGAACGGCGTGCGCCGGCGCCCGGCCTCCATGAAGCGGGTCTGCTTCATGATCTCGACGCCGCTGGCGCCGGGCATGTGCAGGTCGATGATGACCGCGTCGAAGGACTGCGTCTCGATCGCGGTGAGCACGTCCTCGCCGTCGTCGACGATCTGCGGCCGGTGCCCCGCCTTCTCCAGCAGCCGGCGCATCACCATCAGGTTGGCGGACTGGTCGTCGGCCACCAGGATGCGCATCGGCCGCACGCGGGCGCGGTGGCGGACGAACGGGTCCGAGAAGGCGATGATGTTGCTCGCCATCGTCGCCTCGTCCTGGCCCTGCTGCTCCGCGAGCAGGAACGGGACCTCGATCCAGAAATGCGAGCCCGACCCGCTGCGGCTCTCGACGCCGATCCGGCCACCCATCAGCTCGGTGAGCGCCTTGGCGATCGTGGTGCCCAGCCCGGTGCCGCCGAAGCGGCGCCCGCGCCCCGATTCGACCTGCTCGAAGGCGTCGAAGATCCGCGCCGTGTGCGCCTCCGGGATGCCGATCCCGGTGTCGCGCACCGAGAAGTGCAGGCGCGCGGACTGGTCCTCGATCCCGAGCAGGGTGACTTCCAGCGAGACGCGCCCGCGTTCGGTGAACTTGATCGCGTTCGAGAGCAGGTTGACCAGGACCTGGCGCAGGTGGTTGCTGTCGCCGTGCAGCAGGTTGGGCACGTCCTTGGCGACCTCCAGGTCGAAGGCGATGTCCTTGGCCTGCGCGCCCGGCTGCAGCATCACGTGGATGCTCTTGACCAGGTCGGACAGCGAGAAGTCGGCGTCGGTGCGCTTGAGCTTGCCGGCCTCGATGGCGGAGATGTCGAGGATGTCGTCCACCAGCAGCTGCAGCGCGCGCGCCGAGGTCTGGATCACCTGCGCGCTGTCGCGCTGCTCGGCGGTGAGCGAGGTCGTGGCCAGCAGCTGCGACATGCCGACGATGCCGTTGAGCGGCGTGCGCAGCTCGTGGCTCATGTTGGCGAGGAACCGGCTCTTGGCCTCGTTGGCCGCGCGCGCGGCCTCGGTGGCCCTGACCAGCGCCTTGAGCAGCGAGCTCAGGTAGAGCGGGACCGCGACCAGCCCGACCAGCAGCCCCCAGCCGAGCCGCGGGTTGGCCTGCCAGTAGGGGGTGTTGAGGATCACCAGCAGGTGCGTGACCGCGGCGAAGCCGATCGCCATGTAGAGGAAGCGCGGGCCGAACCGCAGGCCGTTGCCCACCGTCACCCACAGCACGATCACGTACAGCGGCGACAGCAGCTCGCCGAGCAGGTACATGCCCACGCCCATCATGCTGTAGTCGGCGATCATGCCGAGCACGCGCCGCGCGTGCGACACGCCGGGCTGCACGTACAGCCAGGCCAGGATCCCGATCGCGACCACGAACTCGAGGCTGAGGAACGCCAGCGAGAGTTCCAGCCCGCGGGCGATGCCGGGCTGCCCCTTGACGACGAACTGCAGGTAGCACACCACCACCACCAGCATGATCGCGCGCGTGATCGCCTGCCCGTGCTCGCTGTCCGGGCGGTTCTGGAAGCGCGACCTGACGGATTGCAGGACGGTCATCGCGTCGCTCCGGCGTCCGGGCTACTGCAGCCCGCCGTGGGCGGCCGGCGCATCGGTATGCGCGCAGATCTCGACCAGCCTGGAGCGGTTGCGCGTCAGCGCGTCGACGCAGCGCGGGTCGAAGAGCTTGCCGCTCTGCTGCGAGATGTACCCCAGCGCCTCGTCGATGCTCCAGGCGCGCTTGTAGGGGCGGACCGAGATCAGCGCGTCGAACACGTCGGCAACCGCGACGATCCGCGCCTCGATCGGGATCGCGTCGCCCACCAGGCCGTCCGGGTAGCCGCTGCCGTCGTAGCGCTCCTGGTGGCGCAGCGCGATCGTCGCGCTGACCTGGATGAAGCGGTTCTGGCTGCCGCTGAGCAGTTCGTGGCCGATCTCCGGGTGGCGGCGCATGACCTGGGTCTCGTCGTCGGTCAGCGGGCCCGGCTTCATCAGCAGCGCGTCGGGGATCGCGATCTTGCCCAGGTCGTGCAGCGGCGCGGCGAGCTCGATCATCCGCACCTCGTCCTCGAACAGGCCCATCTCCTCGGCGACCATCCCGGCGATCCGCGCCACCCGCTCGAGGTTGGCGCTGGTGCCGGCGTCGCGGTAGGCGATCGCGCGCGCCAGGCGGGTCAGGGTCTCGCGCTCGCGCTCCTCGACCTCGTGCATGCTCGACAGCAGCCGCTGCTCGAGCGAGAGCGCGCGCTGCTTGACCGATTCGGCCTGCTGGCGCAGCTGCAGCAGGTTGCGGCAGCGGGCGCGCAGCTCGCGCGGGCGCACCGGCTTGACCAGGAAGTCGATGACGCCGGCGTCGAGCGCGGCCTGGCGGATCGGCTCGTCGCCGACCACGGTGACCAGCACGATCGGCACGTCGCGGTGCAGCAGTGGGCGGCGGAAGCGCCGGGCGAACTCCAGGCCGTCGATCACCGGCATGCGGTAGTCCAGCAGCAGCAGGTCCGGGCGGTTGTCCTCGCACCAGCGCAGCGCGTCCTGGGGATCGCCGAAGTCGAGCACGTCCAGCTCGGGGCTGATGTCCTCGAGGATGTGCCGCAGCATGGTGCGCGCGGAAGTCTGGTCGTCGACGATGACGATGTTCACGTGGTTGCCGCCCTCTTGAGCCTGGTTCCCATGCCAGCGGGAGATACTCGCCTCGCCGGTATGGGGCAAGCAAGTCCCGTGCCTTCACAATCGGACCGGATTCGTGCGCTCGGACGCGTTTTTACCACGTGGGCAACGGTGGAACCGGGGCGGTGCGGTCAGGAAATGACCGGCCGCGTCATCTCCCGCCCCGCCGCCCGCCGCCGGGGCGCGGGCTGCCGCGGCGGCGTCAGCCGGCGCTTTCCGGCCGCATGTAGGGGAACAGCAGCACGTCGCGGATCGAGGCCGAATCGGTCAGCAGCATCACCAGCCGGTCGATCCCCACGCCCAGGCCGCCGGTGGGGGGCAGGCCGACCTCGAGCGCGCGGATGTAGTCGGCGTCGAAATGCATGGCCTCGTCGTCGCCGCCGGCCTTGGCGTCGGCCTGGGCGCGGAAGCGCGCGGCCTGGTCCTCGGGGTCGTTGAGCTCGGAGAAGCCGTTGGCGAGCTCCTTGCCGCCGATGAACAGCTCGAAGCGGTCGGTGATGCCCGGCTCGCTGTCCGATTCGCGCGCCAGCGGCGAGACCTCGACCGGGTAGTGGGTGATGAAGGTCGGCTGGACCAGCCCGGCCTCGACCGTCTTCTCGAAGATCTCCAGCAGCAGCTTGCCCCAGCCGTAGCCGGGCCTGACCGGGATCTTGAGCCGCGCGCAGTGCGCGGCGAGCGCGTCGCGGTCGCGGCAGTCCGCCGCCGCGATCTCCGGGTTGAGCTCGCGCACCGCCTCCTCGAGCTTCCAGCGCCGGAAGCGCGGCCCGAGGTCGATCGCGCTGCCTTCCCACTGCAGCGCGGTGGTGCCGGCGGCTTCCTGCGCCACGTCTCGGATCATCGACTCGGTCAGGTCCATCACCTCGTCGTACGTGGCGTAGGCCTCGTAGAGCTCGAGCATGGTGAACTCGGGGTTGTGGCGGGTGCTCACGCCCTCGTTGCGGAAATTGCGGTTGATCTCGTACACGCGCTCGAAGCCGCCGACCACGAGGCGCTTGAGGTAGAGCTCGGGCGCCACGCGCAGGAACAGGTCGAGGTCGAGCGCGTTGTGGTGGGTGGTGAACGGCCGCGCGGTGGCGCCGCCGGCGAGGTAGTGCATCATCGGCGTCTCGACCTCGAGGAAGCGCCGCGCGTCGAGCCAGCGCCGGATCGCGCCGATCACCCGCGATCGCTTGACGAAGACCTCGCGCGCCTCGGGCGTCACGATCAGGTCGACGTAGCGCTGGCGGTAGCGCTGCTCGACGTCGGCCAGCCCGTGCCACTTGTCCGGCAGCGGGCGCAGCGACTTCACCAGCAGTCGCAGGCGCTCGGCCTTCACCGACAGTTCGCCCGTCCTGGTCCGCATCAGGCTGCCTTCGGCGGCGACGATGTCGCCGACGTCCCAGCCCTTGAAGGCGTCGTAGGCCTCGCCCAGCGCGGTCGACTGCAGGAACAGCTGGATCCGGCCGGTGACGTCCTGCACCTGCGCGAACGCGGCCTTGCCCATCACCCGCTTGGCCAGCAGGCGGCCGGCGAGCGCGACCCGCCTGCCCTCGCCCTCCAGCGCCTCGCCGGTCCAGCGCTCCGCGTCGGCGTACTCGGCCTGCAGGTCGCCGGCGTGGTCGGTGCGGCGGAAGTCGTTGGGGAAGGCGACGCCCTGCGCGCGCAGCGCCGCGAGCTTGGCGCGGCGCTCGGCGATCAGGTGGTTCTCGTCGGCGAACTGGCTGTTGTCGGTCATTGCGATGGCTTGTGCGTAGGAGCGCCCCATGGGCGCGATTGGCTTTCTCCCTGCCGGGTCGCGCCCATGGGGCGCTCCTACAGGCGTTGGGGAGGATTACACGGCGTCGCTGCGCTTGGAACCCGCCTCGAGGCCGGATTTCAGGCTCGCCTCGACGAACTCGTCCAGGTCGCCGTCCAGCACCTTCTGCGTGTCCGAGCGCTCCACGCCCGTGCGCAGGTCCTTGATCCGGCTCTGGTCGAGCACGTAGTTGCGGATCTGGCTGCCCCAGCCGATGTCGGACTTGGTCGCCTCCAGCGCGTCGCGCTCGGCGTTGCGCTTCTGGATCTCGATCTCGTAGAGCTTCGCCGCCAGCATCTTCATCGCGCGGTCGCGGTTGGCGTGCTGGCTGCGCTCGGTCTGGCAGGCCACCACCACGCCGCTGGGCACGTGGGTGATGCGCACCGCCGACTCGGTCTTGTTGACGTGCTGGCCGCCGGCGCCGGAGGAGCGGTAGACGTCGGTCTTCAGGTCGGCCGGGTTGATCTCGATGTCGATGCTGTCGTCGACTTCCGGCGAGACGAACACCGAGGTGAACGAGGTGTGGCGGCGGTTGTCGGAGTCGAACGGCGACTTGCGCACCAGCCGGTGCACGCCGATCTCGGTCTTGAGCCAGCCGTAGGCGTACTCGCCCTCGACCCGGAAGGTGGCCGACTTGATCCCGGCGACGTCGCCGCCGCTGACTTCCAACAGCTCGGTCTTCCAGCCCCGCGACTCGGCCCAGCGCAGGTACATGCGCAGCAGCATCTCGGCCCAGTCCTGCGCCTCGGTGCCGCCGGCGCCGGCCTGGATGTCGACGAAGGCGTTGGCCGGGTCCATCTTGCCCGAGAACATGCGCTGGAACTCGAGCTTGTCGACTTCGCGGGCGAAGCGCTCGACGTCGTCGACCACCGCCTGCGCGGTGTCCTCGTCGCTTTCGGACTCGGCCAGGTCGAGCAGTTCCCCCGCCCCGGCCAGGCCCTCGGTCAGCGTGCGGATGCCGTTGACGGTCTTGTCGAGCAGCGAGCGCTCGCGCCCCAGCGACTGGGCGCGCTCGGGATCGTTCCAGACGTCCGGGTTCTCCAGTTCCCGCTCGACTTCCTCCAGCCGCTCGCGCTTGCTGTCGTAGTCAAAGAAACCCCCTCAGCGCATCCAGCCGACCGGTCAGGTCGGCGATGCGCTGGCGCACGGGATTGAGCTCCATCATCGGGAAGGCGTCCACGAAAAAGGGGGCAATTCTAGCAATTCCGGGCGGCCGCACCCAGCGTCAGGCATGCCGTGGGTAGAATGGAATCCCGCCGTGGCCGGGTCCACGCGATGCTCCGCTTTCGCCAATTCGTCCAGGCCACCTGTCTGGCCGTCGCCACGTCGGCTGCGCCCGCTGCAACGCCGGGTGACGCGGCCGTCGCGCGCTGCTTCGAGCTGCGCGACAGCAATCCCGCGGCGGCCGTCGACCTGGCCGACGCCGCGCTGAAGGATGCCCGCCTCCCGCCGGACGTCCAGATCAAGCTGCGCACCTGCCTGGGACGTTCGCTGGCGCTGACGGGCGATGCCGGGCGAGCCGAAGCCGAAGTCGCGAAGGTCGATGCCCTGCTCACCGCGCATTCCATGCCCCCGGAGTTCATGCTGCGTGCGCTGTCCAATTCCGGCGCGACCCTGCACACCCTCGGCGAGATCCATCGTGCGCTCGACTACTACGAGCGCGCCTACGAGGCGGCCAGGCGCAGCGATTCGGACATCGCACAGGCGGCCACGCTGATCAACGTCGCCAGCATCCACAGCGAGGCGCTGGGCGCCTACGCGCAGGCCGAGGCGTTCTTCGCCCAGGCCGAAGCGGCGCAGGACCGCACCGGCAGCGTCGATCCGCGGCTGCCGTACAACCGTGGCCTGAACTACCGCCGCATGGGGCGCCGCGCCGACGCCCTGCGTCAGTTCTCCGAAGCGGAGGACGCCGCGACCGCTTCCGGACAGGACGTCGTCGCGCAGCGGGCGCGCGCCGAGCGCATCGCGCTGCAGGCGCCGGCCCGGGCAACGGCGGGCGCGAGGGCGTCGCTGGCCGGGATCGCGCGTCGCCAGCAAACCCTGCAGGATCCGTCCGGGGCCGCCACGACGCTCTTGCGCGTCTCCGAACTGTCGTTGCAGGACGGCGATGCGCCGGCGGCGCTGACGCAGGCCAGGCAGGCGGCCGCCCTGGTCGAGGGACCTGCCTTCCGCGGCGAGCAGCACGACGCACTGGCCGCGGAGCTGGCCGCATACGCGGCGCAGGGCAATTGGCGGCAGGCGTTCGATGCCGCCCAGCGGCTGCGCGAAGCGGAAACCTCGAGCCTGCGCCACCAGACCCTCGGGACCCTCGCCGACTTGCAGGCGCGCCTGCACGATACCCAGAACGAACGCGAGCTGCAGCGGCTGCGCGACGCGCGGCGGATCGAGGCGCTCCGGCTGGAGAACGCGCGCCGCCTGCGCAACGCGTCGATCGGCGCCTTCATCGTGCTGGCGCTGCTCGGCGGCGCCTTCGCCTACTACCAGCGCCGGGTGAACCGGCGCCTGCACCGGCTGAGCACGCTCGACGGATTGACGGGGCTGCTGAACCGGCGCGCGGCGTCGCGGCTGCTGCAGGCCGAGCGCGCGGCCGCGGGCGAGGACGAGCGCCGTGGCGTCGTGTTCCTGATCGACATCGACCATTTCAAGGCGCGCAACGACCGCCACGGCCACGCGGCCGGCGACGCCGTCCTGGCCGAAGTCGCGCGCTGCCTGCGCGCGTGCTGCCGGCCCGAGGACGTCGTCGCGCGCTGGGGCGGCGAGGAGTTCCTCGTCGGCTGCCGGCAGCTCGACCTCGCGCGCGCCGGCCAGGTCGCCGAGCGGCTGCGCGCGGCGGTCGGCGAGATTCCGCTGCCGGCCGAAGCCGGGGGCGGCCCGGACGAGCGGCTCTCGGTCTCGATCGGGTTTGCCGGTTTCCCGGTGTTTCCCGGCATTGGGCAGCCGGGCGACTGGCAGGATGCGTTGGCGCTCGCCGACCGCGCGCTGTACGCAGCCAAGCACGGCGGCCGCGACGCATGGGTCGGACTGTGGGGACGGGCGCGCGCGGACGCGACGATCGCGCAGGTCGTGGCCGATCCCGCGGCCCAGGCCGAACGCGGCGCCGTCACCGTTGTCGCCAGCCGCCAGCCGGTGCGCTGGCGGGAGCATCCGCCGGCTTGAGCATCGGGCGCGCGGCCGGACGCATTCGGCGGCCGCTCGGGATGGACCATCGCCGAGCCGTCGCGCTCGTCGCTGCCGGGGCGAAGCGCCCCGGAACCCGCCTAGCGAGCGGGCTCGCGGTGCACCACGACCAGTTGGATGGCATCGCCGCCGCGGTAGTCGTCCGGCGCGAGCCGGTATGCGATCCGCACGCACGCGCCGGGCGGCGTCCCGCTCCAGCCGCCGAACTCGATCGCCTGCAGGCGCAGGCCTTCGATCTCGAGCTCCAGCTTCAGGTGCCCGTCGCCCACCGGCCGCCACGACAGCACCGCGAACTCGCCGTCGAACAGCGGCTCCGGGAAGCCCTGCCCCCACGGCCCGCCGTCGCGCAGGGCGACCGCGCTGGCGATGTGGAAATCCGATGCGTCCAGCGCACCGTCGCTGTCGACGACGTCTTCCAGCATCGCCGGTTCGAGCAGCGCGCCGGCCACGTCCATGAACGCCGCCGTGAAGTCGTCGTAGCGCTCGCGCCGCAGGCTCAGGCCGGCCGCCATCGCGTGGCCGCCGAAGCGTTCGATCAAGCCGGGCCGCAGCGCGTCCACCCGCGCGAGCGCGTCGCGCACGTGGAAGCCCGGGATCGAGCGCGCCGAGCCGCGCAGCAGCCCGCTGCCAGGCTCGGCCGGCGCGAAGGCGACCACCGGCCGGTGCAGGCGCTCCTTCAGCTTGGAGGCGACCAGGCCGACCACGCCGGGATGCCACTGCGCGTCGAACAGGCAGTGCGCGACGCGCGGCACGGCCTCGATCGCAGCGACCGCGGCCAGCACCGCGTCGGCGTCGGCGACCATCTGCTGCTGCACGGCGCGGCGCTCGGCGTTGATCCCGTCGAGCGTCCGGGCCAGCTCGCGCGCCCGCGACGGCTCGTCGCACAGCAGGCATTCGATGCCCAGCGTCATGTCCTCCAGCCGCCCGGCGGCGTTCAGGCGGGGCGCGATCGCGAAGCCGATGTCCTGCGCCGAGAGCGCGTCGGCGCGGCGGCGCGACACCTCGACCAGCGCCTGCAGCCCGGCGCAGCCCTGCCCGGCCCGCAGCCGCCGCAGCCCGGCGCCGACCAGCGCACGGTTGCAGGCGTCCAGGGGCACCAGGTCGGCGACGGTGCCGACGGCGACCAGGTCGAGCAGCGTCGACAGGTCGGGAGCGCCGTCGCCCAGGCGCCCCTCCTCGCGCAACCGGCGGCGCAGCGCCAGCAGGACGTAGAAGACCACCCCGACGCCGGCCAGCATCCTGCTGGGGAAGCCGTCGCCGGGCTGGTTCGGGTTGACGATCGCGTCCGCCGGCGGCAGCACGTCGCCGGGCAGGTGGTGGTCGGTGACCAGCACCTGCCAGCCGTGCGCCTTCGCAGCCCGGATCCCGGCATGGCAGGCGATGCCGTGGTCGACGGTGACCAGCAGCTCGGGCCGCAGCGAGGCGAGCTCGTCGACCAGCGCCGGCGAGAGTCCGTAGCCGTGGGCGATGCGGTTGGGCACCGCGTGCGACACCCGCGCCGCGCCGAGCATGCGCAGGCCGCGCACGGCGGTCGTGCACGCGGTCGCGCCGTCGCAGTCGAAGTCGCCGACCACGAGGATGTGGCGGTCGCGGGCGATCGCTTCGGCCAGCAGCGCGGTGGCCGCGTCCAGCCCGAGCAGGCCGTCGGGCGGCGGCAGCCCGGACAGGCGCGGGCGCGCGCTGTCGGCGTCGTGCGCGCCGCGCGCGGCGTAGACGCGGCGCAGCAGCGGGGGGATCGATTCCGGCCAGTCGTCGCCGACCGCGCATTCGCGCCGGCGGATGGTGCGCGCGGCGTTCACGCGTCCAGGCGCGCCTGCGGGCGGCGCCAGAAGCGCCAGCGCTGCCCGCGCGCGAGCTCGAAGGCGCTGCCGTCCTCGAGGTCCAGCGCGAGGGCCCGCAGCGTGCCGTCGGCGAGCGCGGCGAGCGCCGGCAGGAGCCAGTCGCGCTCCAGCGCGGCGAGGTCGCGCTGCGCGGTCAGGTCGAAGACGGCGTCGGCGCCGGTCGTGGCGTCGAAGCGCGAAGGCAGCGGCCGGTCGATGTCCGCGGCGCGCGCCAGCGCCCGCGCCGCCTCCACGTCCGAATGCACGGCCGCATGGGGCGAGCGCACGAAGTCGGGCAGCGCGCCGCCGCCCCAGAACCAGAGCGAATTCACCGCGGGCTTGCCCTGCGCGGCGCGGCGCTGGTTCCAGGGGTGGTTGTGCAGCACCACCTGCGCTTCGCCCAGCAGCACGCGCCAGCGTCGCCCTTCGCTGCCCTCGGCGAGGTGCTCGAACAGGTCGGCGCCGAGCGCATCCTCCGGCTCGGCGAATGCCGGCAGCTTGGTCCCCGCGGGCAGGCGCAGGTACCAGCGCGACGGCGCCGGGGCGTCGATCGGGAAGCCGGCATCGCCGAACAGCGGCCTGAGCGCCGGGAGGAAGGCGGTGACGTCCTCGCCGGTCAGGGCCAGCGGTTCGCCGATCGCGAGCAGGCGCGCGCCGTTGATGTCGGGGCGCACGTAGGCCGGATCGGCGCGCAGCCAGGCGGCGCCGGCGGCGTCGCCGGCATCGGCCTGGCGCGTGAGCGCGGCCAACGGCCAGTGGTTCGGGACCAGCTCGAAGTGGCGCAGCAGCTGCGCCCGGCGCCCGCCCTCCCCGGCCGGTGCGCGATCGGCCCGGCCGAGCGCGCGCGCGATCGCCCCGCCCAGCCGCTGCCCGCCGAAGCGCGCGGCCGCAGGCAGCAGCAGGGTGGCCCTGTCCACGGCTCAGCCGCCGTAGCGGACTTCGACGATCTCGTACTCGCGGGTGCCGCCGGGCGCCTCGATGGTGGCGACGTCGCCCTCGTGCTTGCCGATCAGGGCGCGCGCGACCGGCGAGGAGATCGCGATCAGGCCCTGCTTGATGTCGGCCTCGAGGTCGCCGACGATCTGGTAGCGCTTCTCCTCGCCGCTGTCGGCGTCGGCCAGCAGCACAGTCGCGCCGAACACGATGCGGTCGCCGGCGTCCAGCGTGGACACGTCGATGACCTGGGCGTGCGAGAGCTCGCCCTCCAGCTGCTTGATGCGGCCCTCGATGAAGCCCTGCTGCTCGCGAGCGGCGTGGTACTCGGCGTTTTCCTTCAGGTCGCCGTGCGCGCGCGCCTCGGCGATCGCGTTGATCACCGCCGGGCGCCGCACCGACTTCAGCTCGTCCAGCTCCGCGCGCAGCCGCTGCGCGCCCTGGATGGTGATGGGGGCTCTCATTGCTTGCTCAGTTCCTCGTGCAGTTCCTGCAGCGCCAGCACCGGGCCGCTGCCGCGATATTCCAGAGAATGCAGCAAGGCCCTGGCGCCGGCAATGGTGGTCGAATAGGTCACGCGCTGCTGCAGGGCCTCGCGGCGGATCGAGAACGAGTCCGCGATCGCCTGCCGGCCCTCGGTGGTGTTGACGATGTAGGCGATCTCGCCGTTCTTGATCAGGTCGACGATGTGCGGACGGCCCTCGGCGACCTTGTTGACGTGCGCGCATTCCAGCCCGTGGTCGCGCAGCCAGGCGGCGGTGCCGCCGGTGGCGACCAGGGACCAGCCGCGGCGGGCGAGCTCCTGCGCCACCGGCAGCACGCGCGGCTTGTCCGGGTCGCGCACCGAGATGAACGCCTTGCCGGCCGGCGGCGCCTTGATGTTGGCCGCCTCCTGCGCGCGCGCGAACGCGGCGCCGAAGTTGCGCCCCACGCCCATCACCTCGCCGGTGGAACGCATCTCGGGGCCGAGGATCGGGTCGACGCCCTGGAACTTGGCGAAGGGGAAGATCGCCTCCTTCACCGAGTAGTAGCCCGGCACGACCTCCCCGGTCGCGCCCTGCCCCGCCAGCGTCGCCCCGGCCATGCAGCGCGCGGCGATCTTGGCCAGCGGCCGCCCGGTCGCCTTGGACACGAACGGCACCGTGCGCGAGGCGCGCGGGTTGACCTCCAGCAGGTAGATCACGTCCTCGCCGTCGGCGCCGACCTGGACCGCGAACTGGGTGTTCATCAGCCCGACCACGTCGAGCGCGCGCGCCAGCGCCACCACCTGCTCGCGCAGGCGCGCCTGGGTGGCGGGCGAGAGCGAGTACGGCGGCAGCGAGCACGACGAGTCGCCCGAGTGCACGCCGGCCTCCTCGATGTGCTCCATCACGCCGCCGATCAGCACCGCGCCGGTGCTGTCGGCGATCACGTCGATGTCGACCTCGACCGCGTTGTCGAGGAAGCGGTCGAGCAGCACCGGCGAGTCGTTGGACACCTTGACCGCGTCGCGCATGTACTTGCTCAGGTCGGCGTCGGCGTGCACGACCTCCATCGCGCGGCCGCCGAGCACGTAGCTCGGGCGCACCACCAGCGGGTAGCCGATCTCGCGCGCCAGCGCCAGCGCCTCGTCCGGGTTGCGCGCGGTGCGGTTGGGCGGCTGCAGCAGGCCCAGCTTGGTGACCAGCTGCTGGAAGCGCTCGCGGTCCTCGGCCAGGTCGATGCTCTCCGGCGAGGTGCCGATGATCGGCACGCCGTTGGCCTCCAGCGCGCGCGCGAGCTTGAGCGGGGTCTGCCCGCCGTACTGCACGATCACGCCCTTGGGCTTCTCCAGCTCGACGATCTCCAGCACGTCCTCGAGCGTGAGCGGCTCGAAGTACAGCCGGTCGGAGGTGTCGTAGTCGGTGGAGACGGTCTCCGGGTTGCAGTTGACCATGATGGTCTCGAACCCGTCCTCGCGCAGGGCGAGCGCCGCGTGCACGCAGCAGTAGTCGAACTCGATGCCCTGCCCGATCCGGTTCGGCCCGCCGCCGAGCACGATGATCTTCTCGCGGCCGGTCGGCTGCGCCTCGCATTCGTCCTCGTAGGTCGAGTACAGGTAGGCGGTGGTGGTGGCGAACTCGGCCGCGCACGAGTCCACCCGCTTGTAGACGGGCTTGATCCCGAAGGCGCGGCGCAGCGCGCGGATCGCCTTCTCGTCGACCTGCACCAGCTGCGCCAGGCGGGCGTCGGAGAAGCCCATGCGCTTGAGCGCGCGCAGCCTGCGGGCGTCGAGCGCGTCCACGCCGGCGGCGGCAACCTCGTGCTCGGTCGCCACCAGCTCCTCGACCTGGTCGAGGAACCAGGGATCGACGAACGACAGCGCGAACACCTCCTCCACCGACATGCCGGCGCGGAAGGCGTCGGCGAGGTGGAACAGCCGCTCGGGGCCGGCCTCCTTGACCTCGCGGCGCAGCGTGGCCAGGCCCTCCTCGCTGGACAGGTCCAGCCCGGTGGGATCGAGCCCGGCCTTGCCGGTCTCCAGCCCGCGCAGGGCCTTCTGCAGCGATTCCTGGAAGGTGCGGCCGATCGCCATCACCTCGCCCACCGACTTCATCTGCGTGGTCAGGCGCGAATCGGCCTGCGGGAACTTCTCGAAGGCGAAGCGCGGGATCTTGGTGACGACGTAGTCGATCGTCGGTTCGAACGAGGCCGGGGTCAGCCCGCCGGTGATCTCGTTCTTCAGCTCGTCGAGCGTGTAGCCCACCGCCAGCTTGGCCGCGACCTTGGCGATCGGGAAGCCGGTGGCCTTCGACGCCAGCGCCGAGGAGCGCGAGACGCGCGGGTTCATCTCGATCACCACCACCCGGCCGGTCTGGGCATTGATGCCGAACTGCACGTTGGAG
Organism: Luteimonas sp.; assembly: GCA_041905645.1. GTDB lineage: Bacteria > Pseudomonadota > Gammaproteobacteria > Xanthomonadales > Xanthomonadaceae > Luteimonas. The sequence continues at coordinate 27,774 of JAYRKR010000004.1, forward strand.
CCGCCGGTGTCGACGCCGATCTTGCGCAGCACCGCGATCGAGGCGTCGCGCAGGCGCTGGTACTCCTTGTCGGTGAGCGTCTGCGCCGGCGCGACCGTGATCGAGTCGCCGGTGTGCACGCCCATCGGGTCGAGGTTCTCGATCGAGCAGACGATGATGCAGTTGTCCGCGGTGTCGCGGACCACCTCCATCTCGAACTCCTTCCAGCCCAGCACCGACTCCTCGACCAGCACCTCGTGCACGGGCGATAGCTCGAGGCCGCGCTTGACGATGTCCTCGAATTCCTCGCGGTTGTAGGCGATGCCGCCGCCGCTGCCGCCGAGGGTGAAGCTGGGGCGGATGATGGTCGGGTAGCCGACCCTGGCCTGGATCTCCACCGCCTGCTCGAAGCTGCGGGCGACCTCGGCCTTCGGGCACTCCAGGCCGATCTCCTGCATCGCCACGCGGAACAGCTCGCGGTCCTCGGCCATGCGGATGGCCTCGCGCTTGGCGCCGATCAGCTCGACGCCGTATTTCTCGAGCACGCCGTTGTCGGCCAGGTCGAGCGCGCAGTTGAGCGCGGTCTGCCCGCCCATGGTCGGCAGCAGCGCGTCGGGCCTTTCCTTGGCGATGATCTTCTCGACCGTCTGCCAGTTGATCGGCTCGATGTAGACCGCGTCCGCCATCTCAGGGTCGGTCATGATCGTGGCCGGGTTGCTGTTGACCAGCACCACCCGGTAGCCCTCGTCGCGCAGCGCCTTGCAGGCCTGCGCGCCGGAGTAGTCGAACTCGCAGGCCTGGCCGATGACGATCGGGCCGGCGCCGATGATGAGGATGGTCTCGAGGTCGCTGCGCCTTGGCATCTCAGTGCTTCTCCATCGCAGCCATGAACCTGTCGAACAGCGGCGCCATGTCGTGCGGCCCCGGCGAGGCCTCGGGATGGCCCTGGAAGCTGAACGCCGGCGCGTCGGCCAGGGCGATGCCCTGGTTGGAGCCGTCGAACAGCGAGCGGTGGGTGACGCGCGCGTTGGCGGGCAGCGTCGCTTCGTCGACCGCGAAGCCGTGGTTCTGCGAGGTGATCATCACCTGCCCGCTGTCGACGTCGATCACCGGGTGGTTGGCGCCGTGGTGGCCGAACTTCATCTTCAGCGTCTTCGCCCCGATCGCCAGGCCGAGCAGCTGGTGGCCGAGGCAGATGCCGTAGAGCGGGACCTTGCGGTCGATGAACTCGCGGATCGCCGCGACTGCGTAGTCGCAGGGCTCGGGATCGCCGGGGCCGTTGGAGAGGAAGACGCCGTCGGGCCGCATCGCCAGCACCTCGGCGGCCGGAGTCTGCGCCGGCACCACGGTCACGTCGCAGCCGCGCTCGGCCAGCATGCGCAGGATGTTGCGCTTCATGCCGTAGTCGTAGGCCACCACGCGGAACCGGCCGCCGCCTTCGACGAAGGCGTTGCGGTCGAGGTCGAGCTGGCCGGCATTCCAGCGGTAGGGCTCGCGCACGCTGACTTCCTTCGCCAGGTCCATGCCCTTCAGGCCGGGGAACTTGCGCGCGGCCTCGACCGCCTTGTCGGGATCCACGTCGCCGGCCATCAGCGCGCCGTTCTGCGCGCCACGGTCCCGCAGCAGCCGGGTGAGCCTGCGCGTGTCGATGCCGGCGATGGCGACGATGCCGCGCGCGCGCAGCCATGCCGGCAGCGGCGTCTCGCTGCGCCAGCTGCTGGGGCGGCGCGGTACGTCGCGCACCACCAGGCCCGCGGCCCAGGCCTGCGCGGCCTCGTCGTCCTGGGCCGTGCAGCCGGTGTTGCCGATGTGCGGATAGGTCAGGGTGACGATCTGCCGCGCGTAGGAGGGATCGGTGAGGATTTCCTGGTAGCCGGTCATGGCGGTGTTGAACACCACCTCGCCGACCGAGAGGCCGGGCGCGCCCACGGATGCGCCCTCGAACACGGTGCCGTCTTCGAGGGCGAGGATTGCGGTGTCTGTCACGGGGGATTCGCCTACGTCGGGTTGCAAAAAACCGCCGACGCGGTGCTGGACCGGCCGGAGGCGTGTGGAATCAGGCGAGCGGGAATGATACCTGCGCGGGGCCGGCTCCGCCAGCGTTTCCCGCGTCCCCTACACTGCGCCGATGCCGCTCGCGCCCTACTGGATCCATACGCTGTTCGAGGTCGCGGCCTATTCGGTGGGATTCCGGCTGTACCTGCGCCAGCGGCGCCGGCTGGCGCTGCCTGCGCTGTCCGGGCGCGAGCAGGCGATCGCGGTGGCCGCCGGGGCCATCATCGGCGCGGCGCTGGGCAGCAAGCTCTCGTACTGGCTGTACGACCCGGCCTATGCCTTCGCGGGCTTCCCGGACTGGCGCCGGCTGCTGGAAGGCAAGTCGATCATCGGCGCCCTGCTCGGCGGCCTGTGCGGGGTGGAGCTGGCCAAGCGCCTGGACGGCGTGTGCGGCTCCACCGGCGATGCCTTCGTGCTGCCGCTGGTGGCCGGCATGTGCATCGGCCGGATCGGCTGCTTCCTCGCCGGGCTGGACGACCACACCTACGGCAACCCGACGTCGCTGCCCTGGGGCGTGGACTTCGGCGACGGAATCCCGAGGCATCCCACCCAGCTGTACGAGATCGCGTTCCTGCTCGCGTGGGGCGGATGGATCGCGGCGCGCCGGGCGCGGTTCGAGCGCGACGGCGACCGCTTCCGCGCCTTCCTCGCCGGCTACCTCGGCTACCGGCTGCTGGTCGAGTGGATCCGGCCGATCCCGCTGCACTACCTGGGCCTGTTCTCCGGGCTGCAACTGCTGTGCATCGCCGGCCTGGTCTACTATCGGCGCGACCTCCCACGGATCGCACGGACGTTGGCATGGGCGCGAAGCTGAGGCCGTACCTGTTCTACGACAGCGCCGTCTCGGTGTGCTCGACCTGCCTGCGCCGGGTCGAGGGCAGCATCCTGTTCAAGGACGGCCGCGTGTACATGGACAAGTGGTGCCCGCAGCATGGCCGCCAGCGCGTGCTGCTCGCCGACGACGTCGACTACTACCGCATGTGCCGCGAGCGCTTCATCAAGCCGCCGGAGCTGCCGCAGCGCTTCAACACCGAGCGCCGCTGGGGCTGCCCCTACGACTGCGGCCTGTGCCCGGAGCACATGCAGCACAGCTGCCTGACCCTGGTCGAGGTCACCGACCACTGCAACCTGCGCTGCCCGGTCTGCTACGCCGACTCCGGCCCGCACCGCCCCGGCTTCCGCGACCTGGCCACGATCGAGCGCATGCTCGACGCGGTGGTCGCCAACGAGGGCGAGCCGGACGTGGTGCAGGTCTCGGGTGGCGAGCCGACCCTGCATCCCGACTTCTTCGCCATCCTCGACGCCGCCAAGGCGCGGCCGATCAAGCACCTGATGGTGAACACTAACGGGCTGCGGATCGCGAAGGAAGCCGGCTTCGCCGAACGCCTGGCCGGGTACATGCCGGGCTTCGAGCTGTACCTGCAGTTCGACTCGCTGCGCGACGAGGTGCACCAGGCGCTGCGCGGCGCGCGCCTGCGCGAGGTCCGCCTGCGCGCGCTGGAGGCGCTCAACCGCCACGACGTCTCGACCACGCTCGTGGTGACGGTGAAGAAGGGCCTCAACGACGGCGAGCTGGGCGAGATCATCGAGTTCGCACGCGCCCAGCCCTGCGTGCGCGGCGTGACCTTCCAGCCGATCCAGAACGCCGGCCGCACCGAAGGCTACGACCCGGCCCGCGACCGGCTGACGCTGACCGAGGTGCGTCGCGGCATCCTCGAGCAAAGCGACCTGTTCCGCGCCGAGGACCTGATCCCGGTGCCCTGCCATCCCGACAGCCTGGCGATGGCCTATGCGCTCAAGCTCGGCGAACGCTTCGTGCCGCTGACCGGGCTGGTGCCGCCCGAAGTGCTGATCGAGGGCGGCCGCAACTCGATCGTGCTGGAGAAGGACGACGGCCTGCGCGAGGCGGTGTTCAGGCTGTTCGCCACCAACCACTCGCCGCAGTCGCAGGCGTGCTCGCTGTCCGACCTGCTGTGCTGCCTGCCGCAGGTGCAGGCGCCGGAGAGGCTCGGCTACCGCAACGTGTTCCGGGTGCTGATCATGGCCTTCATCGACGCCGAGGGCTTCGACCTGCGCTCGGTGAAGAAGAGCTGCGTGCACATCGCCCAGCCCGACGGCACGATCGTGCCGTTCGACACCTTCAACCTGTTCTACCGCGACGGGCTGCGGCGGAAGCTCGACCGGCTGCGCGCGCAGGTCGATGCCGGCAACGCGACGGAGGCCACTGCATGAGCGAGGACCGGGCACCGTACACGCCGCCGCAGGCGCCGCTGGCCGGGCGGAAACCGGCGGCGGCCGGCCCCGACCCGCGCGGCTCGCTGGGCGCGGGCATCGGGCTGTTCTTCGCCTGCCTGGTGGGCGGCGGCATCGTCGCGTGGGTCCTGCGCGTCGCCATCCTGGCGGCGGTGCCCGACTGGACCTACGCCGCGCCGATGTTCGCCATTCCCGCGCTGCTGCCGTGGGCGGCGGCGCTGGCGCTCGGGCTCTGGCTGGCCTCGCGGGGGCGCACGCGGACCGCGCTCGGGATCCTGGTCGGCTTCGGCCTGCTGGTGGCGGTGGCCCTGCTGCTGGTGGCCGCGTGCTTCGGGATCGTCGCGGGGATGGGCGGCTTCGGCTGACCGGCGTGGTGCGCGGTCAGGCCAGCAGGTCGCGCAGCCGGTACAGGCCCGGGCCGCGGCCGGCGAGCCCGACCGCCGCGTGCAGTGCGCCGGCGGCGAAGATGTCGCGGTTGCCGGCGCGGTGGACCAGCTCGACGCGCTCGCCGGCCGTCGCGAACTGCACCAGGTGCTCGCCGACGATGTCGCCGGCGCGCAGGCTGGCGTAGCGCGGCCGCGCCCCGCCGCGCTCGGCGGCCGCGCCCAGCGCGAGCGCCGTGCCCGAGGGCGCGTCCTGCTTGTGGACGTGGTGCATCTCGACGATGTCGCAGTCCCAGCCGCGCAGGCCGGCGGCGGCGCGCTCGACCAGCTCCTCGAGCATCGCGACGCCGAGGCTGAAATTGGCGGCCCACAGCGCCGGGATCCGCTCGCCGGCGTTGGCCAGTGCGCCGCGCTGCGCGTCGGACAGGCCGGTGGTGCCGGACACCAGGCCGGCGCCGCGCGCCAGGCACGCGCCGAGGACGGCATCGAAGCCCGCCGGCAGGCTGAAGTCGATCGCGACGTCGAATTCCGGCACGCCCGCCAGTTCGGCCGCCGCGAACCACGCGACGCCCTCGACGACCCGCTGCGCGGGCGGGCGCGCCGAGACCGCCGCGACCACGGCGCAGTCACCGCGCCCGGCGCACAGGCGCAGCAGGGCCCGGCCCATGCGGCCGCCGGCGCCGTGGATCAGCAATCGGGTCGGTTCGCCCATGCGCGCAGGCTACGGGCAGGCCGCGGAGGCGACAAGTCCTAGCGAAGCGATAACGCGACGGGCGCTAGACTGCGCGCGACGCCGTACCCTGCCTGCCCAGCGATGCTCGACCCGACCCGCCTCGAACGCGCCGACGTGCTGGTCGCGCAGGCCCCCTTCGCCTTCCTCGTCGCGCCCGCGCAGCTCGCGGACGACGACCGCGAGGCGCTGCTGCGGGATTTCCCGCGCTACGGCAGCGCGGGCTTCTTCCCCTACCGCGAGCAGGACTGCGGCCCGGCGCTGCGCGGGCTGGTGGAGGAGCTCAAGGGCGGCGGCATCGCCGACGCCATCGGCCGCAGGCTCGGCATCCCCGGCCTGGCGGCGATGCCTTCGATCGTCACGCTCAGCGATTCGGTCAACCGCCGGCACGGCACCATCCACACCGACAGCCGTTCGAAGGTCGCCACCGCCCTGCTCTACCTCAACCCCGACTGGCCCGACACCAGCGACGGCTGCCTGCGGCTGCTGCGCGGCGGCGGCGACATCGGGGCGATGGCCGCGCCCGAGATCCGCCCGCTGTACGGCACCCTGGTGGCGTTCCGTCGCTCGGACGATTCCTGGCACGGCCACCTGCCCTTCGAGGGCGAGCGCAAGGTGGTGCAGGTCGCCTGGCTGGCCAGCGCGCGGGACGCGGAGCGCAAGCTGCGCCGCGGCCGCTTTTCGCGCATGGTCAAGAAGCTGGCGGGCGCGCTGGACCGGCGCTGGGGCGCGCGGCGCGGGGACAGCGCGAGCCATCGTTGACCGGGTGAGAGCGCCGGCCGTCGCAAGGGGAAGCTGCTCGCTGTTGTGGGAGCGACGGAAGTCGCGACATCGCCAGCCTCGGAAACCTGTCGCGACTTCCGTCGCTCCTACAGGGGCTTCGCGCCGGGGCTAGGAGACCATCCGGTCCCAGAAGCCCTTCACGCCGTCGAAGAAGGTGCTCGACTTCGGCGAATGGCGCCGCGCGCCCTCGCCGACGAAGGTGGCCTCGAACCTGTCCAGCAGCTCGCGCTGCTCGGCGGTCAGGTTGACCGGCGTCTCCACCACCACCTTGCAGTACAGGTCGCCCGGGGCGCGGCTGCGCACCGACTTCACGCCCTTGTCGCGCAGGCGGAACACCTTGCCGGTCTGGGTCTCGGCGGGGATGCGGATCTCGGCCTCGCCGTCGAGCGTGGGCACGCGCACCACGTCGCCGAGCGCGGCCTGGGAGATCCGGATCGGCACCTCGCAGTGCAGGTCGTCGCCGTCGCGCACGAAGATCTCGTGCGGGCGCACGCGGATCTCCACGTACAGGTCGCCCGGCGGCGATCCCGGCGGACCGGCCTCGCCCTCGCCGGACAGGCGGATGCGGTCGCCGTTGTCGACGCCCGCCGGAATCTTCACCGACAGCACCTTCTCCTCCTCCACCCGCCCCGCGCCGTGGCAGGTCGGGCACGGGCTGCGAAAGGTCTGGCCGCGGCCGTGGCACTGCGGGCAGGGCTGCTGCATCGAGAAGATGCCGCGCTGGAACCGGACCTGGCCGCGGCCGTGGCAGGTCGCGCAGGTCTCGAGCTTGCCGTCGTCCGAGCCGGTGCCCTTGCACGGCCCGCATTCGGCCAGGGTCGGGATCTCGATCCGCCGCTCGGTGCCGGCGACGGCTTCCTCGAGGTCGAGCTCCATGACGTAGCCGACGTCGGCCCCGCGCCGCGGCGCGCGCGCACCGCCGCCACCGAAGATGTTGCCGAAGATGTCGCCGAAGATGTCGCCCATGTCGGCGTAGCCGGCGCCGGGGCCGCCGCCACCCATGCCGTGCTCGAACGCGGCGTGGCCGTGCTGGTCGTACAGGCGGCGCCTGCCGCCGTCCGACAGCACCTCGTAGGCCTCCTTGCACTCCTTGAACGCGGCCTCCGCGGCCTTGTCGCCGGGGTTGCGGTCCGGGTGGTGCTTCATCGCGCAGCGGCGATAGGCCTTCTTGAGGTCGTCGTCGCCGGCGTCGCGGGGGACGCCCAGGACTTCGTAGTAGTCGCGTTTGCTCATGGAGCCGTGATTCGTGATTCGTTATCGGTGATTCGGAAAAGCAAAAGCGATCCGGCGTTCCGTGACGGAAAAAGCGGGGCCGCGACCCCGCTTCTTCCAATCACGAATCACCGATCACCAATCACTGCTTCTTCTCGTCGTCCTTGACCTCGGTGAACTCGGCATCGACGACGTCGTCGTTCTTCTGCTCGGGGCCGCCGGCGGCGCCCTCCTCGCCCGACGGCGCCTGCTGGGCGGCGGCGGCGGCCGCGAACAGCGACTGCGCAGCCTCCTCCAGCGCCTTGGTCTTGGCCTCGATCTGGGCCTTGTCGTCGCCCTTCATCGCGGTCTCGACCTCGGCGATGGCGCCCTCGACGCGGCCGATCACGTCGCCCGGCACCTTGTCGCCGTTGTCCTTGATCGCGCTGCGCGCGCCGTGGATCAGGGCGTCGGCCTGGTTGCGCGCGGTGACCAGGTCGTGGAACTTCTGGTCCTCCTCGCGGTGCGCCTCGGCGTCGGCCACCATCCGCTGGATCTCGTCGTCCGACAGGCCGGACCCGGCCTTGATCTCGACCTTCTGCTCCTTGCCGGTCTTCTTGTCCTTGGCCGAGACGTGCAGGATACCGTTGGCGTCGATGTCGAACGACACCTCCACCTGCGGCATGCCGCGCGGCGCCGGCTCGATGCCGGTGAGGTCGAACTTGGCCAGCGACTTGTTGAAGCGGGCCTGCTCGCGCTCGCCCTGCAGCACGTGCACGGTCACCGCGGACTGGTTGTCCTCGGCGGTGCTGAAGGTCTGCGAGGCCTTGGTCGGGATGGTGGTGTTCTTCTCGATGATCTTGGTGAACACGCCGCCCAGGGTCTCGATGCCCAGGCTCAGCGGGGTCACGTCGAGCAGCAGCACGTCCTTGACGTCGCCGGCGAGCACGCCGCCCTGGATCGCGGCGCCGATGGCGACGGCCTCGTCCGGGTTGACGTCCTTGCGCGGCTCCTTGCCGAAGAACTCGCCCACGGCCTGCTGCACCTTCGGCATGCGGGTCTGGCCGCCGACCAGGATCACCTCGCCGATGTCGCTGGCGCGCAGGCCGGCGTCGTTGAGCGCGATCCGGCACGGCTCGATGGTCTTCTTCACCAGGTCGTCCACCAGCGCCTCGAGCTTGGCCCGGGTCAGCTTGATGTTCAGGTGCTTCGGGCCCGAGGCGTCGGCCGTCACGTACGGCAGGTTGACCTCGGTCTGCTGCGAGCTGGACAGCTCGATCTTGGCGCGCTCGGCGGCGTCCTTCAGGCGCTGCAGCGCGAGCGGGTCCTTGCGCAGGTCGATGCCCTGGTCCTTGTTGAACTCGTCGACCAGGTAGTCGATGACGCGCTTGTCGAAGTCCTCGCCGCCGAGGAAGGTGTCGCCGTTGGTGGACAGCACCTCGACCTGCATCTCGCCGTCGACCGAGGCGATCTCGATGATCGACACGTCGAAGGTGCCGCCGCCGAGGTCGTAGACCGCGACCTTGCGGTCGCCGCCCTTCTTGTCCATGCCGTAGGCGAGCGCGGCCGCGGTCGGCTCGTTGATGATGCGCTTGACGTCCAGGCCGGCGATGCGGCCGGCGTCCTTGGTCGCCTGGCGCTGCGAGTCGTTGAAGTAGGCCGGCACCGTGATCACGGCCTCGGTGACGGTCTCGCCGAGGTAGGCCTCGGCCGTCTTCTTCATCTTCTCCAGCACCTTGGCGGAGACTTCCTGCGGCGCCAGCTTCTTGCCGTCGGCCAGCGCCACCCAGGCATCGCCGTTCTCGTGCTGGGTGATGGCGTAGGGGACGAGGCCGAGGTCCTTCTGCACCTCGGCGTCGGTGAACTTGCGGCCGATCAGGCGCTTCACCGCGTAGAAGGTGTTCTTGGGGTTGGTCACGGCCTGGCGCTTGGCCGAGGCGCCGACCAGGACCTCGCCGTCCTTGGTCCAGGCCACGATGGACGGCGTGGTGCGGTCGCCCTCGCTGTTCTCGATGACCCGGGCCTTGCCGCCTTCCATGATCGCCACGCACGAATTGGTCGTGCCGAGGTCGATGCCGATGATCTTTGCCATTGCTGTTGTCCCTCTCGGAATTTCTTGTCGGTTGGGCGGTCGAACCGCCGATGAACGCTATCTGGGGCCTGGCCGGGTCGGTTCAAGCGCCGCCGCGGGCGGCCACCGGCCGCCGGTCAGTCGCCCTTGGCGACCGCCACCAGCGCCGGGCGCAGCAGCTGGTCGTGGAGCATGAAGCCCTTCTGGAACAGCTGCGCCACCGCGTGCGGCGCGATGCCCGGCGCCTCGACCACGCTCATGGCCTGGTGGTGGGCCGGGTCGAAGGCGTCCCCGGGGGCGGGCGCGACCTCGACCAGGCCGTTGTTCTCGGCCACGCGGCCGAGCTCGCGCAGGATCAGCACCACGCCGTCGCGCAGCGGGTCGGCGTCGGGGGCGTTGGCCAGCGCGGCCTCGAGGCTGTCGAACACCGGCAGCAGGTCGCCCAGCAGCTGCTTGTTGGCGAAGCGGCAGGCGTTGCGGACGTCGCGCTCCAGGCGCTTGCGCTGGTTCTCGAGCTCGGCGCGCTCGACCAGCGACTGCGCGCGCAGCTGCTCGAGCTCGGCGGTGAGCCGTTCGATGCGATCTTCCGGGGATGGCCCGTTGGCGGCGTCGGTGCCGGTGTCGGGGATGGTGACGTCGTCTCGTTCTGGGTGCATGGTCATCGGGTCGGTGGAAGGTCCGGGTAGCGGTCGTCGCGCAGGCGCCGGAGGGATCCGGCGCGGGTTCGCGGGTCGATGTAGGGGCCTGGGCGCGGAATCCAACCCCTGGACTGCGGAATCGGTTCTCGGCGGCGGGGGCCGGCTGCGTCAGCGACTCTCCTGGGCGCGGCCCGCAGGGCTGGCCGGTCGCCGGGCCCGGATCATGCGGACCGGGCACGGCCGGGATCGGTCCCCGGAAACGAAGATCCTTCGCTGCGCCCGGGAAGACGGGGGAGCGCATTCGGCAATTCATCGCCGCCCCCTGCATGGCACGACATCCCGGGTCGGATCGCCCGGCCTGCGCAGCGCGCAGGGCGTTCAAGGCGCGAGGCGGTGCCGCGCAGGCGTCTTGCCTTCACCGTGGCCGGACGTTCGCATCTGCAGCCGCTGCCACGGGGTCCTGCGTCGCACTCGGGACGTCACGGTTGCCATCCGTGGCGCGACTTCTTGGGCTCCGGATCGTCCTGCCCGGCCATCCATGGCCGGTCGTTCGCAAGCGCAGCCAATGCCGATAGGGCATTGGCTGAGCGCGCTTGCTCACCCCACCCGTTCCGACATCGTCCGGGAGAGGGCCTGGGCGGTCGCCTGCACGGTGGTGATGACGCGGTCGTAGTCCATCCGGGTCGGGCCGATCACGCCCAGCACGCCCAGCACCCGGCCGCCGCTGGCGTAGGGCGCGGCGATCAGGCTGCACTGCTCCATCGAGGTGACGCCGGACTCCTCGCCGATGAACAGCCGCACGCCGTCGGCGCGCAGGCAGCCCTCGAGCACCTGCAGCAGCTCGTGCTTGCGCTGGAAGGCCTCGAACAGCTCGCGCAGCCGCTCGACGTCGGCCAGCCCCTGCGTCCCGCCCATCAGCTTGGTCTGGCCGCTGACCAGCACGTCCTCGTCCTCGCCCTGCCCCAGCGTGGCCTGGGCCAGGGCCACGGTGGCCGCCATGCGACGGTCGACCTCGCGGCGCTGGTCCTCCAGTTCGGCCACCAGCCGCTCGCGGATCTCGGCCAGGCCGAGGCCCGCGTAGTTCTGGTTGAGGTAGTTGGCGATCCATTCGAGGTCGTCGGGCGAGAGCGGCCGCGGCACCTCGACGGCGCGGTTCTGCACCTCGCCGTCGGTGAAGACCAGGATCGCCAGCACCCGGCGCTCGTCCAGGCGCACGAAATCGATGTGGCGGAAGGCGAAGCGGTCGCGCCGGGGCACCGTCACCAGGCCGACGAAACGGGAAATGTCCGACAGCCGCGAGGAAGCCTCGCGCAGCACGTCCTGGGTCGACGCGCGCGCGGCCAGCCCTTCCTGGATCATCTGGATCTGCCGCTCCGCCGGCTGCCTCCACTCGATCAGGCTGTCGACGAACACGCGCAGGCCGCGCACCGTCGGCACGCGCCCGGCGGAGGTGTGCGGCGCGGCCAGCAGGCCGATCTCCTCGAGGTCGGCGAGGATGTTGCGGATCGTCGCCGGGCTGATGTCCAGGCCGGCGTGGCGGGCCAGCGTCTGCGAGCCCACCGGCTCGCCGTCGCGGATGTAGCGCCCGATCAGGGCGCGCAGCAGCTGCCGCGTGCGCGGGTCGAGGCTGCCTTCGCTGGCGATCCTGCGGGTCATGCCCGGGATATAAGTCCGATGGCGGACCGGCGCAAGCGCGCGTGCCGGACCGAAAGCCCGGCCACGGCGCCGGCGGCCGTCTCAGCGCCTGCAACCCGGGGCGTGTATCCAGCCACGCGCCCCGCCCCTTGGCCGCTTCCATCCCGCACCGGCACAATCCGCATCCCATGCTCACCCACCTCGCCATCCGCGATTTCGCCGTCGTCACGGCGGCCGAGCTCGAGTTCGGCGCGGGCCTCACCGTCATTTCCGGCGAGACCGGCGCCGGCAAGTCGCTGCTGGTCGACGCGCTGGGCTTCCTCTCCGGCCAGCGCGCCGACAGCGGCATGGTCCGCCACGGCGCCGGGCGCGCCGAGCTGCACGCCGAATTCGACCTGCGCGCCAGCGACGGGGCCCGGCAGTGGCTGCGCGAAGAGGAGTTCGACGACGGCGACGCCTGCCAGCTGCGCCGCACGCTGCGCGCCGACGGCGGCTCGCGCGCCTGGATCAACGGCCGCCCGGCGACGCTGTCGCAGCTCGCCGCGCTCGCGGCCCGGCTGGTGGAGATCCACGGCCAGCACGAGCACCAGGCGCTGCTGTCGCGGGCCAGCCAGCTGGCCCTGCTGGACGCCTGCGGTGGGCACGAGGCGCCGCTCGCGTGCGTGGCCGCGGCCGCCGGCCGGTGGAACGCCCTGCTGCGCGAACGCGAGACGCTCTCCCGCGCCCGCGAGGGCCGCCCCGGCGACGTCGTCGAGCGCGACGAATGGCTGCAGCACCAGCTCGCCGAGCTCGACCGCGAGCCCATCGACCCCGCGTCGATCGCCGAGCTCGACGCCGCGCACCGCCGCCAGGCCCACTCGGCCGGCCTGATCGCCGCCTGCGATGCCGCCCTCGCCCGCCTGGACGGGGACGGCGCCGCGGCGCTGCCCCGCCAGCTGCGGCAGCTGCGCGGCGAGCTGTCGCGGGTGCTGGAGCACGAGCCGCGGCTGGGCGAGGTCGACGCCATGCTCGATGCCGCCGCGATCCAGGTCGACGAGGCCGGGCTCCTGCTCGCCCGGATCCGCGACGACCTCGACGCCGACCCGACCCGGCTGGAGGAGCTCGAGCGCCGGCTGGCGAGGCTGCACGAGCTCTCGCGCAAGCACCGGGTCGCGCCCGAGGGCCTGGCCGCGCAGCGCGACGCGCTGGCCGCCGAGCTCGACGCGCTGCGCAACGCGGCGGTGCGCCTGCAGGCGCTGGACGGCGAGATCGCCGCGGCCGCGGCGGCGTGGCGCGAAGCCGCCGACGCGCTCGGCAAGGCCCGCGCCAAGGCCGCCCGGGCCCTGTCGAAGGCCACCACCGCGCTGATCGCCGGGCTGGGCATGGGCGGTGGCCGCTTCGAGGTCGCGCTGGAGCCGGTGGAGGGCGACCGTCCCGATCCGCAGGGCGGCGAACGGGTCGAATTCCTCGTGTCCGCCAACGCCGGCCAGCCCCCGCGGCCGCTGCGCAAGGTGGCCTCTGGCGGCGAGCTCTCGCGCATCTCGCTGGCCATCGAGGTCGCCGCGCTCGGCCACGACGCGGTGCCGACGATGGTGTTCGACGAGGTCGATTCCGGCATCGGCGGCGCGACCGCCGAGATCGTCGGGCAGAAGCTGCGCGCGCTCGGCGACACCCGGCAGGTGCTGTGCGTCACCCACCTGCCGCAGGTGGCCGCACAGGGGCACCGGCATTACCGCGTCAGCAAGTCCGAACAGGCCGGGCTGACCCAGAGCGCGGTGCAGGCGCTCGACGAGCGCCAGCGCCAGGAGGAGCTGGCGCGCATGCTCGGCGGCATCGAGGTCAGCAGCGAGGCGCGCGCGGCGGCGAAGCGGCTGCTGCGCAACGCGTCCTAGCGGATAGGCCCCTGGCGACGACCCGCCCGCTGCCCCTGTGGGAGCGACGGAAGTCGCGACTCGGCGGAGCGGCGGAAGCCTGTCGCGACTTCCGTCGCTCCCACAGCGACATCCCGCTCAGCCGGGGCACCCGGAAAGCCGCGGCTCAGCGCTTCCTGCGCACGTACAGCACCAGCGAGTGCTCCTCGAGCTGGTAGCCGTGCCGCTCGGCGATCTCGCGCTGCAGCTTCTCGATCTCGGGACTCTCGAACTCGACGATCCGCCCGGTGTCGATGTCGACCATGTGGTCGTGGTGGCCGCCGCGGTCGATCTCGTAGACGGCGGTGCCGCCCTCGAAGTTGTGCTTGAGCACCAGGCCCGCCGCCTCGAACTGAGTCAGCACCCGGTACACCGTCGCCAGGCCGATCTCGTCGCCGCTGTCGAGCAGCTGGCGGTAGATGTCCTCGGCCGTCATGTGGTGCTGCGAGCCCTTCTGCTCCAGCAGCTCCAGGATGCGCATGCGCGGATGCGTCACCTTCAGCCCGACCTTGCGCAGCTCTTGCGATTCCATGACGCCTCCATTCACCGGCGGTTCGGCGGGGCTGCCCCGCCCGCCCCGGCCGTCCGCGCCTGCATGGCGGGGAAGCCGCGGGAAAAAGCGCCCGGGGCGCGCGCGGGCGATGGTCCGCGCGCCCCGTCGCCGGCCACCGTCGCGGGTGGCGGGAGTGTATCATCGGCGGCGTCTCCGGCCCCCGCTTCCCCATGCGCAAACTCCTGATCCTCCTCGCCCTGGCGTTCCTCGTTTCCGGCTGCGGCATCATCTACCGGCAGCCGATCTACCAGGGCAACCTGCTCGACAAGTCGGCCGTCGACCAGCTGCAGCCGGGCATGAGCAAGCAGCAGGTGCTGACGCTGCTGGGATCGCCGTCGGTCGCCGATCCGTTCCACAACCAGCGCTGGGACTACACCGCCACGCAGCGGACCGGCCGCCTGGGCCACGTGGAACGCAAGAACCTGGTGCTGTACTTCGAGAACGACGCGCTGGCCCGCTGGGACGGCGACTACTTCCCCGAGCAGGACGAGGCGCTCTCGCGCGAGCTGCGCAAGTCCTTCGGCCCCAACCTCGCCAAGGACAAGAAGAAGGGCAAGGGCGGCGGCTGATGCGCGCCTAGCGCGGGCGCCCGGGCCGCTCCGCCGCGCGCCGGCGCCGCGCCTCCTTGGGATCGGCCTGGAGCGGCCTCAGCAGCTCGACGCGGTCGCCGTCCCGCAGCGCGGCCGACGCGTCGACGCGCGCCCCGTGGATCGCGCAGCCGGCCTCGTCGCCGGGCGCGAGGCCGCTGGCCGACACCGCATCGGCGACCGTGGCGCCGGGCGGCAGTTCGAGCTCGACCGACTCGAAGCGTCGCGGCCAGGCGCGCACGACCTGCACGCGCAGCGCCGCCATCACCCCTCCCCGCGGTCGGCCACGCGCACGAAGTCGTCGACCATGCGGTCGGCCAGGCCCTGGAAGCCCAGCGCCATGGCCGGCGCCAGCAGCCGGTTCTGCGGCTCGAAATCGAGCGTCAGCGCCACCTTGCACGCGCTCTCGTCGAGGGCGTGGAACTGCCAGCGCCCGTGCAGCCGCTTGAACGGCCCGGCGCGCAGCGCCATCGCGATGTGGTGCGGAGGCGCGAGCGTGTTCTCGGTGGTGAACCAGGTGCGCAGCGCGCCGAAGCCCAGGTCCAGACGCGCCACCATCCGCGCCTCGGTGGACTCGATCACCTGCGCCGACTCGCACCACTCGAAGCGGCGCGGATACGCGGCGATGTCGTTCACCAGCGCGAACATGCGGGCGGCGGAGTGCTCGACGAGGGCGCTGCGCTGGATGGTGGGCATGGGACGGAGGCGGGAACAGGTAGCCGGGGGAGGAGTCGGGAACGCGGGCGATCGGCGATGGCCCCGCTCCCACCCGCTCGCCACCGCATGGGAGAATGTCGCGATGGGCAAGCAAGGCGGCAAGGATAAGGGAAAGGGCACCGGAGGCGGCACGGTCGCGCTGAACAAGCGCGCCCGCCACGAGTACCACTTCGAGGAACGCTTCGAGGCCGGCCTCGCGCTGCAGGGCTGGGAGCTGAAGTCGATCCGCGCCGGCCGCGCCAACATCACCGAGGCCTACGCGGTGGTGCGCGACGGCGAGCTGTTCCTGTTCGGCGCCCAGATCACCCCGCTGATCTCGGCCTCGACCCACGTCGTCGCCGACGACCGCCGCACCCGCAAGCTGCTGCTGCACCGGCGCGAGATCGACCGTCTGGTCGGCGCGGTGCAGCGCGACGGCTACACCCTGGTGCCCACCGCGCTGTACTGGAAGGGCAACAAGGTCAAGGCCGAGCTCGCCCTGGCCAAGGGCAAGCAGGCCCACGACAAGCGCGAGGCCAGCAAGGAGCGCGACTGGGCCCGCGAGAAGCAGCGCCTGCTGCGCCGCCACAACCGCGATGCCTGACGAACAGTCTGTGGGAGCGGCTTCAGGTCAGCCCGCGGGCGCCAAGCGCGGCAGCCTGAATCGGAACCTGGCGCCCTCGCCCGCCCGCCCAACCGCC
>JAYRKR010000004.1:43927-88257 GCA_041905645.1 Luteimonas sp.
CCCCGCGTGGCCTGACGAACCGTGTGGGGGCGCGGCTACCGCCGGGTGCTTTTGGCTCCTCGACCAGGGCAGCAAAAGCCCGCGGCTGAAGCCGCTCCCGCGGATCCAGGTCAGCCCGCCGGCGCCTCGCGCGGCAGCGTGAAGCGGAACGTGGCGCCCTCGCCCGGCCGCCCTTCCGCCGAGACCGTCCCGCCGTGGCGCTCGACGATGCGCTTGACCGAGGCCAGGCCGATGCCGTGGCCGTCGAACTGCTCCTGGTTGTGCAGGCGCTGGAACGGGCGGAACAGCTTGCCGTCGTATTCCTGCGGGAAGCCGGCGCCGTTGTCGCGCACGAAGAACGCGGCCTGCTCGCCGGCGGCCTCCTCTTTGCCCACGACGATGCGCGCATCGGCCGTGCCGGAGGTGAATTTCCAGGCGTTGCCCACCAGGTTCTGCAGCAGGTTGCGCACCAGGGCCGCGTCCCCGACCGCATGCAGGCCGGGCTCGACCTCCACCTCGACCTTGCGCTCGGGCTGGGCCACGCGCAGCTCGGCGACCACCTCGCGCGCGATCTGCCCGAGGTCGAGCGGCACCAGCGTCAGCGGGCCGCGGCTGACGCGCGACATCTTCAGCAGCGCGCCGATCAGGTCGTCCATCCGCCCGGCGGCGTTGCGCACGCGCGCCAGGTAGTCGCGCCCGGTGTCGTCGACGACCGCCGAATAGCGTTCGGCCAGCAGCCGGCTGAAGCCTTCGATGGTGCGCAGCGGCGCGCGCAGGTCGTGCGAGACGCTGTAGGCGAACGACTCCAGCTCCTGGTTGGCGTGGGTCAGCTCGCGCGTGCGCAGCGCCACCCGCGCCTCGAGGGTGCGGTTGAGCGCATGCTCGCGCGCCTGCGCGAGCACGTGCTCGGTGATGTCCTCGACCTGGACGAGGCTGGCCACGTCCTGGCCGATCTCGCCGGGCACCGGCGCGTAGGTCAGCTGCGCGTGGCGCAGCTCGCCGGACGCGGTCCGCCACTGCCGGGTGGTGCGATAGACGCCTTCGGCGAGCGCGGCGAACTCGCGGCTGCGCCTGGCCGCGTCGTGCGCGTCGATGAAGTGCGTGCCGAACATCGTGCCGACCAGCGCGTCCGTGCTCGTGCCGAAGACCGAGGCCAGGGCGGGGTTGGCGTCGACGATCGACCCGCCGCGGTCGAGCAGGGCCTGGCCGATGGCGGAGAAGCGCATCGCGTTCCGGAAGCGCAGCTCGCTGCGCTGGTAGGACTCGGCGAGCACCTCGGCCTTCTTCTCGGCCAGCGATTCGGTCCTGGCCAGCACCAGGGCGACGCCGAACAGCAGCAGCGACGCGATGATGCCGGCGCCCAGCGTCATGCGCAGCTCCGGCGTGCGCTCGGCGAGCGCGGCCCGCGCGTCGGCGCTGAACCCGAGCTCCCAGCGCCGGCCGTACAGGTCGAGCGACATCGTGCGGCTGAAGGCGTCGGACGCATCGCCCGTCGTCGCCGGCGGCGGCTCCGAATAGAGCGTCGCACCGTTCCCCTCGCCGTCGCGGATGGTGAGCGCGACGTGGCGGCGGGCGGTGCGCAGCGCCGCATCGATGAAGGCGCGCACGTCCAGCGGCGCGTACACCCATCCCTGCAGCGCCGCGCGGCGCGCCTGCAGGGTCGCCGGCGTCCCGAAGCGGTAGACCGGCGCGTACATGACCACGCCGGGAACCGGCCCGCCCGCGTCGCGGTCGAGCGCCACCGGGCCGGTGATCCGCACCGCCGCCTGGTCGCGCGCGGCGATCATGGCGGCGTTGCGGACCGGGTCGGCGAACATGTCGACGCCCACCGCGTTGCGGTTGGCCGGCGTCCTCGGCTCGAGGTAGAGGATCGGCCCGTAGTGGTCGCGCACGCCGCCGGGCCTCACCACGTAGAAGCCCTGGCCGGCGTCGCGCATGCCCAGCTGGAGGGCCTGCAGCTCGGAGCGGTCCAGGTAGGGCGCGTAGCCGAGCCCGAGCATGTCGGGGTAGCGGGTGCCGATGCTGAGCGCGTCCACGTAGCCCTGCCACTGCCCCGCGCTGGGGCGGTCCACCGACGCGAACAGCGACACCCCGCCGCCCGCCACGAGCTCGTAGCTGGCCAGCCGCTGGCGCAGCAGCTCGGCGATCGCGTCGGTCTCGGCGGCGAACTCCGCCTGCGCGGCCTTGAGCTCGCGCTGCTCGGCGCTGCGCCAGTACAGCCAGACCAGCAGCAGCGACGCCACCAGCGCGAACACCGACAGCAGGTAGCCGTGCAGCGGCACCTTCAGGCGCGCGCCAAGCCGGTCCAGGTCGATGCCGCGGAAGAGTTTCATCGCGTTCAGCATAGCCCGGACCACGGCCCGGGCGGGCGTGAACGGACCCCATCGCCGCGCCGGCCGCCGCGCTTGCGTGGCCGGTCCCCGCCCCTATACTCCTCGGGTCGGCGTGACCGACGCCCCGGGGGTGCACTGGCTTCGACGGGGGTCGCGAAATCGCCTGGCGCATGCCGAGGGGGCAGCTTTCCTCGTAAATCCAGCCGCAAACTCATAGTTGCCAACGACGACAACTACGCTCTCGCCGCTTAAGGCGTAAGCCCCGAACCCGCTTGTGTCCGTGCTCGCGGGTGTAGGGTCATCATCACGGAACCGGCCGCGGTGGCCGCCTGTCAGCCGCGGCTTGAACAAAACGGGCTGGCCTCCAGATGCGCTTTGCGCGCCGTGCTGTCGGGAGGCGAGACCCAACGGAGCGCTAAGCATGTAGTGCCGGGGATGGAGTGCCTTCGGACGGCGGTTCGATTCCGCCCACCTCCACCAACACAGGGCCCGACGAGGGCCTGGAAAGGCCGGAATTCCCGATGAAGCGGGGGTTCCGGCTTTTTTCTTGCCGGATGCCGCGCGCCCGAATCGACAGCCTCTGCTCCGCTTCCGGGGAAAGGCGGGTCGTCAGGCGTGCGCCGCCCAGGCCGGCGTGCCTGCGACGTAGGGAACGCAGGGATCGTAGCGGCCCGGCACCTCGACGTAGCGCAGCGCCCGGGTGCAACCGATCTCGGAAGTGAAGTAGCCCAGCAGCGCGAGCCCCTTCATCGTGCGGAAGAAATGGGCAGGCGCCTCCGATCCGCCGATCGGCGCCTCTTCCGCTTCGGCGGAGCCGTACGGGGGCAGCGGCGACAGCCCCTTGCGCCTGCGCTCTTCCGCCTCCGCCTCGTACGCCTGCCGGTGCGCCTGCCGGTCGAACGCCGTCAGCACCGCCAGGCGTTGCTGCGGAGTGGCCTGCACGAAGGCGACGCCCGCCGCCTTCCTCGCGGCCTCGTCGACCCGGCGCATGCCGTCGCGAAAGGTTTCCTGTTCCTCGGGGGCATAGCAGTCGCTGACCATCAGCGCCATGAAGGCGCCGACCTTCGCATCCTTGGCCCCGGGCGTGCCGGTGGCGGGAACGATCGTCTCCGCGATCTCGTCGAGGAAGGCGACGTCCCGGGCGCTGAACCGGCCGACGGCGGCCCCCGCGGGCGCGCGCGCCGCCTTCTCCGCCGCCGCGTCCACGTCCTCGACGCGGCCGCAGCCGGCCAGGGCCGCGCCGCCGAGCAGCAGGCCGATGCGGCGGATCGCCTCGCGCCGGCCGATCGCCCCGCTCCGCTCCGGTTCCGACGGCATGCTTTCGGATGAGGTGTTCATGGTGGCCCCAGTCACAGGTTGCGGCGGTCGAGCTCGTCCACGGCGAAGTTCGCCGCGCGCGCGGTGATCGCCATGTAGGTCAGCGACGGGTTCTGGCACGCCGAGGAAGTCATGCAGGCGCCGTCGGTCACGAACACGTTGGGCGCGTCCCAGACCTGGTTGTGCGCGTTGAGGACCGACGTCTTCGGGTCCCGCCCCATGCGCGCGGTGCCCATCTCGTGGATGGCCGCGCCGGGATACGAGCCGTCGTCGTAGGTCTTGACCTTCTTCACGCCGGACTGCTCGAGCATTTCCGCCATGTCGTTGATCATGTCCTTGCGCATCAGCCGCTCGTTCTCGCCCAGGGCGCAGTCGATCTTCAGCACCGGCAGGCCCCATTTGTCCTGCTTTTCCGGGTCGAGCGCGATGTGGTTCCCGTGCGCGGGAAGCATCTCGGCGAACGCGCTGGTGCCGATCACCCACGGCCCCGGCGTGGTCGCCGCGTCCTTCATCTGCGCCCCGAGCCCAAGCTCGCGAACCGCGCGCTGCCAGCCCTCCCGGCTCGCGCCCCCCTGGTAGCCGAAGCCGCGCAGGTAGTCGCGCTTGTCCCCGAACAGGTTGCGATAGCGCGGGATGTAGAACCCGTTCGGGCGGCGACCGTAGTAGTACTTGTCGGCCAGGCCCTCGATCTCGCCTTCCGCGCCGCAGCGGAAATGATGGTCCATCAGGTTGTGGCCGAGCTCGCCCGAACTGCTGCCCAGCCCGCCCGGCCAGACGTCGGTCGCCGAGCGCATGAGCAGCCAGGCCGAATTGAGGGTGGAGGCGCACAGGAACACGATCTTCGCGCCGTAGTCGGTGGCCTGCTCGGTCACGGCATCGATGACGCGCACCCCGCTGGCGCGCTTGCCGGTCTTGTCGAGCAGTACCTCGGTCACGATCGACCAGGGCTTGAGCGTGAGCCGGCCGGTCTTCATCGCCGCCGGCAGCGTGGACGCCTGGGTGCTGAAGTAGCCGCCGAACGGGCAGCCCAGCCAACAGGCGTTGCGGTACTGGCAGGGCGCGCGTCCGGGCAGCGCCAGGGTGGCGTTCGCCGCGCGCCCGGGGATGATCCGGCGCCTGCCGCCGAACGCATTGCGCAGGCGGTCGGAGACGAGCGCTTCGCCGCAGTTCAACGGCATGACCGGCTGGAACTGCCCGTCCGGCAGCTGCGCCATGCCCTCGCGGGAGCCCGAGATGCCCGCATGCTTCTCGACGTGGTCGTACCAGGGCGCGAGGTCGGCGTAGCGGATCGGCCAATCGACGGCGATGCCCTCCTTTTCGTTGGCCTCGAAGTCGAAATCGCTCCAGCGATAGCTCTGGCGCCCCCACAGCAGCGAGCGCCCGCCGACCCGGTAGCTGCGGAACCAGTCGAAGCGCTTCACCTCCGTGTACGGCGACTCCTGTTCGTTCACCCAGGCGTCCACGTTGGTCTCGTCCAGCAGGTCGCGCTTGAGCACGCTGTGCGCCTGCTCCATCGAATAGGTGGCCTTGCCGCGGTGCAGGTATTCCCAGGGCGCCTTGGTCGCGTTGACGTAGTCCTTGATGTGCTCGACGTTGCGGCCGCGCTCCAGCAGCAGGACGCGCAGGCCCCGCTCGGTGAGCTCCTTGGCGGCCCAGCCGCCGGAGATGCCCGAGCCGACCACGATCGCGTCGTAATCCGTGGATCGCGCCATCATTGCCTCCAGTCGACCGGGACGAGCGCCGGATGCGTCGTTCGCGCGATGCTAGCGCAATTTCCCGGAGGGCGAGCCGCGGCGGCGGCGCGCGCGGGCTCGGTCGCGGACCGACCACGGGGTGGAAGCGCGGTGCGCGCCCTCGATCGACGGCGGTTCGGCACCTCGGGAAGTCCGCGTATGATGTCCGTGGCTTGTCCCGTGCACTCGATCGAAAGAGTCCGCCATGACCAAGACGACGCGTCGACAGTTCCTCGCCCGCTCGATCCAGGGCGGTGCCGCGCTGCTGGTGCCGGCCGCGCTCCCCGGCCGCGCATTCGGCGCCGGCGCGCCGGACAGGCCCTACGGCATCCAGGTCTACGCGGTCAACCAGCCGTTCGAGGACGATCCCGCCGGCACGTTCAGGAAGCTCCGGCAGATCGGGTTCACGGAAGTGGAGTGCTACGCGGGCGGCAAGCTGTCGGCCGCGCAGTACCGCCGGATGCTCGACGATGCCGGCCTGACCTGCCCCAGCACCCACCTGGACTTCGATCCGGCCAACCTGGAGGCGGCCTTCGCCGATGCGCACGCGCTCGGGGCGAAGTTCGCCACGAGCTCGTCGTTGCGCTCGGCCATCGCGCCCAAGGTGTCGTGGGAATCGGACTTCGGCCTCGACGAGGCCAAGCGCACCGCCGAACTCGCCAATCGCATCGGCGAGGCGGCCAGGCGCGCCGGCCTGCAGTACGCCTACCACAACCACGACTACGAGTTCGCCGACGTCGGCGAGGGAACGAGCGGCTACGACTTCCTGCTGCGCGAGACCGACGGCGACCTGGTCAAGTTCGAGATCGACTGCGGCTGGATGGCGTTCGCCGGCTACCGGCCCGCGGACTACCTGGCCAGGCATCCGGGCCGGTTCCCGATGCTGCACATCAAGGATTACCTGGCTGCCGGCGAGGCCCGGCCGGCGAAAGGCGGCCGGCCGGCCATGGCCGGAGCGGAACTGGGGCGCGGCACGGTCGATTACCGTCCCATCTTCGCCGCGGGAAGGAAGGCGGGCGTGCAGCACTTCTTCGCCGAGCAGGAGGGGCCGTTTTCCCGCATGAACCAGCTCGATGCCGCCAAGGTCGCCTACGAGTACCTTCGCTCGATGCCGTGAATGCGAAGCTCGAACGGCTTCACTTCTCCGCATCGCCGACTTTCGCGATCGCAGGCCGCGTCGGCCTGATCGCCGCCACCGCCGGCCTTGGGCGAGCGCAGGGAGGGATTGCCCTCACTTCGCGGGCTTCCGGCCTTTCGCGTACACGCAGCGTCCGGGCTCGGATTTGACGTAGTAGCGCTTGTAGTTGCTCGCGTCGCGATCCATGCAGCCGGCGAGGTCGAGCAGCTCCACCTTGCGGAAGTCGATCGGATGCGACTCGCTCTGCAGCGCGATGTAGCCGCCTTCGATCAGCTTCCCGTCGGGCTTGGAAGCCGGGTCGAAATTGGCGACGTCGCCGCCGCCGAACTGCGGCAACGCATAGTCGAGCACCTTCTCGCCGTCGACGAAATGCGTGACCTGCCCGCTGCCCAGCACGAGCACCTCGGCGCGCACCCATTGGTCGCCGGTGAAGGTCCTCGAAGCGGAATCCAGGCAATGCCCGCGCAGGATCGAGCCTGCATGGACGACCTCCGTCCCGGGCGTGCAGACGTTCATCGTCGGGCGCGCCTTGCCGTCGTCCAGGCCACCGAGGAACTGCGCCTCGATGGAAATGGGAAAGTCCTGGTCCCGCCCCATCGTGCGAGGAGGCTGCGAATGCAGCATCACGCCGCTGTTGCGCAGGGCCCAGTCCCCGGGGCCGCCCGACGCCTGCTCGCCGACGAAGCGGTATTCGACCACCAGGCGATAGTAGGAAAACGGTGCCTTGTAGAACAGGTGCCCGAACTTCCCGTCGAAGGACCTGTACCGGTCGTAGCGGACCTTGAGCAGCCCGTCCTCGACGCGGAAGGTGTTGCCGAAGTTGTCCCCGAGCGCTTGCCCCGTGATCTTCGGCGTCCATCCGTCGAGATCACGGCCGTTGAAGAGCGCGATCCACTCCTCCTTCCCGGCCGATGCGGCCATCTCGTTCCCGGCCGGCGTGTCCGCCGCCGTGCCGCCCGCGAAGGCCACGGCGAGAAGGAGGATGACGCTGCGCGGGAAGGCGATGGTTCCGGCGTATGGATTCATGCGTCAGTCCTGTCGTGGCGTGCCCGCACCGCTCTGCGTCGCGACTATCCGGCTGCAACGCTGGTCCAGCTTCCGCCACGGGCGTGGCTCTGGAGCGCCGCCTCGACGAAGGCCATGCCGGCGACGCCGTCGTCGATGGTCGGGAAATCGGGATCCGCGGGCCCGGGCGCGCCGCCCACTTCGGCGATGATCGCGCGGAAGGCATCGCGATAGAGGTTGGCGAAGGCCTCCAGGTAGCCTTCCGGGTGCCCGGCGGGCACCCGCGCCGCCCTCCGCGCGGCCTCGCCGAGGTACGGGTTGCCGCGGTGCAGGACCTCGCGCGGGCGATCGAGCCGCATGACGACCAGCTCGTCGGGATGCTCCTGCCGCCATGCCAGCGATGCCTCGCTGCCGTAGACGCGCAGCGCCAGGCGGTTCTCCTCGCCGGCCGCGACCTGCGAACAGTGCAGCACGCCGCGGGCGCCGCCGGCGAAGCGCAGCAGCAGGTTGGCGTCGTCGTCCAGGCGCCGGCCGGGCACGAAGGTGCTCAGATCGGCGCACAGCGCCTCGATGCGCAGGCCGGTGACGTAGCGCGCCAGGTGCTCGGCATGGGTGCCGATGTCGCCCAGGCAGCCCGCCGCGCCGCTGCGCGCCGGGTCGGTGCGCCAGGCCGCCTGCTTCTGGCCCTCGCGCTCGATCTCGCGCGACAGCCAGCCCTGCGAATACTCCACCACCACCTTGCGCAGCGTGCCGAGCGCGCCGCCGCGCACCAGCTCGCGCGCCTGCTTCACCATCGCGTTGCCGGCGTAGTTGTGGGTCAGCACGAACACCTTGCCGCTGCGCGCGACCGTCTCGCGCAGGGCGAGCGCCTCGCGCAGGTCCAGCGTGGCCGGCTTGTCGCAGACCACGTTGAAGCCGTGCTCGAGGAACAGCGTCGCCGCCGGGAAGTGCTGGTCGTTGGGGGTGACGACGACGACGAAGTCCAGCCGCCCGTCGGCCGGCCGCGCCGCCTCGGCGGCCGCCATCTCGCGGTAGTCGCCATAGGCGCGGTCGGGCGCGACGAACAGGTCCGCGGCCGAATCCCGCGATCGCTGCGGGTCGGACGAGAATGCGCCGGCGACCAGTTCCGCCTGCCCGTCCAGCTGCGCGGCGATCCGGTGCACGGCGCCGATGAAGGCGCCGCGGCCGCCGCCGACCATGCCGAAGCGCAGCTTGCGCCCGAGGCTCATCGCCGCCCGCCCTTGTCGAAGGCGGCATCGAAGGCCACGGCGCTGGACGGGAAATCGAGCCGGCGCAGGAACGCGGCCGCCTCGGCGGCGCCGTGCACGCGGTCCATGCGCGCATCCTCCCACTCCACCGACAGCGGCCCGCGATAGCCGATGTCGTTGAGCGCGGCGATGATGTCCTCGAAGCGGATGTCGCCGCGGCCGACCGAGCGGAAATCCCAGTGGCGGCGCGCGTCGCCGAAATCGGTGTGGCCGCCGAACACGCCGACGCTGCCGTCGCCATGGCCCCACCAGACGTCCTTCATGTGCGCATTGAAGATGCGCTCGCCGAAGCGGCGCAGGAAGCCGATGTAGTTCACACCCTGGTAGGCCAGGTGCGACGGGTCGAAGTTGAAGCCGAAGCGCGGATGGAACTCCACCGCCTCCAGCGCACGCTGCGCGCTGGCGATGTCGAAGGCGATCTCGGTGGGATGCACTTCCAGCGCGAAATCCACGCCGGCCGCGTCGAATGCGTCCAGGATCGGCCGCCAGCGGCGCGCGAAATCGTCGTAGCCGCGCTGCAGGTAGGCCTGCGAAGTCGGCGGGAACGCGTACACGGCGTGCCAGATCGACGAGCCGGTGAAGCCGGTGACCACGGCGCGCCGGCCGCCGGCAGGCGCGCCCGGGCGCGCGTCGAAGAAGGCGCGCGCGGCCCTGGCGGTGTCGATCATCCGCGCCGCCGCGCGCTGCCGCACGCCTTCGGGATCGCCGTCGCCCCAGACCTCGGCCGGCAGGATCGCGCGGTGGCGCTCGTCGATCGGGTCGCAGACCGCCTGCCCGACCAGGTGGTTGGAGATCGCATGGCAGTCCAGCCCGTGCGCGGCCAGCAGCGACCAGCGCTCGCGCACGTAGCCTGGCGAATCCAGCGCCTGCTTCACGTCGAAGTGGTCGCCCCAGCTGGCCAGCTCCACGCCGTCGTAGCCCATGTCGCGGACCAGCGGCGCCAGCTCGGCCAGCGGCAGGTCGGCCCACTGGCCGGTGAACAGGACGACCGGACGGGACATGGAACCTCCTGCAAGGGTCATGGCGTGCAGACCACCGGACCCGGGAATGGGAATGGAATCATCATTCCCGCGAAGGCGGGAATCCAGGGACGCTGCATTTCAGCAAGCGTACGTCCATGGATCCCCGCCTTCGCGGGGATGACGGCCAAATTTCATGCGTCCACGCGCTCGATGCGATAGCCGCCGCGGGCGCGGTCGACGAGGTGGATCGCGCCGAAGACCAGCGCGATCGCCACCGGCAGCACCGCCCAGATCGGCAGCACGCGCGCCGCGCCGTAGGTGTCGTTGATCCAGCCCATCACCGGTCCGGCCAGCGCGGTCGAGAACGCACCGGCCGCGCCGATCACCGCCAGCGCCAGCGCGCCGCCGCGCGGGAAGCGCTCGGACGTCAGGCCCAGCATGGTCGGCCACCAGAAGGCGGTGCCGATCGCCAGCAGGGCGGCAGCGGCGAACGCCAGGGCCGGCGTGTCGGCGCGCCCGAACAGCCACAGCCCGGCGGCGGCGACCGGTGCGGTGCAGGCGATCAGCGCCACCGGCGAAAGCCGGTGCGCGACGGTGCCGCCGAACTGCCGCAGCAGGTACATGATGCCGTTGATCCAGACCAGCAGCAGCACGCCGGCCTGCAGCGTGCTGTGCATGACCTCGTTGAAGATGTTGCTGATCCACTGTCCCGGGCCGAGCTCGGTGGCCGCGGTCAGCCACATGCAGACGAACACGACCAGGAACAGCGGCCGCCCGAGCTGCCCGAACATCGCGCCGGTCGACACGCCCGCCGCCTTGCGCTCGGTGTCCGGGAACCGCTGCGCGAAGAACATCACCGCGTAGACCGCCGCGGGCAGCAGCATCAGCAGCATCTTGAGCCGCCAGTGCAGGCCCATCTGCGTGAAGCAGAACGCGAGCACGCCGCCGACGACGATGCCGCCCGGGAACCAGGCATGCAGCTTGACCAGCCGCGCGGTCTTGTCGTCCCGGTACAGGGTGGCGACCAGCGGGTTGACGCCGGCCTCGACGAAGCCGTTGGCGACGCCGATGAGCACGGTGGCGGCGAACAGCGTGGCGAAGTCGGTCGCGAACACGGTCAGCAGCACGCCGCCGACGTGCCCCAGCGCCGCCAGCCGCAGCAGGCGCCCCATGCCCAGCAGGTCGCACAGCGTGCCGCCGAACAGGATCGACAGGCCGAAGCCCCAGAACGCGGCGCCGCTGATCCAGCCCAGCTGGGTCTTGTCGAGCCCGAACTGCTGCCCCAGCTCGCCCATGATGTCGCCGCGGATGGCGAAGGACATGGCGGTGGCCAGGATGGCGATGCAGCTGGCGACGAACAGGCGGCGCGGTTGCATGGAGTGTCCTCGTCAGGGGCGTGGAGGAAGGCGCGGGGTCACGGCAGCAGCCGCACCTTGATATTGCGGTAGAACACTTCGCTGCCCGGGTCGTGCGCCTGCAGCGCGAAGGTGCCCGACGCCAGCATCCGGCCGCTCATGTCCGGCGGGCGCTGCGGGTGCGGCGGCTGCGTGTAGTCGACGATCTGCCGGCCGTCGACGTAGGTACGGACGCGCCGGCCCTCGACGCGGATGCGGAGGGTGAACCAGGCCTCGTCCTTCGCGGGCGCCCGGTAGTTGTCCTCGACGTCGTACAGGCCGCCGGTGCGCTTGGGATCTTCATGGCTGTTGTTGACCTGCACCTCGTACCCCCGGGCGGGCCAGCCGCTGTCCTGCCAGGCGGTGTGGAAGTAGACGCCGGAGTTGGCGCCGGGAAACGTCATGACGTCGAGCTGCAGTTCGAAGTTGCGAAAATCGTGGTCCGCCACCGGACCGACGTAGAACAGGTGCGAGCGCGGGCCGTGCACCACGATGCGTCCGTCGCGGACGCTGAACGAGCCCGGCGCCTCGCTGGCGCGCCAACCCGCCAGCGTCGTGCCGTCGAACAGCAGCCGCCAGCCGGCATCGGCCTCGGCTGCGCTGAGCCGGTTGGTCGCCGTGGAGGCGGCATGCGCACCGGCGCAGCCGCCCAGCGCCAGCAGGCAGGCACCGGCCAGGATCCCTCGTCGCAAGCGCAGGCCGTGGCCGATGCGCGGATGCGCCGCCGGCGTGCGCGGCGGCCTGGTCGTCGACAGGCATGCGGCGTTCATTGCCCCTCCGGTCGCGGGATCGCGCGGATCCAGATGTTGCGGAATGCCACCGGATTGCCGTGGTCCTGCAGGCGCAGCGGCAGGCGCGCGGCATGCGGCTCGTACGCGGGCAGGCCCTGGTAGACCGTGGAGCCGCGCAGCGCGACGTCGTGCTGCACCAGCACGCCGTTGTGGAGCACCGTCATGCGCGCGGGCGCGAGCAGGCGTCCGTCGCCGTCGAAGCGCGGCGCCAGGAACAGCACGTCGTAGGTCTGCCACTGGCCCGGCGGCCGGCTGGCGTTGACCAGCGGCGCATATTGCTTGTACACCGAGGCCGCCTGGCCGTTGACGTAGGTCTCGTTGCGATAGGAATCGAGCACCTGCAGCTCGTAGCGGCCCATCAGGAACACACCGCTGTTGCCGGCGTCCTGGCCCCGCCCGCGGGCGGGCGCGGGCGTGCGGAACTCCAGGTGCAGCTGGACATCGCCGAACGCCTCGCGCGTGCGGATGTCGCCGCTGCCCGGCGCCACCACCAGCGCGCCGTCGACCACCTTCCAGGCGATCGGGCGACCGTCGTCGGTTTGCCAGGCGTCGGTGCCGGTGCCCGCGAACAGCACGGTCGCATCGCTGGGGGCGCCGTTGGCCGGCGCGTCGACCACCGGCGGAACCGGCCGCCATGCCTCGGTCGCCGAGGGCGGCGGCAGCGGCGGCGCAGCGTCCCGGTCGGCGGCCGCCGTCGTCAGCGCGCACGCCAGCACCAGGATTGCCCGAGCCGCCTTCGACGAAGGCTTGCCGCTCACCCGGGCGCGGGCCGCGCCCGCGAGGATCCGCCTCCTGATCGCTGCAGGCTCCAGGGCCATCCCGGCGAACGAGCCGCCTTCGCCCCGGGGAAATCCCGGCACGGACGATTGCGAAGCCACTTCCTGCGCTTTCGGTTCAGGCACGTTCCTCACGTCCTCGTCATGAAAGCTGCGCCGCGCCGTCGCCCGGCTGCCACCCGCCGGCGTGCCGGCTTCCGATGCGGACGCGGCCGATTCGACCGGCGGCATGTGCTTCGCGCGGGAGACCGGAGGTTACCACCGACATGGTCGCCCCGCCTCCGCGGCCACGCCGGCGGCCGGGGAGAGGAATTCTTCTCACGCAATGCCCGTGGCGCCGCGGGGCGCGCGACTGCGGGCATCAGCCCAGGCCCACGAGCTTGAGCACTTCCGGCGGCGGCCCGTCGAAGCTGGACAAGGGCACGTTGCCGACGTATCCGAGGTATCGCCGCCCCTCGGGCGAAGTGCAGAAGCCGCCGATGGTCAGGTCGCGATAGCGCGCGAAGAATGCGGCGGCCTCCCTGAAACGCTCCCCTGCCCCGGCCGCATCGCAGATGTCGTCGCAGATCGCGCTTCGCTGCTCCACGCCGGCGCCGCCGAAGTCGCGGGAGAAACGGCGCCCGGCCTCGGCATCCAGCCACTCGAAGCCGGCGAGGACCAGCTTGCGATCCAGCATTTGCTGCGGATACGGCGCGCTGACCCATTCGTTGATGAAATCGACCACGCCGACCGCGACCGCGCCCGGCCCTTCGGCGTCGGCCGGCACGATCAGGTCGCACAGGGCGGTGGCGACGCGCCGCTGGTGCTCGCCCAGCGTCAGCGGCCACAGGACGCCGGGCCCGTAGTGCTTCAGCAGGTCCGGGTCGGTCCCGTAGCCGACGCCCGACGGTGCGATCGCCGGCGGCGGCGCGCTGCAGCCGACCAGCTGCATCAGCGGCAGCGTGCTCGCCGCGCCCAGCATCCATTTCAGCGAGGTGCGCCGGTCCATCACAGCTCCCTGCGGCGCATGCGCGCCAGGATGTGGTCGGAGGCGCGCCAGGCCAGCGCCATGATCGTCAGCGTCGGGTTCTTGTCGGCGTTGGACGCGAAGACCGCGCCATCGGTGACGTAGAGGTTGTCCACGTCCCAGGTGCGGCACCAGCGATTGGTCACCGAGGCCGCGGGGTCGGCGCCCATGATCGCCCCGCCCACCTCGTGGATCACCGAGCCGCCGCTCTGGATCGCCCTGGCGCCGTCGGTCTCGACCTCGCCGCGCACGCGCCCGCCCATCGCCTCGATGATCGCGGCGAAGGTGCGCTGCATGTGCGCCGCCTGGCGGGTCTCGTGCTCGGACCAGCGCCAGTGGAAGCGCAGCACCGGGATGCCCCACCTGTCCTTCGCCTCGGGGTCGATCTCGCAGTACGAGTGCTCGTTGGGGATCATCTCGCCGCGCCCGGCGAAGCCGACGAAGGAACCGTAGTAGCGGCGCACCTCCTGCTTGAACTTCCTGCCGTAGCTGCCGCCGGTCAGCCACTCGAGCTTGGCGCCGGTGCCCAGCCCCGGCATGAGCCGGCCGCCGCCGAACTCGATGTGGTAGCCGCGCGCGAAGCCGGACCTGCCGGCCAGCTGCTCCCCGTACAGCCACCACGGCGCGTACATGTGGCCGCCGTCGGCGCCGTCCTCGTTGTGCGGCGGCAGGTTCTCCAGCAACGGCACCTGCCCGGACAGGTCGGTGCCGACCGTATCCATGAGGTAGCGGCCGACCTTGCCGCTGGAGTTGGCCAGCCCGTCGGGAAACGAGGCGGACCTGGAGTTGAGCAGGATCCGCGCCGACTCGCAGGCGCTGGCGGCCAGCACCACCACCCGCGCCGAGGCCGAGAACTCCTCGCCGCTGGTCTTGTCGATGAAGCGCACGCCCTGGGCCTTGCCGTTCGCGCCCAGCACCACCCGGTGCACCATCGCGTTGCAGACGATGTCGAGCCGGCCGGTGCCCAGCGCCGGCGGCAGGTGCACCGTGGGCGACTGGTAGTTGGCCCCGATCGCGCAGCCGCGGCCGCAGGGCGTGGCCCACAGGCAGGCCGCGCGGCGCAGCATCGCCTCGCGCAGGATGCGCTGCGCCTCGACGTTGCCGGGATGCAGCCGGGCCGGCAGGTTGGCGGCGTCCAGGCGCCGGGTCAGCACCGCGCGATGGCCGGCGACCACGGGGATGCCCAGGCGCCGGGCGCGCTGCTGCACCAGCAGGTCGCTGACCCGGGGCGCGGGCGGCGGCAGCAGGACGTCCGGCGGTGAGTCGGGCGTGTTCTCCAGCCGGTCGTTGCTGCCGTACACGCCGATCAGCATCTCGACCTTGTCGTAGTACGGCGCCAGGTCGGCGTAGTCGATCGGCCAGTCGAAGCCCAGCCCGTCGCGGCTGTAGGGCTTGAAGTCGTAGGGGCCGTTGCGCAGCGAAATCCGGCCCCAGTGGTTGGTGCGGCCGCCCAGCATGCGCGCGCGCCACCAGTCGAAACGGCCGGCGGCGTCCTGCGCGGCGCTGACGTAGGGTTCGCCCGGCACCTGCCAGCCGCCGTCCACGGTGGCGTCGTAGAAGCCGAAATCCTTGTCCGGCGTCCTGTCGCCGCGCAGCGGCGCCTGGTCCGGGGTCTGGAACATCGGGGTTTCGGCGGCCGGCGCGTAGTTCCGGCCGGCCTCGAGCATCAGCACCCTGGCGCCGTCCATGCTCAGCGTGTAGGCGGTCTGGCCGCCGGCCGCGCCGGAGCCCACGACGATCGCGTCGTACGACGGCTTCAGCGTTCCTGCGGTCACGAACGGCATGACGAGGCCTCGCAGCGGGCGGGGCGCGGTCGATGCTCACCGCACCATTCGAGGCGCGACGAAGCGCCAAGCCCTACCTTAGACCATCAGGGCCTTCCCAGGCCGTGTTCCACTGCCGGCTCGCGAGCCATCGACCCGCTCGATCAGCGGATCGACGTCTTCGGCGCGGCCAGCCGTGGACGCACGGCCTGGACGCAGGCGCCGTGGGCCGGAGCCCGCCCGATTCCATGCCCGCCAGCCAAGTGGCGCAGGCGTTGGGCCGATCGGCGGGATGCGCCCGACGCCGGCGCTGCGACGGTGCGCGTCGGTCGGACGCGCAGCGCCGGCAATTCCACTGCGCCCGGATTCGGCGCGGAACCGGAAGGCGTCACCCGCGATGGGCGATACGGGCACGCAGCCGTCCTGCGACGCGCGCGCCGACCCGCGACGGAGCCGCCGCGACTTCGTCGCCCGCAGCGGCGACCCACACGCCCGGCCTTACGAATGCACCGGCACCAGCGTGATCTCGACGCGGCGGTTCTGGGCGCGGCCTTCCTCGGTGTCGTTGGTGGCGATCGGCCTGGTCTCGCCCGCGCCGACGGTGATCATGCGGTCGCGCATGACGCCGCGGGAGTTGAGGTAGCTGGCCACGGCCTCGGCGCGGCGCTGAGAGAGCTGCTGGTTGTACTGGTCGCTGCCGACGCTGTCGGTGTGTCCGGCCACCTCGACGACGGTCTGGTTGTACTGCTGCAGCGTGCCGGCGACGTTGTCGAGCACCGGCTGGAACTGCGGCTGGATGTCCGCCCTGTCGAAGGCGAAGGTCACGTTGCCGGGCATGTTGAGGGTGATGTTGTCGCCGTTGCGCACGACATCGACGCCGGTGCCCTGCATCTGGCGGCGCAGCTGCGCTTCCTGGCGGTCCTGGTAGGCGCCGATGGCGCCGCCGGTCAGCCCGCCGACGCCCGCGCCCACCAGGGCACGCTGGCGGCGCTCGACGGCGTCGCCGCCGCTGAGCAGGCCCGCCGCGGCGCCGATGGCGGCGCCGATCAGCGCGCCGCGGCCGGTGCGGTTGGGATCGTCCGGCGCGTTGGTCTGCCCGGTGTAGGTGGCGCAGCTGCCCAGCAGCAGGCTGCCGGCAAGCGCGGTGGCAATGGCGACGGTGGGGAAGGTGCGCATCGGGCTCTCTCCTCGGTCATCGGGGCGACGGGCCGTCAAGCTAACCACGCAACCGTCGGCGGAAGGTGACGGGGGCGCCGCCCGGCGCGCGCCCGATCAGTCGCGGTTAACCGTCGGCGGCGGGCGCGAGCAGGCCTTCCGCCGCGCGCGCGCCCAGGGCCTGCGTCCAGTCGCCCATCAGCGCGAGGTACAGCAGCTTCTCGAACTCGCTGCCGAAGCGCCGGATCACCGCGTCCGGGTCGGGGATCAGCCTGGCGTCGGCGATCAGCCCGAAATGCACCCTGCCGTCGTAGCTCATGATCGAGATGCCGACCCCGATCGAGCCGGTCTGCGGCACCCAGAACATCATCTCGCGCAGCCGGCAGCCGGCGAGGTAGAGCGGTTGCTGCGGACCCGGAACGTTGGTCGCGACGGTGGTCGCCTTGCGGCTGAACAGTTCCAGCGCAAGCTCCTGCAAAGCTTGAGGTGCCATGCCCAAGGCCGCGAGAAGCCCATATGCGACAATGGCTTGCCTAGAATTCTTCAACTCGTTCATGCATTCGGCCACGCGTTCCAGCCGCCGCACCGGGTTGCCCTCGCCCACCGGCAGGTCGAGGAAGACCAGGCCGAAGTGGTTGCCGAGCTTCCTGGCGTGCTCGAGCGGGCGCAGGTTGACCGGCACGGTCGCGCGCAGGGTCAGGCCGTCGACGTCGTCGCCGCGCTCGATCATGTAGTCGCGCAGCGCGCCGGCGGCGGTGGCCATCAGCACGTCGTTGACGGTGCAGCCGCAGGCGCGCCCCACCGCCTTCACTTCCTCCAGGTCCAGCGGCTGCGCCCAGGCCACGCGCTTGCTCGTGCCGAGCCGGCCGCGCAGCAGCGAGGGCGGATCGTCCGGCAGGGCGAGCGCCTGCACCAGCTCGCGCGCGATCTCCCCGCCCTCCTTCGCCAGCATCGCCGCGAGGCTCGGGTCCTGGACCATCTCCATGCCCTTGCCGAGCATCCTGCCGCCGAGCCGGGTGTAGCGCTCGACCGCGCCGACCCGGCGCGCGACCTCCGCGCCGTCGCGCTTGAGCCAGGCCTTGGCCAGGTCCTTGCCCTTGCCGGGATCCGGCTCGGTGTCGGTGAGCGAGAGCAGCACCTGCACCAGCGCGATGCCGTCGGCGTAGCTGTGGTGCAGCCGCGCGACCAGCGCCGAGCCGCCCTGGTAGCGCTCGACCAGGTGGAACTGCCAGAGCGGGCGGTGCTTGTCGAGCGGGCTGGAGGCGAGCTGGCTGACGAAGCGCTCCAGCGCGCGCTTCTCCGCGTCGCCGCGCGGTGGCCGCCGACCGTCGCCGCGCCCCGGCAGCGCCGCCAGCTGCACGTGCCAGTCGAGGTCGAAGTGGGCATCGTCCTGCCAGGTGGCGCCGGCGGAGGAGTCGACCGCCTTCTGGCGGAAGCGCGCGTACGCCAGGAAGCGCCGGGCGACCACGCGCTTGAGCCGGTCCAGCGACATCGGCTCGGCGAACATCAGCACCCCGGTGATCATCATCGGGTTGGTCGGCCGCTCCATGCGCAGCCACGCGGTGTCGACCCGCGACATCGGTTCGCGGCGCGCGCGCCGATGCGGTTGCTGCTTGGCCATCCGTTCCTCCCGGCAGGGAGGGCGAGTCAATCACGAGGCCGTCCGGAGCGTCAATTTGCCCCGACGATGCGGCCCCCGGCGACGGCACCGCGCGACGAACCCTGCAATCCGGGGCCGGCGGGCGCGACTCTCAGCCTTCGATGAAGCGCACCCGCCGCGTGATCGCGCAGGTCAGCGCGTAGGCGATCGTGCCGGCCGCCTCGGCCACCGCCTCCACCGGCAGGCCGTCGCCCCACAGCACCACCGGGTCGCCGGCGCGCGCATCGGGCTGGCCGCGCAGGTCGATGGTCATCAGGTCCATCGACACGCGCCCGACCACCTGCGCCGGCCTGCCGTTCACCAGCACCGGCGTGCCCGCCGGGGCGAGGCGCGGATAGCCGTCGCCGTAGCCGACCGCGGCGACGCCGATGCGCATGTCCTCCGGGGTTTCCCAGGTCGCCGAATAGCCGACGCGCTCGCCGCGCGGGACCTCGTTCACCGCCAGCAGGCGGGTGGCGAAGGTCATCGCCGGGCGCAGCCCGAAGTCCGCGGCGGACTTCCCGGCGACGACGGACATGCCGTAGAGCGCGCCGCCGGGGCGCACCCAGTCGCCGTGCGAGCCGGGCCAGCCCAGCACCGCGGCGGAATTGGCCAGCGAGCGCGGCCCCGGCAGGCCGCTGGTGGCGTCGGCGAACACCTGCAGCTGCGCACGCGTCTGCCGGCCGTCGCCCGAGCTGCCCTCGAATTCGTCGGAGCTCGCGAAGTGGCTCATCAGCACGATCTCGTCGGCGGCGCCGCGCGCGGCCGCGAGCCGGGCGTGCGCCTCGCGTGCGTGCCCGGGCGCGAAGCCCAGCCGGTGCATGCCGGTGTCGATCTTCAGCCAGCAGCGGATCGGCGCGCCCTCGGCCTGCTCCAGCATCTCCAGCTGCGCGGCGTGGTGGACGATGGTGTCCGCGCGCAGGCGGCGCAGCTGGTCGAGGTCCTCCGGCGAATCGAACCCCGACAGCACCAGCACCGGCTGCTCCAGGCCGAGCGCGCGGATGCGCTGGGCGTCCTCGATCGCGGCCACGCCGAAGGCGTCGGCCTCGCGCAGCGCGGACGCCGTCGCCTCCAGCCCGTGGCCGTAGCCGTCGGCCTTGACCATCGCCATCACCCGGCTGGACGGCGCGCGGGCGCGGACGGCGGCGAGGTTGTGGCGCAGGGCGGCGGCGTGGAGGGTGGCGGTGATCGGTCGCGACATCCGTCTCATTTTACGGACTGCCCGCGCCCGCGTGCGGACGCGGCGCCGCGGCTGGCCGGCGCCCGCGGCGAACCGCGTATATCCAGCGAGCGACGGCCCGGGGCGGGTCGGCGCCCACGGGGAGGCGGCTGTGCAGACTGACGTCCACATCGACCCGTCCGCGACGAGGATCCTGCGGTTCGAGGAGGTCTACCCGGCCCGCGCGGCGCAGGAGCAGGCCGAGAAGCGCAAGCTGGACGCCTTCGGCACCCTCGCCCGCCTCAACCCGCTCAACCGCCCCAGGCCGGACACCGTGCAGCTGTCGAAGTGGGAGCTGCGCTACGAGCCGTTCTGGCACGTGGTCGCCCGCCGCGAAGTGGACTACTTCCACGAGGCGACCTATTCGCTGCAGATCACCAATCCGCATGCGCAGCGCGCGGAAATCGCTGGCCGCGCCTTCGAGGTCCTCTCGCCGGGCGCCAGGCCGCACATCGAGGTGCCGCTGCTGGAGGCCTGCCACCGCAAGGTCGACGCGGTGGTCTTCCAGGACGGCCTCAAGCGCCCGGTCAAGCCGGCGGTGCTGCAGAAGTACGTCGAGAAGTACAAGGCGGTGGAGCAGGACGAGCTCGGCTGGCAGGGCGCGGTCGAGCCCAGGCTGTCCTCGGCCGCGGCGGTCCAGCTGGCGCTCTCGCGCCTGGCCGCCGAGGCGGTCGATGCCAGCGTGATCGAGGACGACCGCTACGTCTTCGAGAAGCTCTTCCTCTACTACCGCCCGGTGTTCGCGTTCGAGTACGCCTGGAGCCCGGCCGGCAGGATCGGCGTCATCGAGATCGACGGTCTGACCGGCGACGTCGTCGAGGGCGGCGAATGGTTCCGCGACAAGGTTGACAAGGTGATGACGCGCGACATGCTGTTCGACCTCGGCGCCGAGGTGGCTTCGGCCGCGATCCCGGCCGGCGGCATCGCGGTGAAGGTGCTGCACAAGCTCACGCAGTAGCCCGCCGCCGCGCGGGGACCGCCGGCGGTCGACCGCCCGCCGGCTGCGCGGCCGCACCGGCCTGGAAGCCGGCCGCAGAGAGAACGCTGCAAGCGCGGTCCCGCGGCCCGGTCCCGCCGCCACGCCGCGGGGGCGCCAGCCCTCGGGCGATCACCGCCGGCACGCGCCGCGCTGCGGCCGGGCTATTCGAAGCTGCCCACCGAGTCGTGCGCGAGGTTGTCGAACCGGGTGTACTCGCCGAAGAACTTGAGCTTGACCGAACCCGTCGGGCCGTTTCGCTGCTTGCCGATGATGATCTCGGCCAATCCCTTGTCCGGCGAGTTCTCCTTGTTGTAGTACTCGTCGCGATAGATGAAGACGATCACATCCGCGTCCTGCTCGATCGCGCCGGACTCGCGCAGGTCGGCCATCACCGGGCGCTTGTCGGTGCGCGTCTCCAGCGAGCGGTTGAGCTGCGAGAGCGCGATCACCGGGACGTTGAGCTCCTTCGCCAGGCCCTTGAGCGAGCGCGAGATCTCGGAGATCTCGGTGGCGCGGTTCTCGCTGTTGCCGGGCACCGCCATCAGCTGCAGGTAGTCGATCACGATCAGGCCCAGGTCGTGCTCGCGCTTGAGCCGGCGCGCCTTGGCGCGCAGCACCTCGGGCGAGAGCGCCGGGGTGTCGTCGATGAAGATCTTGGATTCCTTGAGCATCCGGATCGCGCTGCTCACGCGGCTCCAGTCCTCGTCCTCCAGCTGCCCCGTGCGCAGCCGGGTGGCGTTGACGCGGCCGTTGGACGAGATCAGGCGCAGCGCCAGCTGGCTGGCCGACATTTCCATCGAGAACACCGCCACCGCCTTCTTGGTCTTGATCGCCGCGTACTCGGCGATGTTGAGCGCGAAGGTGGTCTTGCCCATCGCCGGGCGGGCGGCCAGGATCAGCAGGTCGGTGGGCTGGAGCCCGGCGGTCATCTCGTCGAACTCGACGTAGCCGGTGGGCAGGCCGGTGATGCCGCCGCCGTTGGCGTAGCGCGTCTGCAGGACGTCGAAGGCCTCGCCCATCGCCTTGTTGATCGGCACGAAGTCGCTGCGCCCGCGCGCGCCGGCCTCGGCGATCGCGAACACCTGCTGCTCGGCGCTGGCCAGGATCTCGTCGCTGTCGCGGCCGTCGGGCTGGAAGCCGTCGTTGACGATGCCGGTGCCGACCTCGATCAGCTGCCGCAGCACCGCCTTGTCGCGCACGATCTCGGCGTAGGCGGCGATGTTGGCGGCCGAGGGCGTGGTGCTGGCCAGCTCGACCAGGTAGGCGCCGCCGGCGACCTGCTCGGACAGGCCCTGGGATTCGAACCACTCGCCCAGGGTGACCGCGTCGTAGGGCCGGTTCTTCTCGGCCAGCTCGCGGATGGCGCGGAAGATCAACTGGTGGTCGCGGCGGTAGAAGTCGCCGTCGACCAGGTGGTCGGCGATGCGGTCGTAGGCGTCCGGCGCCAGCATCAAGCCGCCGAGGACGGCCTGCTCGGCCTCGACCGACTGCGGCGGCACCCGCAGCTGCTCGATGCGGCTGTCGCGGCCATGGAACGCGGATCCTTCGCTCCTGAAACCCGGCCGCGCGCTCATCAGTGCAGTGACTCCCCTCGGCGGATCGTCGTGGCGATCCTGTTGTTCTTGTCGAAGCGGCATCGTAGGCAACCGTCCTGTGGGCTCGCGACGAAACAACCCGTGGGCAAGCTGTGGATAAGCGGCCTATCGATAACCATTCGTCGTCTCACTACGCGAGACATCCGGTGGGGCGGCGCCGGCATCTCCTCCCGAGATGCGCAAGAGGGAGGTTCTTCCCCAGATCGGGGGAAAAGCGCCGTGTCGTCTGGATGGCTGGACGCCGGGTGCGTATGCCCTTGGATGCGAATGTCCTCCGGCGTCGGCCTCTGGCCGACGCCTCCTCCTTGACTTCGCATCCAAGGGCATCCGCGCCCGTCATTCCAGCTTTCACGTGGCCCAAGGACGCAAGGCAGAGCCTCGCCTTTCGGCGAGCCTGCGATGCGATCGGACAAATCCCTGCCGGACCGGGCGAAGCACCAAAAGGAAACGGGCGCCTCGCGGCGCCCGTCGTGTTGCACCGCGCCAGGCCGCTTACGCGGCTTCGGGCGCGACGATCACCTTGACCGTGGTCTCGACGTCGGCGTGCAGGTGCACGACGACTTCGAACTCGCCGGTGTTGCGGAACGCACCCTCGCCCATCACGACTTCCGACTTCTCGACCGGCGTGCCGGCCTTGGTCAGCGCCTCGGCGATGTCGCGCGGGCCGACCGAGCCGTACAGCTTGCCCTCGGTGGAGGCGTTGGCGTAGATGGTGACGCTGGCGCCTTCCAGCTTGGCCAGGCGGCTGGTGGCCTCGTCGTGGACGGCCTGGGCCTTGGCCTCGTACTCGGCGCGCTTGGCCTCGAACTCGGCGAGGTTGGCGGCCGTGGCCGGCACCGCCTTGCCCTGCGGGACGAGGTAGTTGCGGCCGTAGCCCGGCTTGACCTTGACCTTGTCGCCCAGGTTGCCGAGGTTGGTGACTTTCTGCAGCAGGATCAGTTCCATGGGGTTGCTCCGTATTCGTTAGCGGCGCGGTGCGCCGCAACTTTCAGCTGTCCGAACGGACGGGATTCGTGCCTTGAAGGGCTGTCGAAGGGCTGAGGCCCCGGCTTGAAGCCCTTCCCTTCAAGGGGAGGGTTGGGTGGGGATGGTGTCGGCTGTTGCTTCGATCAGCGCATGCCGCGCCGGACCGGACAACCATCCCCATCCTTGCCTTCCCCTTGAAGGGGAAGGAAACCGGAGCCTCCCTTCGGGAGGCGGCTTCTTTACACGTTGTGGTTGTCGGTGTACGGGATCAGGGCCAGGAAGCGCGCGCGCTTGACCGCGGTGGCGAGCTGGCGCTGGTAGCGCGACTTGGTGCCGGTGATGCGGCTCGGCACGATCTTGCCGTTCTCGGTGAGGTTCTGGCGCAGGGTGTTGAGATCCTTGTAATCGATCTCCTTGACGCCCTCGGCGGTGAACTTGCAGTACTTGCGGCGGCGGAAGAACTTGGACATGTGCGGGCTCCTCAGGCGGCTTCGGCGGTGTCGTCGGCAGCGGCTTCGCCGGCCTTGCCTTCGTCTTCGTCACGGCGACGGCGCTCGCCGCGCTCGGGCTTGTCGCCCTTCTCGTCCTTGTTCTTCATGATCAGCGACTGCTCGGTGTCGGCGCCGTCCCGGCGCATCACCAGGTGGCGGAGCACGGCGTCGTTGAAGCGGAAGCCCTCGACGAGCTCGTCGAGCGCGGCCTGCTCGACCTCGATGTTGAGCAGGACGTAGTGGGCCTTGACCAGGTTGTTGATCGGATAGGCCAGCTGGCGGCGGCCCCAGTCCTCGAGGCGGTGGATCTTGCCGTTGCCGCCCTCGATCAGCGCCTTGTAGCGCTCGATCATCGCGGGCACCTGCTCGCTCTGGTCCGGATGGACCAGGAACACGATTTCGTAGTGACGCATGCGTTTTCCTTGTGGATATTCGGCCGCGCCGAAGCGGCGACGGCCCGGATAGCCCCCCGACGATCCGGGACGGATGCGGTGGGGCAAGGGCTCCCGGCTTGCGGGAGCAGGAAATTATGGCAGTTCAAGGACTTGGGGGCAATGTCCCCGCGGGCGCGCCCGCGGGGCGGCCGGCCCGGTCCACCGGCGCGCCGGGCGGTCCCGGGAGGCCCGCTCCGC
Organism: Luteimonas sp.; assembly: GCA_041905645.1. Classification (GTDB taxonomy): domain Bacteria; phylum Pseudomonadota; class Gammaproteobacteria; order Xanthomonadales; family Xanthomonadaceae; genus Luteimonas. The sequence continues at coordinate 68,069 of JAYRKR010000004.1, forward strand.
CCGCTGCGGGCCTCGCGCCGGGGCGGGCCCCGATCCCGCTCCCTGCCTCCTACCCCTTCTGCGCCGCGATCCAGGCGTCGATGTGCTTCTCCAGCACGTCCAGCGGCACCGAGCCGGTCTCCAGCACCGCGTCGTCGTAGGCGCGCAGGTCGAACTCCGGCCCCAGCTCGCGGGCCGCCTTCTCGCGCAGCTCCGAGATCTTCAGCTGGCCGATCTTGTAGGCCAGCGCCTGCCCCGGCCAGTCGATGTAGCGGTCGATCTCGTTGACCACGTCCTGGCGGGTCTTGGGCGAGTTGTCCATGAAATAGGCGATCGCCCGCTCCCGGTTCCAGCCCTGGCTGTGCATGCCGGTGTCCACCACCAGCCGCACCGCGCGCCACATGTCGTAGGCCAGCTGGCCCATGCGGTCGTAGGGGTCGTCGTACAGGCCCATGTCGTAGCCCAGGCGCTCCGCGTACAGGCCCCAGCCCTCGCTGTAGGCGACGAAGTAGGCGGTGCGCCGGAACATCGGCGCGTCCGGCAGCTCCAGCGCCCGGGCGAACTGGAAGTGGTGGCCGGGGACCGACTCGTGCAGGGTCAGCGGGATCATCTCCCAGGTCGGCCGGGTCTCCGGCTTGTAGAGGTTGACGTAGTAGTAGCCGGCACGGCTGCCGTCCGAGGCGCCCGGCTGGTAGTAGGCGGTGGTGGTGTCCGGCGCGATGTTGTCGGGGATCGGCCGCACCCCGTACGGCAGCCGCGGGATGGTGTGGAAGACCTTCACCAGCTCCGGATCGATCCGCTTGGCCACCGACCGGTAGCGCTCGAGCAGGGCCTCGGGCGTCTTCTCGAAGAACCTTGGGTCGGTGCGCAGGTAGGCGAAGAACTCGGCCAGCGTGCCCTCGAAGCCCGTCTCCGCCTTGACCTTCTCCATTTCGGCGCGGATGCGCGCCACCTCCTTCAGGCCGATCTCGTGGATCCGCGCCGGCTCGAGGTCGGTGGTGGTGTAGTAGCCGGCGAGGTAGGCGTAGTAGTCCGCGCCGTCGGGCAGGTCGGTCACCGCGATGCCGTCGCGGGCGTGCGGCAGGTATTCGTCGTTGAAGTACGCCTGCAGCGTGCGGTAGGCCGGCACCACCTTCTCGCGGATCGTGCGCCGCGCGTCCTCGGCCAGCGCCTCGCGGTCGGCCTCGGCGACGGCGCGGGGGAACTTCGCGAACGGGCGGTAGAACGGGCTCTTCGACGGATCGTCGACGACCTGCGCGGCGATCTGCGCCGGCACGCGTTCCATCAGCACCTTCGGCGGCACGTTGCCGGCCTTCACGCCCGCCTTCATCAGCGCGATCGTCTGGTCGACCACCTCCGGGATCGCGGCCATCCGCGCCAGCCAGTCGCGGTAGTCCTTCACGGTGGCGAACGGCGTGACCTCGGCGATGCCGTCCGCGGTCTGGACGCCGCCCTGGTGGCTGATCGGCTGCAGGTAGCCGCGGAAGCGCTGCGCCGCGACGGCGTGCTGCAGTTCCCACTCGAAGGTGTCGTAGTTCAAGCGGTCCGCCGCGGCGAGCGCGTCGTGGTCGATCGCATGCAGCCGCTCCAGCGCGGCGCGGTCCTCGGCCTCGCGCCCGGCGATCGCCGCCAGGCTGCGGTCGGTCCAGCGGTCGTTGAAGCGGTTGTCGCCGTTGTAGGTGGCGTTCTCGGGGCTTTCGCGCAGCCCGCGCTCCCATTCGGCGGCGAAGAAGGCGTCGAGCTTCTGCTTCACGGCCGCGTCGGACGCCGCCGGCGGCGGATCCTCGGCGGCGATCGCGGAAGCGGCGGGAACGGCGGCCGCGATCATCGCGGCCAGCAGCAGGCGCTTGAGCATGGAACCTCCCCGGCAAGGAACGCGAGGGAGTCTAGCGCGCAACCGTCATCTGCCCTTGTGCCGGAGGTCCGGGTCGGAGCCTGTCCGAACCCTGGCCCTTGTGGGAGCGACGGAAGTCGCGACGCTCTCCGCCGGACAGGCTGTCGCGACTTCCGTCGCTCCCACAAACCCACAAAAAATATCCTGGCACCGGCGGCGAGGCCGCCGGAGGGGATCTAGGCGGCCCTGTCGGCGTCGGTGGTGAAGCTCTCGCCGCAGCCGCATTCGGCGGCGACGTTGGGGTTCTCGAACACGAACTGCTCGTTCAGCCCCTGCTTCACGAAGTCGATCCGGGTGCCGTCGACCAGCGCCAGGCTGTCGGCGTCGACCAGGATGCGCACGCCGTCCTGCTCGAACACGGTGTCGCCCTCGCCCTGCTCGCGGGCCAGGTCGGCCAGGTAGCCCCAGCCCGAGCAGCCGGTGCGCCGGACGCCGAAGCGCAGGCCCACGGCCGACGGGTCGGCGGCGAGGAAGCCCTTGACGCGCTCCAGGGCGGCGGGTGCGAGTTCGATGCTCATGGCGGCGATTCTAGCGCGGGCGGCTCCGGTAAACTGCAGGACTCATATCGGATCGATCCGGCAGGGATTCAAGGCATGACCACGGTGAGCGTTGCGCAGGCGCTGGCGGGCAAGGTGCCCGAGGGCGGCGAAGTCACGGTCCGCGGCTGGGTGCGCACCCGGCGCGACTCCAAGGCCGGGCTGTCGTTCGTCAACGTCAGCGACGGCTCCTGCTTCGCGCCGATCCAGGTGGTGGCGCCGGCCTCGCTGGACAACTACGAATCCGAGGTCAGGCGCCTGACCGCCGGCTGCGCCGTGGTCGCGACCGGCACGCTGGTGGCCTCGCAGGGCCAGGGGCAGAGCTTCGAGATCCAGGCCGGGGCGGTCGAGGTGGTCGGCTGGGTCGACGACCCGGAGACCTACCCGATCCAGCCCAAGGCGCACTCGCTGGAGTTCCTGCGCGAGGTCGCGCACCTGCGCCCGCGCACCAACCTGTTCGGCGCCGTGACGCGCATCCGCGACTGCCTGGCCAAGGCCGTGCACCGCTACTTCCACGAGCACGGCTACTACTGGATCTCCACGCCGATCATCACCACGTCCGACGCCGAGGGCGCCGGGCAGATGTTCCGCGTCTCCACCCTCGACCTGGCCAACCTGCCGCGCGACGGCAAGGGCGAGGTCGATTTCGCGCGCGACTTCTTCGGCAGGGAGACCTTCCTCACCGTCTCCGGCCAGCTCAACGTCGAGGCCTACTGCCTCAGCCTGAGCAAGGTCTACACCTTCGGCCCGACCTTCCGCGCCGAGAACAGCAACACCACCCGCCACCTGGCCGAGTTCTGGATGGTGGAGCCGGAGATCGCCTTCGCCGACCTCGCCGAGGACGCGCGGGTGGCCGAGGACTTCCTCAAGTACCTGTTCCGCGCGGTGCTGCACGAGCGCGCGGACGACATGGCCTTCATCGCCGAGCGCGTGCAGAAGGACGCGATCACCAGGCTGGAGGCCTTCGTCAACGCGCCCTTCGAGCGCATCGACTACACCGACGCGGTGGCGCTGCTGCAGCAGTCCGGGCAGAAGTTCGACTTCCCGGTCGAATGGGGCCTGGACCTGCAGACCGAGCACGAGCGCTGGCTCACCGAGGTGCACGTCGGCCGCCCGGTGGTGGTGACCAATTATCCCGAGCACATCAAGGCGTTCTACATGCGCCTGAACGACGACGGGAGGACCGTGGCGGCGATGGACGTGCTGGCGCCGGGCATCGGCGAGATCATCGGCGGTTCGCAGCGCGAGGAGCGGCTGGACGTGCTGGACGCGCGCATGGCGCAGTTCGGCCTGGACCCGGCGCACTACGGCTGGTACCGCGACTTCCGCCGCTACGGCACCGTCCCGCACGCCGGCTTCGGCCTGGGCTTCGAGCGGCTGGTGGTGTACGTCTGCGGGCTGTCCAACATCCGCGACGCGATCCCCTACCCGCGCGCGCCGGGGAGCGCGGAGTTCTGAAGAAACCGTGATTGGTGATTCGTGATTGGTGATTCGACAAGGCGACGCCGCTGCCACGCGAGGCTCCGCGCATGGCGCTGCCCCGGCCGATCCGCATCGGGAACCACGGAGCCCCGGCTTTTTCCAATCACGAATCACCAATCACGAATCACGGCTCCATCATGATCCTGTTCTTCGCCCTGCTGTTCGTCGCCACCGCCATCGCCGGCGCCACCGCGTTCGTGATCTTCTGGCCACTGGCGCTGGTGCACCTGCGCGACCGCCACCCGGAGGTGAAATCGCGCCTGGGCGACGGCGCCTTCCTCAAGCCGGACGCGCTGTGGTGGCTGCTCAGCGGCCGCTACCGGCAGGTGCGCGACCCGCAGTTCACCGGACTGGCGACGCCGGCGCGGGTGGCGCTGACCGTGATCATCGCCGCCCTGGTCTGCGCCGGGCTGCTGTGGCTGGTCTCGATCGCGGTGTCGCCATGAGCGCGGGCCGCGTCGACGAGCAGTGGTGGCTGGCCACGCTGGGCCGCACCATCGTCTGGGCGCGGCTGCGGGTGCGCGAGGCCGGCACCGCCGAGGTGCTCGACAGCGACGGCAACACCCTGGTCTACGACAGCGAGGACACCGCGCGCGCGATGCTGATGGACGCCGAGTTCGTGGCCTACGACGGCCTCGACGAGGACGATGCGCTGCAGCGCGGCTTCTCGCTCGGGGAGATCGAACCGCCGCGCGGCGCCGGCGACGACGAGCTGCGGGCCCGCATGGTGCACAAGCTCGGCGGGCGCGCCTGAGGCCGCGGTGTACGCGCCGCGCGCCTTCGCCGAGACCGACCTCGCGCAGCTCGATGCGCTGTTCGACCGCGACGCCTTCGCCACCCTGGTGACCGTCGGCCGCGACGGCGCGCCGCAGGCGACCCACCTGCCGGTGCTCTACCGCCGCGACCGCAGCCAGGTGCTGGTCGAGGGCCACTGGGCGCGACCCAACCCGCAGGCGAGCCACGACGGCGACGCGCTGCTGGTCGTCCACGGCCCGCACGCCTACGTCTCGCCCGGCTGGTACCCCGACAAGGAGGAGCAGTCGCGCGTGCCGACCTGGAACTACGCCGTCGCCCACCTGCACGGCCGGCTCGAGCGCTTCGAGGACGAGGCCGCCCTCGCCGACCTGGTCGCGCGCACCAGCGCCCGCTTCGAGGCCACCGTCGGCGGCGACTGGCGCTTCGAGCCCGCGCGCGAAGGCCATCGCGTGCAGCTGCGCGGCATCGTCGGCTTCCGCTTCCTGCCCGCGCGCATCGAGATGAAGTTCAAGCTCAGCCAGAACCATCCGGAAGCCAACCGCCGCGCCGTCGCGGCCGCGCTGGAAGAACTCGGCGAACCGGGCCCGGCCGCCGTCGCCGCGCTGATGCGGGCGCGCGATCCATGAACCGACAGGAGCTCCCATGGACCTGAACCTCGATGGCCGCCACGCCCTCGTCTGCGGCGCGTCCGAAGGCATCGGCCGCACCGCCGCGCACGAGCTCGCCCTGCTCGGCGCCAGCGTGACCGTGCTCGCCCGCCGCGCCGGGGCGCTGCGGGAAGTGGCGGACGCCCTGCCCCGCGGCAGCGCGCAGTCGCACGACTGGATCGCCGCGGACGTGTCGGACACCGCCGCGCTGCGCGAGCGGGTACAGGCGCTGGCTGCGGCCTCGCCCGTGCACATCCTGGTCAACAACACCGGCGGCCCGCCCGGCGGCCCGGCGCATTCGGCCGACGTCGCCGCCTTCCTCGACGCCTTCAACCGGCACCTCGTCGCCAACCAGGTGCTGGTGCAGGCCGTGCTGCCGGGCATGCGCGCGGCGCGCTGGGGCCGGATCGTCAACGTGGTCTCGACCTCGGTGAAGGAGCCGATCCCCGGGCTCGGCGTGTCGAACACGGTGCGCGGCGCGGTGGCGTCGTGGGCCAAGACGCTCTCGCGCGAGCTCGCCGCCGACGGCATCACCGTCAACAACGTGCTGCCCGGCTTCACCGAGACTGCGCGCATCGAGCAGATCGTGCGCAACAGGGTCGCGGCCGAGGGCCGGTCCGAGGACGACGTGCGCGCCGCGATGCGCGCCGGCGTGCCGGCCGGGCGCTTCGCCGCGCCCGAGGAGACCGGCGGCGTGATCGCCTTCCTGTGCTCGCCGGCGGCCGGCTACGTCAACGGCGTCAGCCTGGCGGTGGACGGCGGGCGGATGAATTCGATCTGAGAAGCCGTGATTCGTGATTGGTGATTCGTGATTTGCAATGCGCAGCGCGACCTGTTGCCTGTCATCCCGGGCGCAATGAGGGGCCTGCTGTTGCGCGGCGCGTGAAAAGCAGGGCCCCGCTGCGCTCGGGATGACATGGATTGCAACAGCCCCGCCCTTCTCGAATCACCAATCACCAATCACGAATCACCAATCACGCCCCCATGCCCGAAGGCCCTGAAATCCGCCGCGCCGCCGATCGCCTCGCCGCCGCCGTCGCGGGCGAGCGGCTGGCGTCGGCGTGGTTCGCGTTCCCGGCGCTCGAGCGCTTCGGGAAGACGCTGGCCGGCCGCGTCGTCGAATCGATCACGCCGCACGGCAAGGCCCTGCTGACCCGCTTCGACAACGGCTGGACGCTCTACACCCACAACCAGCTCTACGGCGTGTGGCGGATCGCCGCCGCCGGCGAGCGCCCCGGCGGCGGACGTTCGCTGCGCGTGGCGCTGGAGACGCCGCGCAAGGCGATCCTGCTCTACTCGGCCTCCGACGTGGCGATGTGGCGCAGCGACGAGCTGCATGCGCACCCTTTCCTGGCGCGGCTGGGGCCGGACGTGCTCGATCCGGCGCTGGAAGGCGACGCCGTCGAGGCACGCCTGCGCGATCCACGCTTCGCCGGGCGCTCGCTCGGCGCCCTGCTGCTCGACCAGGGCTTCCTCGCCGGCATGGGCAACTACCTGCGCTCGGAGGTGCTGTTCGCCGCGCGCGTGCGACCGGAACGACGACCGCGCGACCTCGATGCCGGCGAGCGCGACGCGCTGGCGCGCGAACTGCTCGCGGTCCCGCGCCGCAGCTATGCCACGCGCGGCATCGAGCCGGCGGGCGGCATGCGCGCGGACTACCTCACCGACACGCCGGAAGCCTTCCGCTTCCTCGTCTTCGATCGCGAAGGCCAGCCCTGCCCGTCCTGCGGCCACCCCATCGAGCGGCGCGAGGTCGGCTCGCGTCGGCTGTACCTGTGCCCGCAATGCCAGCGCTGAGCGCGAGGGGCGAAACCACGACCGCCGTCCGGCCCCGCCCCCTGCTCCGCATCCTGCCCCGCATCCTCGTCATCCCGAGCGCAGCGAGGGACCCGACGACGTGGAATCCCTCGCTGCGCTCGGGATGACAGGCAGTCGCTTGCCCTCCCTTCGGTCCCTGGCGCGAATCCGGATCGCCTTCATGCGGCCCTCTTCACGCCGCCCCGTCGGAGCCGGCTTCCGCCTCGCCTCGGCCGTTCCCGCCGCGCATCCCGCTGATCCCGGGCCGCCCCCAACGGTTAAGCTAGGCGGATGCAGCAGCTCCGCCACTGGATCGACGGCTCTCCCCGCGATGCGTCTTCCGGGCGCTGGCTGGACGTGTTCGATCCCGCGCTCGGCAAGCCTTTCGCCCGGGTCGCGGCGGGCACCGCCGAGGACGTCGAAGCCGCGGTGGCGGCCGCGGGGGCCGCCTTCCCGGCGTGGTCGTCGCTGCCGAACTCGGAGCGCGCGCGCTGGCTGGAGAAGCTGGCCGATGCGCTGGAATCGCGGCTGGACGACTTCGCCCATGCCGAATCGCGCGACGGCGGCAAGCCGTTCGCGCTGGCGCGCGACGTCGAGATCCCGCGCGCGGTGTCCAACCTGCGCTTCTTCGCCCACGCCGCCACCCAGTTCGGCAGCGAGTCGCACCACGGGCAGGCCGGCCTCAACTACACCCTGCGCCAGCCGCTGGGCGTGGTGGCGACGATCTCGCCCTGGAACCTGCCGCTGTACCTGTTCACCTGGAAGCTCGCGCCGGCGCTGGCGGCGGGCAACGCCGTCGTCGCCAAGCCTTCGGAGGTCACGCCGGCGACGGCGACGATGCTGGCCGAGCTGGCGGCGTCGATCGGCTTCCCGAAGGGCGCCTTCAACCTCGTGCACGGGTCCGGCCCCGACGCCGGCGAGGCCATGGTCGCGCATCCGCGCGTCAAGGCGGTCTCCTTCACCGGCAGCACCGCGGTGGGCCGGCGCATCGCCGGGATCGCCGCGCCGATGCTCAAGAAGGTCTCGCTCGAGCTCGGCGGCAAGAATCCCACCCTGGTGTTCGCCGACGGCGACTGGCGCGCGCACCTGGACACCATCGTGCGCTCGGCGTTCCAGAATTCCGGGCAGATCTGCCTGTGCGGCTCGCGCATCCTGGTCGAGCGCGCGGCGTACGCCGAGTTCCGCGACGCGCTGGTCGAGCGGGCGCTGGCGCTGCGCGTGGGCGACCCGATGGACCCGGACGCGCAGATGGGCCCGCTGGTCTCGCAGGCCCACTTCGACAAGGTGGTGGGCGCGATCGCGCGCGCGCGCGCCGAGGGCGGCCGCGTGCTGTGCGGCGGCAACGCGCTGGACCGCCCCGGCTGGTTCGTCGCGCCGACCGTGATCGAGGGCCTCGGCCCCGACTGCGCGACCAACCGCGAGGAGATCTTCGGCCCGGTCGCGACCCTGCAGCCCTTCGACGACGACGCGCACGCGCTGCGGCTGGCCAACGCCGGCGACTACGGCCTCGCCGCCTCGCTCTGGACCCGCGACCTGGATCGCGCGCACCGCACGGCCGCGGGGATCCGCGCCGGCATCGTCTGGATCAACTGCTGGCTGATGCGCGACCTGCGCACGCCGTTCGGCGGCATGGGCCAGTCGGGCCTGGGGCGCGAAGGCGGCCAGGAGGCGATGCGCTTCTTCACCGAGCCGCGCAACATCGGCATCCAGCTGGGAACCTGATATGAAGCGGACCTCCGTGCTCGACTTTCTCGGCGTGGCGCGCATCCTGGGCTACTCGCTGGCGCTGGTCGCCGCCGCGGTCGCGGTGGCGCTGTACCTGCTCGGCTTCCGGCTGCCCGTCCTGCGCGTGTTCGCGCCGGAGCTGGCCGGCCCCATCCTGCTCGGGCTGGCGGTGGCCTGGGTCGCCGGGCTGTCGCGCGTGTTCGCGCGGCGCATGCGCTTCGCGACCCCGCAGGACTGACGCCATGAAGGAAGCGCTCGAGAAGCTGCTGCGCAACAACCGCGAATGGGCCGACGCAGTCCGGCTCGAGGATCCGATGTTCTTCGAGCGGCTCTCGCAGCTGCAGGCGCCCCGGTACCTGTGGATCGGCTGCTCCGACTCGCGCGTGCCCGCCAACCAGGTGATCGGGCTGGCGCCGGGCGAGGTGTTCGTCCACCGCAACATCGCCAACGTGATGGTGCATACCGACCTCAACTGCATGTCGGTGATCCAGTTCGCGGTCGACGTGCTCAAGGTCGAGCACATCCTCGTGGTCGGGCACTACGGCTGCGGCGGCGTCGGCGCGGCGCTGAACGGCCTGCGCATCGGGCTGGCGGACAACTGGATCCGCCACGTGGCCGACGTCGCGCAGAAGCACGCCGCGCTGCTGGCGGCCTGCCCGGAGGCCGAGCGCAGCGACCGGCTGTGCGAGCTCAACGCGATCGAGCAGGCCGAGAACGTCTGCCTGACCACCGTGGTGCAGGATGCCTGGGCGCGCGGCCAGAAGCTGTCGGTGCACGGCTGGGTCTACAGCCTGCTCGACGGCTGCGTGCGCGAGCTGGGCATGGACGTGGACTCCGCCGATGGGCTGGAACCCGCCTACCGGCGGGCGCTGTCGGCCCTGGGCCGCGACGCCGGGGAGGCGCCATGAGCGATGCGATCCACGCCGACGCCGCGCCCAGGCCGGTCGGCGCCTACCCGCACGCGCGCCGCGTCGGCGACCTGCTGTTTCTGTCCGGCATCGGCCCGCGCGACCCGGCCACCGACGCCATCCCCGGCAACGAGTACTTCGCCGACGGCCGCGTGCGCGCCTACGACATCGCCGCGCAGGCGCGCGCGGTGTTCGCCAACGTGCGCGCGGTGCTCGAGGCCAGCGGCGCGCGCTGGGAGGACCTGGTCGACGTGACCGTCTACCTCACCGACATGGCGCGCGACTTCAAGGCCTACAACGCGGCCTGGGCCGAACACTTCCCCGATCCCGCCGCCGCGCCCTGCCGCACCACCCTCGGCATCACCGCGCTGCCGACGCCGATCGCGATCGAGCTCAAGTGCGTCGCGCGCGCCGCAAGCCAGAAGGAGACCCGGCCATGACCCTGCCCGCACCACTTAACCTGCAAGCCTGGATCGAGGAGCACCGCCACCTGCTCAAGCCGCCGGTGGGCAACAAGTGCATCTACGCCGGCGACTTCATCGTGATGGTGGTCGGCGGGCCCAACCAGCGCACCGACTACCACTGGGACGAAGGCCCGGAGTGGTTCTACCAGCTCGAGGGCGAGATGGTGCTGCGCATCCAGGAGGACGGGAAGCCGCGCGACATCCCGATCCGCGCCGGCGAGACCTTCCTGCTGCCGCCGCGGGTGCCGCACTCGCCGCAGCGCATGCCCGATTCGATCGGGCTGGTGATCGAGCGCAAGCGCCTGCCGCACGAGGACGACGGCCTGCTGTGGTTCTGCGAGGCCTGCAACCACAAGCTGTACGAGGAGTACTTCTTCCTGCACGACATCGAGAAGGACTTCCCGCCGGTGTTCGACCGCTTCTATTCCTCGCGCGAGCGCCGCACCTGCGGGCAGTGCGGGCACCTGAACCCGGCGCCGTCGAAGTACGAGTTCCCGGATACCTGAGGCGGCGGCCGCGTGCTGCGCTCGCTGCTCGCGCTCAAGCCGCTGGACGTCCCGCTCAGGGTCGCGCTGCGCAACGCGGTGGCGATCGTCGCGCCGCTGGCGGTGGGGCTGGCGGTCGGTCACGTCTCGGCGGGCCTGGCGGTCTCGACCGGCGCGCTCAATACCATGTTCACCGACCAGCCGGGGCCGTACCGGCTGCGGATGCAGCGCATGCTGCTGGCGGCGCTGGCCGCCGGCGCTGCGGCGCTGGTCGGCATCCCGATCGGCGCGAACGTGCCGCTGCTGGTGGCCGCGGCGCTGGCGTTCGCATTCTGCGGCGGGCTGCTGGTGGCGCTGGGGCCGATGGCCGCGCGGGTCGGGCTGAGCAGCCTGATCGTCATGCTGATCACCGCCGGCATGGGCATCCCGGCGGCGCAGGCGCCCGGGGTCGCGGCGCTGGTGTTCGCCGGCGGCGCGCTGCAGACGCTGTTCGCGGTCGCCGCCTGGCCGCTGCAGCGCTACCGCCCCGAGCGCTTCGCCCTCGCCGACGTGCTGCAGCGCCTGGCCGCGACCGCGCGGGCGCGGCCCGACGCCGCGCAGCAGCCGGCGGCCTCCCAGGAGGCGCTCGACGCGCTGGTGCTGCTGCACGGCGAATACCGCTCGCGCGGCGCGGCGATGCGGTCGTTCCGCATCATCGCCGAGCTGTCCGAGCGGGCGCGCATCGACGTGCTCGCGCTCAGCGACCTGCACGCGCGGATGCAAGCCACCGGGGCGCGCCTGCGCGTCGCCGCGCTGCTCGACCAGGCGGCGACCGTGTTCGACCGCCTCGCCGGCGCGATGCGCACCACCCAGGTGGACCCGGCGCTCGAAGCCGACGTCGCGGCGTTCGACGCGCAGGTCGCCGGGCTGCCGCCGAAGTCCGGCGCGTTTTCCGTCGCCGACGGGCGGCTGCTGCGCATCGCGCACGCGCGCGCCGAGAGCCTGGCGGGCCTGCTGCGCTCGCTGCAGCGCAATGCGCGCACCGCCAGCAGCCGCGGCGAGGCCGGCGAGCAGGCCGCGGAGGCGCGCCTGCCCGCCGCCCTCCGCCAGGTCGCGCCGCTGCAGACGCTGCGCGCCAACCTGGGCGCCGGCTCGGTGGCGTTCCGCCACGCGGTGCGCTGCGCGGTCTGCGTGGCCTTCGCGGTCGCGGCCGAGCGCACGCTGCGGATCCCGCACGGGGTATGGATCCCGATGACCGCGGCGATCGTGCTCAAGCCCGACTTCGGCGGCACCCTGCGCTTCGGCGTGCTGCGCGTGGTCGGCACCCTCGCCGGCCTGGTGCTGGCGTCGGTGCTGGCGCACTTCGCGATGGGCGACGTGGCCCTGCGGCTGCTCCTGCTGGCCGCGCTGTGCGTGGGCTTCCGCCTCACCGTGCAGGTCAACTACGGCATCGGCGTCGCCCTGCTGACCGGCCTGGTGGTGGTGCTGCTGTCGTTCGAGGGCATGGCGCCGGCGGAGGCCATGCAGGCGCGCGTGCTGGCCACCCTGGCGGGCAGCGCCCTGGCCCTGGTGGCCTACGCCCTGTGGCCAACCTGGGAAGGCCGGCGGCTGCGCACCACCCTGGCCGACCTGGTCGATGCCTACCGCCTGCACCTGGATGCCGTGCTCGGCGGCCGCATGGACGACCTGGTCGAGACCCGCGCCGCCGCCCGGCGCGCCCGCACCAACGCGCAGGCCTCGCTGGAACGCCTACGCGGCGACCCGCGCAGCCGCCGCGACCCGCACCTGCTGGCGCGTGCGGAGTCGCTGCTGGCCAACGCCAGCCGGCTGGTCCGCGCCAGCGTCGCGCTCGAGGCGCTGCTGCTGGACGGCGCCGTGCTCCCGCTTCGCGACGGGCTGGCGATCTTCGCGCGCCATGCCGACCACGCCCTCGCCGGCATCGCCGCGTCGCTGCGCGAGGCCCGCCCGCCGCAGCTCGCCTCGCTGCGCCCGGCCGAACGCAGGCTGGCCGACGCGCTGCTGCCGTCGCCCGATGTCGCCGACCCGGTGGCGCTGGCCGCCGCCGACGCCTGCGACCGCATCGCCGACAGCGTCGACACCCTCGCCCACCTGCTGCAGGCGCCGGGCGCGGCGGCGCGGCCGGCGCCCGCCGCGGAAACTCCACCCATGCTCAAGATCGACATCCACGCCCACGACCTCCCGCGCGACTGGCCGGACCGGGCGAAGACGTACGGCGACGAACGCTTCCCGGTGATCCACCACACCGACGACGGCCGCCACCGCATCTACAAGGACGGCCGCTTCTTCCGCGAGATCTGGTCCAACACCTGGGACGCGGGCGAGCGCATCGACGAGTACGCGCGCTTCGGCGTGCAGGTGCAGGTGATCAGCACCGTGCCGGTGATGTTCAGCTACTGGGCCAAGCCGCACCAGGCGCTGGAGCTGCACGCCGCGCTCAACGACCACATGGCCGAGGCGGTGCGCGCGCACCCGCGCCACTACGCCGGCATCGGCACCGTGCCCCTGCAGTCGCCGCGGCTGGCGGTGCAGGAGCTGGAGCGCTGCATCGACGAGCTCGGCCTGCAGGGCGTGCAGATCGGTTCGCACATCGGCGACTGGAACCTCGACGCGCCCGAGCTGTTCCCGTTCTTCGAGGCCGCCGCCGACCTCGGCGCCGCGATCCTCTTGCATCCCTGGGACATGATGGGCGCCGAGTCGATGCCCAAGTACTGGCTGCCGTGGCTGGTCGGCATGCCGGCCGAGCAGTCGCGCGCGGCCTGCTGCCTGGTGTTCGGCGGCGTGCTGGAGCGGCTGCCGAAGCTCAAGGTGTGCCTGGCCCACGGCGGCGGCAGCTTCCCCTACACCATCGGCCGCATCGAGCACGGCTTCAACATGCGCCCGGACCTGGTGGCCACCGACAACCCGCGCAACCCGCGCGACTACCTCGAACGCCTGTACTTCGATTCCTGGGTCGCCGACCCGCGCGCGCTGCGCTACCTGCTCGACACCTGCGGGGTGGACCGGGTGATGCTCGGCACCGACTATCCCTTCCCCCTGGGCGAGCAGACGCCCGGCGCCGGCATCGACGCGCTGGACCTCGACGACGCCGGCAAGGCGCGCCTGTTCCACGGCACCGCGCTGGAGTGGCTGGGGTTGCCGAAATCGCGCTTCCAGTAGCCATTCGTCATCCCCGCGAAAGCGGGGATCCATGGATCCTTGCCTTCGCGGAATCGACGTCCATGGATTCCCGCCTTCGCGGGAATGACGAAGCAAGAGAACGCCCGATCCGTATTCGCCTGCACAGATCCGTCGCAACGATCGACCTGCCCCGATGACCCCATTGAACCCGAAAGACGATGCCCAAGCCCAGGCCCTCGACGCCGCCGACCCACTGCGCGCCCTGCGCGACGAGTTCCTGATCCCGCGGCACGACGGTCGCGAGCAGGCCTACTTCTGCGGCAATTCGCTCGGCCTGCAGCCCAGGTCCGCGCGCGCCCACGTCGAGGAAGTGCTGGACAAGTGGGCCCACGAGGCGGTCGAGGGCCATTTCACCGGCCAGGCGCAGTGGATGCCCTACCACGAGCTGGTGCGCGACGGGCTGACGCGGGTGGTCGGCGCGCAGCCGCCCGAGGTCGTGGCGATGAACTCGCTCACCGCCAACCTGCACCTGATGATGGTCAGCTTCTACCGGCCCACGAACGAGCGGCCGGCGATCCTGATGGAGGCCGGCGCCTTCCCTTCCGACCGCTACGCGCTCGAATCGCAGGTGCGCTTCCACGGCTTCGACCCGGCCACCGACCTGATCGAGCTGGCGCCGGACGAGCTCGACGGCACCTTCTCGATGGCGGCGATCGAACGCGCGATCGCCGAGCACGGCCCGCGGCTGGCCTTGATCGTCTGGCCGGGCGTGCAGTACCGCAGCGGGCAGGCCTTCGACCTGCGCGAGATCGCGCGGCTGGGCCACGCCGCCGGCGCGGTGGTCGGCTTCGACCTCGCCCACGCGGTCGGCAACCTGCCATTGCAGCTGCACGACGACGACGCCGACTTCGCGGTGTGGTGCCACTACAAGTACATGAACTCGGGGCCCGGCGCGGTGGCCGGCTGCTTCGTGCACGAGCGCCACGCGCGCAGCGACCGCCCGCGCTTCGCCGGCTGGTGGGGCCACGAACAGGCCTCGCGCTTCCGCATGGGCCCGGAGTTCGTGCCGACGCCCGGCGCCGACGGCTGGCAGCTGAGCAACCCGCCGATCCTCGGGCTGGCGCCGCTGCGCGGCTCGCTGGCGCTGTTCGACCGCGCCGGCATGGCGGCGCTGCGCGCGAAATCCGAGCGCCTGACCGGCCATCTGGAAGCGCTGATCCACGAACGCCTGTCCGGCACCCTGCAGATCGCCACCCCGCGCGAGCCGGAACGCCGCGGCGCCCAGCTCTCGCTGCGCGTCGTGCAGGGCCGCGGGCTGTCCGGGCGCGAGGCCGGCCGCTCGCTGTTCGACTTCCTCGCCGCCAGCGGCGTGGTCGGCGACTGGCGCGAGCCCGACGTGATCCGGATCTCGCCGGCGCCGATGTACAACACCCATGCGGACGTGCTGCGGTTCGTGCGGGCGGTGGAGGCGTGGCGCGAATGAATTCGGCGCTCGCGACTCATCAGGATCGTCATTCCCGCGAAAGCGGGAACCCAGCGACTTTGTCTCTACCCTGGAATCATCGCTTATGGACAAGCAACCCGCCGTCTACATCCTCGCCAGCGGGCGCAACGGCACCCTCTACGTCGGCGTCACGAGCGATCTCGTAGCGCGGGTCTGGCAGCACCGCAATCACGCCATGAACGGATTCACGGCCGAATACGGCGTCGTGAATCTGGTCTGGTACGAACTGCACGAGACCATGGAGTCCGCCATCACGAGGGAAAAGCGACTCAAAAAATGGCGACGCGCCTGGAAGATCAATCTGATCGAAACCTTCAATCCTTACTGGCATGACCTGTGGGCTTCGATCAACGGCGAGAAAGTCACTGGGTTCCCGCTTTCGCGGGAATGACGGCAGGATAGGACTGGATGAACGGCAATTCTTCAAAATCCCTCACCATCATCGGCGCCGGCCTCGCCGGCGCGCTGCTGGCCACCCTGCTCGCGCAGCGCGGCTGGCGGGTGGACGTCTACGAGCGGCGCGGCGACCCGCGCCTGCACGGCTATGCCGGCGGGCGCTCGATCAACCTGGCACTGGCCGAGCGCGGGCTGCACGCGCTGCGCCAGGCCGGGCTGGCCGATGCCGTGCTGAAGCAGGCGGTGATGATGCGCGGACGCATGGTGCACCCGCTCGGCGGCGAGCCGCAGCTGCAGCGCTACGGCCGCGACGACAGCGAGGTGATCTGGTCGGTCAGCCGCGGCGAGCTGAACATCACCCTGATCGACGCCGCCGAGGCCGCCGGCGCCGTCCTGCATTTCGACCGCGGCCTGGCGTCCGTGGACTTCGACGCCCGCATCGCCACCTATCGCGGCGACGGGAAGCTGCACGCGCACCCGTTCGAAGCGCTGCTGGGCTGCGACGGCGCCGGCTCCACGCTGCGGGCGCAGATGGCCGCGCGCAGCCCGCTCGGCGAGCGCACCGAATGGCTCGACCACGGCTACAAGGAGCTGGAAATCCCGCCCGCCCGCGACGGCGGCTTCCGCATCGAGCCCAATGCGCTGCACATCTGGCCGCGCGGGCGCTACATGTGCATCGCCCTGCCCAACGACGAGCGCACCTTCACCGTCACCCTGTTCATGGCCCTGCATGGCGACGGCCGCAGCGACGACCCGGATTTCGACGCCGTCGCCACCGCGCAGGACGCGCGTGCGCTGTTCGAGCGCGACTTCCCGGACGCGCTGCCTCTGATCCCGGAGCTGGAGCGCGACTTCGAGGCCAACCCGACCGGCAGCCTCGCGACGCTGCGGCTCGACCGCTGGCGCCTGGACGGCGATGCCGTCCTGCTGGGCGATGCCGCGCACGCGATGGTGCCGTTCCACGGCCAGGGCATGAACTGCGCGTTCGAGGATTGCGTGGCGCTCGCCGATTGCCTCGATTCCGGGCGCGGCGACCTGTCCGGCGCCTTCGCGGCCTTCGAGGCCGACCGCAGGCCCAACGCCACCGCCATCCAGGACATGGCGCTGCAGAACTACATCGAGATGCGCGACCTGGTCGACGATCCGGACTTCCTGCTGCAGCGCGAGCTGGAGCAGGCATTGCAGGAGCGCCACCCGGGACGCTTCGTCCCGCATTACGCGATGGTGACCTTCATGCGGATCCCGTACGCGCTGGCGCTGGAGCGCAGCGAGGTCCAGCGGGAGATCCTGATGGCCGCCACGCGCGGGCTGGATTCGCTGCAAGGCGTGGACTGGGCGGCGGTGGACGCCGAGGTCGGGCGCAGGCTGGCGCCGCTGGTGGACCGGACATGAGCCGGTCGCAGCCCGCGCGACGCCGTGCCGGCACGATGCGCATCCAATGCGGGAGCGGCTTCAGCCGCGAGCTTTTCACGGCAAGGCCGCGCGAATGCCCGGCTCCGCGGCTTCAGACAAGCGCTCGCGGCTGAAGCCGCTCCCACCCGAGCACGCCCAGGCCATGCCCGCCAGCTTCCTCTTCTACGACCTAGAGACCTTCGGCACCGACCCGCGCCGCAACCGGATCGCGCAGTTCGCGGCGATCCGGACCGACGCGGACCTGGTCGAGGTCGAGGCGCCCATCAGCTTCTTCGTGCGGCCCGCCGACGATCTCCTGCCCACGCCCGCCGCGACCCTGGTCACCGGGATCGCGCCGCAGGACGCGCTGCGCGACGACGTCAACGAGGCCGAGGCCTTCGCCCGCATCTTCGAGGAGATGGCGCGCCCGGAGACCTGCACGCTGGGCTACAACTCGCTGCGCTTCGACGACGAGTTCGTCCGCCACGGGCTGTTCCGCTGCTTCCGCGACCCCTACGAGCGCGAGTGGCGCGGCGGCAACTCGCGCTGGGACCTGCTCGACGTCATGCGGCTGGCCCACGCCCTCCGGCCCGACGGCATCGAGTGGCCGAAGCGCGAGGACGGCGCGGCCTCGTTCCGGCTCGAGCACCTCGCCGCCGCCAACGGCGTGCGCATCGGCGACGCGCACGAGGCGCTGTCGGACGTGCGCGCATTGATCGGCATGGCGCGCCTGCTGCGGCGAGCGCAGCCGCGGCTGTGGGAGCACGCGGCGCGGCTGCGCGACAAGCGCCACGTCGCCACCCTGCTCGACACCGTCGCGATGGCGCCCGTCCTGCACGTCTCGCAGCGCTACCCCGCCACGCGCCTGTGCGCGGCCGCGGTGCTGCCGCTGGCGCGCCATCCGCGCATCGACAGCCGGGTGATCGTGTTCGACCTCGACAGCGAGCCCGACGCGCTGCTCGACCTCGACGCCGGGGCCATCGCCGACCGCCTGTACGTGCGTGCCGCCGACTTGCCGGAGGGCGAGTCGCGGATACCGCTGAAGGAAGTCCACCTCAACCGCTGCCCGGCGCTGATCCAGTGGGCGCACCTGCGCGATCCGGATTTCCAGCGGCTGGGCATCGATCCCGCCATCGTGGAGGCGCGCGCCGCGCGCCTGCGCGCCGCGGCGCCGGCGCTGGCCGAGAAGGTCCGCCGGGTCTTCGCCGACGTCACGGAGCGCGAACCCGCCGATGTCGACGCCTCGCTCTACGACGGCTTCATCGGCGACGGCGACAAGCGCCGCTGCGCCGACGTGCGCGCGACCCCGCCGCAGGCGCTGGGGACGCGCGATTTCGGATTCCAGGACCCGCGCCTGCCCGAGCTGCTGTTCCGCTACCGCGCGCGCAACTGGCCGGAAACGCTGTCGCAGGGCGAGCGCGAGCGCTGGGACGACTACCGCCGCCACCGGCTGGTCGAGGAGTCAGGCCTGTCCGAAGTCACCTTCGACCAGTTCGGCGCCCAGGTCGCCGCGCTGCGGGCCGAGCGCGCCGGCGACGGCGCCGCGCAGGCGCTGCTCGACCGGCTGCAGGACTGGGCGCTGCAGCTGCGCGCATCCCTGTAGGAGCGCCCCATGGGCGCGATCGCATTTTCGCAGGGAAGGCATCGCGCCCCTGGGGCGCTCCTACAATGGCGGCCATGACGACCTATTTCACCGACAAGAGCCTGAAGTTCCTGCGCGGCCTCGCGCGCCACAACGAGCGCGCCTGGTTCCTCGCCCACAAGGCCGACTACGAGACGCACGTGCGGGCGCCGTTCCAGGCGCTGCTGTCCGACCTGCAGCCCGACCTGCGCGCGGTCAGCCCGCACTTCCGGGCCGAGCCGAGGACCGTCGGCGGCTCGCTGTTCCGGATCCAGCGCGACACCCGCTTCGCCAGCGACAAGACGCCGTACAAGGGCTGGCAGGGCGCGCGGCTGTTCCACGAGCGCTCGAAGCAGGTGCCGGCGCCCTCGTTCTACCTGCACCTGCAGCCGGGCAACTGCTTCGTCGGCGCCGGGCTCTGGCATCCAGAGACCGCTACCCAGCGCCGCGTGCGCCAGTTCATCGTCGACAACCCCGGCAGCTGGAAGGCGGCGGCGCACGCGCCGGCCTTCCGCCGGCGCTTCGACCTCGAGACCGGCGAGATGCTGGTGCGCCCGCCGCGCGGCTTCGACCCGTCCTTCGAGTTCATCGACGACCTGCGCCACAGGAACTTCGTCGCCTCGCGCGCGATCGAGGACGGCGTGATGCTCGGCCCGAAGCTGCGCCAGGCGCTGGCGAAGGACCTGCAGGCACTCGGCCCGTTCGTCGACTACCTGTGCGCAGCGCTGGACCTCGAATTCTGAATCGCGCCGCGCCGCAGGCGCCGCCATCGCGGCCGGCGGCTACAATCGCCGCATCGCCATCGGGATGCCGACGATGAAGAAGTGGCTGTGGCTGGCCGCCGCGCTCCTGGCCGCGCTTCTCGCGTGGACGGCGGCGGGGCCCTACATGACCGTCGACGCGATCCGCGACGCCGTCGAGGCCCGCGACACCGCGGCGCTGTCGCGGCAGGTCGACTTCCCGGCGCTGCGCAGCAGCCTCAAGGCCCAGGTCGGCGACCGCATCGCCCGCGAGGCCGGCGCGCAGGCGCAGGACAACCCGTTCGCGGCGTTCGGGCTCGCGATCGCCAACGGCCTGGCCGGCGGGCTGGTGGACGCGATGGTCACGCCGGCCGGCCTCGGCGCGATGATGGAGGGCCGCAGGACCTGGGACCGCGCGACCGGTCGGCCGTCGCCGGGCAGCGACGAGGCCCGCGCGCAGCCGCGCGAGCGGCCGCTGCACGACGCGAAGTACCGCTTCGAATCGCCGTCGCGCTTCACCGCCACGGTGCGCGACGACGATGGGCGGCCGGTCGTGTTCGTGATGACCCGGCGCGGCCTGCGCTGGAAGCTCTCCGACATCCGGTTGCCGCTGTAGGCCCCTGGCCGCAGGCGCCGCGACATGCGATGTAGGAGCGACGGAAGTCGCGACATGCCAAGGACCAAGAGGAATGGCTGTCGGCGGCGGGGCGGGGGGGCCCGCCCGGGGGTGGGGGGGGGGGGGGCGG
>JAYRKR010000113.1:0-9109 GCA_041905645.1 Luteimonas sp.
CGCCTCGGCCTCGTCGCGCTGCGCCATCCGCGGCAGCGCGCGCGGCCGCGGCGGCGCCGGCGGCAACGGCGCGGCGGGAAGCCCGCGCACCGGGCCGACCGCGCTGCGGAACAGCGCCGCGTCGTCTTCGTCCGCGGCCTCGCCGGGCGGCTCTTGTCGCCGTTTCATGCGCCAAGCCTAGCGCGGAAGCCGCGCGGCGGGCAGCGTCGGCGGATCGACGCACGCATCCGCTATCATGTCCCGACGCATCGGCGACGGGGAGCAAGACGGCAGGTTCATGCGCGTACTGGTAAGCAACGACGACGGCGTGGATGCCCCCGGCATCCGGATCCTGGCCGAGGGGCTGCGCGCGGCGGGCCATGACGTGCTGGTGGTCGCCCCGGACCGCGACCGCTCCGGCGCCAGCAATTCGCTGACCCTGGACGCGCCGGTCCGCGTGGTGCAGCTCGACGCCGGCACCTGGCGGGTCCACGGCACGCCCACCGACTGCGTGCACGTGGCGATCACCGGGATGCTCGAGCACGAGCCCGACATCGTGGTCTCGGGCATCAACAACACCGCCAACCTCGGCGACGACGTCATCTACTCGGGCACCGTGGCCGCGGCGATGGAAGGACGCTTCCTCGGCCTGCCGGCGGTGGCGATGTCGCTGGCCACGGCCGACCACCAGGGCCGCCACTACGAGACCGCGGCGCGCGCGGCGGTGGAGATCGTCGCCCGCCTGGCCGCCGATCCGCTGCCTGCCGACACCATCCTCAACGTCAACGTGCCCGACCTGGCCTGGGCGGACGTCGCCGGCTTCGAGGTCACCCGCCTGGGCAACCGGCACCGCGCCGAGCCCTGCGTCCCGCAGCAGGACCCGCGCGGCCGCAACTGGTGGTGGATCGGCCCGGCAGGCCCCGAGCTCGACAGCGGCGCGGGCACCGATTTCCACGCCGTGCGCACCGGCCACATCTCGATCACCCCGATCCACGTCGACCTGACCCGCTACCAGGCGCTGGAGCAGGTGGCGAGCTGGGTCGACGGCCTGGCCGGCGAGCTGCGCGAGGACGCGGCGTGACCGCGCGCATGCGCCTGCATCCCGAGGCGGTCGGCCTGGGCATGACCTCGCAGCGGGTGCGCGACCGCCTGATCGAGCGCCTGCGCGAGGGCGGCATCCGCGACGAGCGCGTGCTCAACGCGATCCGCACCGTGCCGCGCCACCTGTTCGTCGACGAGGCCCTGGCCACGCGCGCCTACGAGGACACCGCGCTGCCGATCGGCCACGGCCAGACCATCTCGCAGCCCTGGGTGGTGGCGAAGATGACCGAGGCGCTGTTCGCCGGCGGCGCGCAGCCGGCCAGGGTGCTCGAGGTCGGCACCGGCTCCGGCTACCAGGCCGCGATCCTGGCCGCGCTCGGGCTGGAGGTGCACACGGTCGAGCGCATCGGCGAACTGCTGCGCACCGCGCGCAAGCGCTTTCGCGCGCTCGGCCTCAACGTGCGCAGCAAGCACGACGACGGCCGCATCGGCTGGCCCGAGAACGGCCCCTTCGACGCCGTCGTGGTCACCGCCGCGGCGCCGGCGCTGGTGGACGCGCTGGCCGCGCAGCTCGCGCCCGGCGGCACGCTGGTCGCGCCGGTCGGCGGCAGCGGCGCGCAGTCGCTGCTGTGCCTGCGCAAGGACGCCGACGGCGCCGTCAGCCAGTCCAGCCTGGCGCCGGTGGTGTTCGTGCCGCTGCTGTCGGGGCTGGTCGGCTGATGCGGGTGGATGCTTGAGGCGGCCGCGCCGATGAGGCTGTTCGGGCCGATCTACGAGCGCACGCTCGTGCTCGCGCGGCACCGCCGCGCCCCGGCGCTGCTCGCCGGGCTGAGCTTCATCGAGGCGATCTTCTTCCCGGTCATGCCGGAGGTGATGCTGGCGCCGATGTGCCTGGCGCAGCCGCGGCGCGGCTTCTGGTTCGCCGCGCTCAGCCTGCTGGGCTCGATGGCGGGTGCGGTGGTCGGCTACCTGCTCGGGCACTATGCGTTCGAACTCGCCAGGCCGCTGTTCGAGGCGCTGGGCTGGATGCAGGCGATCGACGACGGCATCCGCGTCGTGCGCGAGAAGATGGCGGTCTCGCCCTGGTCGGTGTTCTGGTTCCTGGTGCTCGGCGGCTTCGCGCCGATCCCGATGAAGGTGTTCACCTGGGCCTCGGGCGTGGTCGGCGTGCCGTGGCTGCCGTACCTGGCCAGCATGGCGATCGGCCGCGGCAAGCGCGTGTTCCTGCTCGCGCTCGCGATTCGGCTGGGCGGCGAGCGCGCCGAGCGCGCGCTGTATCGTTACATCGAGCCGGTGGGCTGGGCGGCGCTCGCGCTGCTGGTCGCCGCCATCGGCTACGTCGTGTTCAGGGCGCATGCGGCATGAAGGACGGGATGGGACGACAGCGGACACCGAGGACCCGCGCGCTCGCGATCGCCGCGTGCGCCTGCCTGCTGGCGGCCTGCAGCGCCCACGTCGTGCGCGAGGGGGGCGGGTCGCGCATCGTCTCGCAGCCCAAGTACGGCGCGACCGCGGTGGTGCGCCGGGGCGACACGCTGTACCACATCGCCACCAGCAACGGCATCAGCCCGCTCGACCTCGCGACCTGGAACGACATCGCGCCGCCGTACACCATCTATCCCGGGCAACGGCTGAAGCTGTATCCGGAAGGGCGCCGCGGTCCCCCGGCCGCATCGCGCCCGGCGCCGAGGCCGCCGGCCGCGTCGCCGCCGTCCCGCCCCGCGGCGACCGCGCCGGCGCCGGCGGCGGCCGCGTCCAGCCCCTTCGCCTGGCGCTGGCCCACGGAAGGGCAGCTGGTCGGCGGCTACCAGGCCGGCAACCCGACGCGCCAGGGCATCGACATCGGCGGCAGCAACGGCCAGCCGGTGCGGGCGGCCGCGGACGGCGTGGTGGTGTACTCGGGCTCGGGCCTGGTCGGCTACGGCGAGCTGGTGATCGTCAAGCACAACGACGAATGGCTGTCGGCCTACGGCCACAACCGCGCACGGCTGGTCAACGAGGGCCAGGTGGTCAAGGCCGGCCAGCAGATCGCCGAGATGGGACACAGCGGCGCCACGCGCGACATGCTGCATTTCGAGATCCGCTACAACGGCAAGCCGGTGGATCCGCTGGCCTACCTGCCGAGGCGATAGCCGCCGGGCCGGAATCGACCGCCTGTGGGAGCGATGGAAGTCGCGACCTCGCGTCCGCCGGCAATGCCGTCGCGACTTCCGTCGCTCCCACAGGCGGCATCTCGGAAGCCCGGTCGGCTTCGCGCGTTACCGGGGCGCCGGATTCCCCGGCGCGATGACGAATCCGGCCACCACCTTCCGCCCTTCGCTCGCCAGCACGTTGAACGTGCGCGCGGCCGCGGCATTGGTCATCGTTTCCAGCCCGATCCCGCGCGACAGGCAGGCCGCCATCGCCTCGGGCGGCGGGAATGCCTGCGAGCCGCCGCTGCCCAGCAGCACGAGCTCCGGCTCCAGATCGAACAGCGGCTGCAGGTCGCCCGGCGTCAGCGCGGCGACGTCGACGACGGGCCAGCCCTCGATCAGCATCCGCGGCGAGACGACGAAGCTGCGCTCCAGCGTGCGCTCGTTGACCAGCGCCGAGCGGCCGTCGGCGCCGCGCAGGAAGAAGTCGTAGTCGGGGCGTTCGAGCGTGAGCTGCATGGGGTCGGGAATCGGGAGTCGGGAGTCGGGAATCGGGAATCGGGAATCGGGAATCGGGAATCGGGAATCGTAACGGCACGGGGCACGGGCTCTTGCCCTTGCCTTAACGATTCCCAATTCCCGATTCCCTATTCCCGGCTCCTGGGCAGCACGATCCGCCGCTGCTCCTCGTTCGGCCGGTACAGGATCGCCACGTGCCCGATCCTCTGGACCAGCGCCGCGTCGGCGCGCGCGGCGAGGTCGGCGACGATCGCGTCGCGCGCCTCGCGGTCCTCCGCGGCGACCTTCACCTTGATCAGTTCGTGGTGTTCCAGCGCGGAGGAGACCTCGGCTACCACCGCTTCGGTCACGCCCTTGCCGCCGACCTGCAGCATCGCCTTGAGGTCGTGCGCCTGGCCGCGCAGGAAACGGTTCTGGGCGGCGGTCAGTGCGATGGGCATGCGCTGGATCGAGGCGGGACAGGACGCGCAGGGTATCATGGCGCCTGCAACGCCCTGATTTTCGGGCGCTTCCCGCCTCCCTCCCGACGCCGCCATGGCCACCCGCAGCAAGAGCAGCCAGCGCTGGCTGAAGGAGCACTTCTCCGATCCCTACGTCAGGAAGGCGCAGGCCGAAGGGATGCGCTCGCGCGCGGCCTACAAGCTCGAGGAGCTGGCCGGGCGCGACCGCCTGCTCAGGCCCGGGATGGTGGTCGTGGACCTGGGCGCGGCCCCGGGCGGCTGGTCGCAGTGGGCCCGGCAGGAGCTCGACCGGCTCGACCCGGCCCGGCCCGGCCGGGTCGTCGCGCTGGACATCCTGGAGATGCCACCGCTGGCCGGGGTGGAGTTCCTTCATGGGGATTTCAGGGAAGAGGCCGTCCTATCGGGGCTGGAGGCCGCGCTGGGCGGGGCGGCCGTCGACCTTGTCCTCTCGGACATGGCCCCCAATAAGAGTGGCGTGGACGCCGTCGACCTGCCGCGGGCCATGCACCTGGCGGAGCTGGCGATGGATTTCGCCGACCACCACCTGCGGGCCGGCGGCGCGTTCCTGATCAAGCTGTTCCAGGGCGTGGGGTTCGACGACTACGTGCGGGAGCTGCGCCGGCGCTATGCCAGGGTGGCGATCCGCAAGCCGGCGGCCTCGCGCCGGCGTTCGCCGGAAGTCTATGCCCTGGCGCAGGGCAAGCTGGCACAAATGAAGTAAGGTGGCGGCGTTGCCGCGGAGCAGATTCGAATGAGCGATTTGGTCAAGAACTTGATGCTTTGGGTGGTCGTCGCCGTCGTGCTGATGGTGGTGTTCCAGAGCTTCAGCCCGAAGACCGCCGGCAGCGACGACATCATCTACTCGCAGTTCATTTCCGACGTCCGCAACGACCGGATCAAGGAAGTCGACATCGCCAGCGACGAGCGCACCATCAAGTTCGTGCGCACCGACGGCAGCAAGGGGCTGACCAACGCGCCGCGCCGCGACGAGCGCCTGATCGACGACCTGCTCAAGCACGACGTCGCGATCAAGCAGGCGCCGCCGGAGTCGGGCGTGACCATCTGGGCGCTGCTGATCAACTTCCTGCCGGTGCTGCTGATCATCGGCTTCTGGTTCTTCATGATGCGGCAGATGCAGCAGGGCGGCAGCAAGGGCGCGATGTCCTTCGGCCGCTCGCGCGCCAAGCTGCTCAACGAGGACCAGACCAAGGTCACCTTCGCCGACGTCGCCGGCTGCGACGAGGCCAAGGAGGAGGTCTCCGAGCTCGTCGAGTTCCTGCGCGACCCCACCAAGTTCCAGAAGCTCGGCGGCAAGATCCCGCGCGGCGTGCTGATGGTCGGCCCGCCGGGCACCGGCAAGACGCTGCTGGCCAAGGCCATCGCCGGCGAGGCCAAGGTGCCGTTCTTCTCGATCTCCGGCTCCGACTTCGTCGAGATGTTCGTCGGCGTCGGCGCCTCGCGCGTTCGCGACATGTTCGAGCAGGGCAAGAAGCACGCGCCGTGCATCATCTTCATCGACGAGATCGACGCGGTCGGCCGCCACCGCGGCGCCGGCCTCGGCGGCGGCCACGACGAGCGCGAGCAGACGCTCAACCAGCTGCTCGTCGAGATGGACGGCTTCGAGGGCGGCGAGGGCGTGATCGTGGTGGCGGCGACCAACCGCCCCGACGTGCTGGACCCGGCGCTGCTGCGCCCGGGCCGGTTCGACCGCCAGGTCGTGGTCGGCCTGCCCGACGTCAAGGGCCGCGAGCAGATCCTGCGCGTGCACATGCGCAAGGTGCCGCTGGCCTCCAACGTCGAGCCGATGATCGTCGCCCGCGGCACGCCGGGCTTCTCCGGCGCCGACCTGGCCAACCTGGTCAACGAGGCGGCGCTGTTCGCCGCGCGCGAGAACGCGAAGGAGGTCCGCATGGACCACTTCGACAAGGCGCGCGACAAGATCATGATGGGCGCCGAGCGCCGCTCGATGGCGATGAGCGAGGACGAGAAGACGCTCACCGCCTACCACGAGGCCGGCCACGCCATCGTCGGCCGCCTGGTGCCCGAGCACGACCCGGTCTACAAGGTCACCATCATCCCGCGCGGCCGCGCGCTGGGCGTGACCATGTACCTGCCCGAGGGCGACAAGTACAGCTACAACAAGACCGCGATCGAATCGCAGCTGGCCTCGCTCTACGGCGGCCGCGTCGCCGAGGAGCTGATCTTCGGCGAGGACAAGGTCACCACCGGCGCGTCCAACGACATCGAGCGCGCGACCAAGATGGCCCGCAACATGGTCACCAAGTGGGGCCTGTCCGAGCTCGGGCCGGTGGCGTTCGGCGAGGAGGAGGACGAAGTCTTCCTCGGCCGCTCGGTCACCCAGCACAAGAACGTGTCCGACGAGACCGCGCGCCGCATCGACGAGGTCGTGCGCGAGATCCTCGACAAGGCCTACAACCGCACCCGCGCCATCCTCACCGCCAACCTCGACAAGCTGCACGCGATGGCGAAGCTGCTGCTCGAGTACGAGACCATCGACGTGCCGCAGATCGACGCGATCATGGACGGCCGCGACCCGCCGCCGCCGGCCGGCTGGAACGAAGGCGGCAACGGCAAGAAGGACAGCGCGCGCCCGCTGCCGCCGATCGGCGGGCCCGCGGCGCAGACCTAGCGCCGGTCCTGCATTGCGCATCGCTCCGCGAAAGGCCAGAGTCCGCTCTGGCCTTTTCGTTCCACGGCGGACGACCCATGATGGATGCGGCGACCTCGCGCCTTCCCTGGATCGCGCTCGGCGTCGTCCTGGGCGTCGGCATTGCCCTGGCCAGCCGCGACTTCGCGATCGGATTCGCCGCGGTCGTCGGCCTGGCGGCCCTGGCCCAGGTGGCCTGGGCGCGCGCCGCGGGCAGGCCGCGGGCGTAGCGTCGCCGTGCCGGTCCCCTGGGGACGCGACGCGTTTCGAGGATAATCGCCTGGCAACCGGAGGACGGGAATGAAGGGGTCGTCTCGCTGTGTTCCGCGCCGGCCGTCCGGCGCCGGAATCGCCGTCCGCGCCGCCACGGCGGCCGCAAGGGGCGCGCGCTGATGTTCGATACCGTCGCGACGCTCGACTGCAACGGCCGGCCGCTGCGGCTCGACCGGCCGCGCGTCGTCGGCATCGTCAACGTCACGCCGGACTCGTTTTCCGACGGCGGCGAGCACGCGACGACCGATGCGGCGATCGCGCACGGGCTGAAGCTGGCCGGGGAGGGCGCGGACGCGCTCGACGTCGGCGGCGAATCGACCCGGCCCGGCGCCGACGACGTGCCGCTCGAGGAGGAACTGCGCCGGGTCGTGCCGGTGGTGGAGCGCCTGGCCGCGGACACCGCGCTGCCGATCTGCGTCGACACCTCCAAGCCGGAGGTGATGCGCGCCGCCGTCGCCGCGGGCGCGGGCATGGTCAACGACGTCTATGCGCTGCGTCGCGAGGGAGCGCTCGACGCGATCGCGGAGCTGGGCGTGCCGGTGGTGCTGATGCACATGCTCGGCGAGCCACGCTCGATGCAGGACGATCCGCGCTACGACGACGTGGTGGCCGACGTGCACCGCTTCCTCGCCGAGCGGATCTTCGCCGCCGAGATGGCCGGGATCGCGAGGAAGCGCATCGTGGCCGATCCCGGCTTCGGCTTCGGCAAGACCCGCGACCACAACCTCGCCCTGCTGGCGCAGCTGCAGCGCTTCACCGAGCTCGGCGTGCCGGTGCTGGCCGGGCTTTCGCGCAAGAAGACCATCGGCGACCTGACCGGCCGCGAGTCGCCGCGCGACCGCGTCCACGGTTCGGTAGCCGCCCACCTGGTCGCCGCCCAGCGCGGCGCGATGCTGCTGCGGGTGCACGACGTCGCCGCCACCGTCGATGCGCTGAAGGTCTGGAACGCGGTCGCGGCGGTGCCGATGCCGCGGGTGGAGGCGAAGCCGGCGATCCGCTGGCCCGACGACGGCTGACGGCGGTTGCCGCTGCCGCGAGCCTGCCCGCCTGTGGGAGCGGCGGAAGCCGCGACGCTTCTGTAGGCAGGCGGCCGCGGCTTCCGCCGCTCCCGCGCGCCTGCCGGCTGCGGCGCAGGCAGGATTTCCTATCATCTCGCGATGTCCCTCGACACCCGCCCGCCCGCCATCGCCCTCATGGGCCCGACCGCGTCGGGCAAGACCGCGCTGGCGCTGGAATGGGCCGCGCGCTTCGGCGGCGAGATCGTCAGCGTGGATTCGGCGCTGGTGTACCGCGGGCTCGACATCGGCGCGGCCAAGCCCGATGCCGCCGAGCGCGCGCGCGCGCCGCACCACATGCTCGACCTGCGCGATCCCTGGCAGGCGTATTCGGCGGCCGAGTTCGCAGCCGACGCGCGCGCGGCCATCGACGGCGTCCTCGCGCGCGGGCGCCTGCCGATCCTCGCGGGCGGCACCGGCCTGTATTTCCGCGCCCTGCTGCGAGGGCTGTCGGCGATGCCGGAGGCCGACGCCGCGACGCGCGCGACGATCGACGCCGAGGCCGGCGAGCGCGGCTGGGCCGCGCTGCACGCCGAGCTTGCGCGCGTGGATCCGGCGGCGGCGGCGCGGATCCACGCCACCGACGCGCAGCGGATCCAGCGCGCGCTGGAGGTCTTCCGCCTGAGCGGCCGGCCGATCAGCGCGTGGCAGCGCGAGCCGGCCCCCGGTCCGCGACTGCCGTGCCGGGTATTGAAGCTGGTCGTCGCGCCCGTCGACCGCGCAGTCCTGCATGCGCGCATCGCCGCGCGCCTGGACGCGATGCTGGCGGCGGGTTTCCTCGACGAGGTGCGGGCGCTGCGCGGGCTGCCGCAGCTGCGCGCGCATCCCGATCCCCTCGCGCTGCCGGCGATCCGCGCGGTCGGCTACCGCCAGGCCTGGGAGCACCTCGGCGGCGCCGCCACCGGCGCGGAAGTCCGCGACCGGGCCATCCACGCCACCCGCCCGCGGGCCCAGCGCCAGCTCACCGGGCTGCGCGGCGAG
>JAYRKR010000161.1:0-1677 GCA_041905645.1 Luteimonas sp.
GGCCTCGGCCTCGGCCTCGGCCTCGGCCTCGGCCCGGCCCGGCCCGGCCCGGCCATCGGTTGGGTGACTTCCGGCCCATGGCAAGGTTGGTTAGGTGTTGTAGTTTACCAACACACCAATTCACACCGGCCAGGAGCCCCCGCCATGACCACCACGATCCGCCAGTCCGCCAAGGCCTTCCCGCGCGTCCACCGACCGGCTGCCGCCGTCGCCGCCCGTCCCTCCTACCGCCAGTACCGCGCCCGCGACTTCGGCGTCGGCTACGGCCGCAGCAGCGGCTATGCCAGCGACAAGCGCTACACCGACGACTGGGGCAACGCGCGCTTCCGCTGCGGTTGACCCGACGCCTCCGGTCCGCGGCGACGCCCCCCGCCGCGGAACCCGCCGGCCCGAGGGCCGGAGATTCCCTCGGCGCGCGTCGCCGGGGCGGGAAGCCGGGGCGCTGCCGCGACGCGGCGCGCGCCCTTCGTGCCGGATGGCGGTTTTGTTGACGGCCGCGCGTGCGTCGCCCTAGTCTTTCCAGTCTTTCCCTCCGCCCTCCGGACACGCCATGTCGATCTCCCTGACCATCGATCTGAACGATCGCGACCTCGAGCACTTCCACAAGGCGATGGAGGCTTCGCGCAAGGCCGCGGAGGGCAAGTCGCCGGAGGAAGTGGTCGCCGCGGCCGGGAATCTGCTCGCCGACGCGCAGAAGGTGCATGTGCCGGACTTCGTCCGCGAGCGCCTGCTGCAGCTCGACGACATGATCGCCATGGTCCGCGACGAGGGCTGGCACATGGGCGAGGACGACCGCCAGCGGGTGATGTCGGCGCTGGTCTACTTCGTCGACCCCAAGGACGTGATCCCCGACAGCGTCGAGGTGCTGGGCTTCCTGGACGACGCGATCATGATCGAGCTGTGCGTGCGCGAGCTGCGCCACGAGCTCGACGCCTACGACGACTTCTGCGAGTACCGCGCGCACGAGGCGAAGAAGCGCGGGGTCGAGCCCGCCGCGGTCGGCCGCGCCGACTGGCTCGACAGCCGCCGCGAGGAGCTGTTCGACCGCATGCACTCGCGCCGCCAGCGCGACGTCGGCATCGGCTACGGCAGCAGCAGCGGCTACGGCGCCAAGCGCACCTATACGCGCGCCTGGCGTCCCGGGATGTTCACCTTCAAGTGAATCGCGCGGGCGTGACCTTCCGCCGCGCCACCACCCTCGACGAGCTCAACGCCGCCTCGCGCGACACCGCGATGGCGGCGCTGGGCATCGTCTTCACCGAGCTCGGCCCGGACTACCTGCGCGGCACCATGCCGGTCGACGCGCGCACCCACCAGCCCTACGGCCTGCTGCACGGCGGCGCCTCGGTGCTGCTGGCCGAGACCCTGGGCAGCAGCGCCGGCAACCTGTGCGTGGACGAGGACGCGATGGTGGTCGGCATCGAGATCAACGCCAACCACCTGGCCGGCGTGCGCGAAGGCACCGTCACCGGCACCGCGCGGCCGCTGCACCTGGGCCGCAGCACCCAGGTCTGGGAGATCCGCATCGAGGACGCGCGCGGCCGCCTGGCCTGCATCTCGCGGCTGACGCTGGCGGTGGTGCGGCGAGGCTGAGCGCCCGGTAATCCCGTGGGAGCGGCTTCAGCCGCGAGCCGTTGCCGACTGCCTGCCAGGCCAGCCAGCACCGGCTGGGAGAAG
>JAYRKR010000005.1:0-18916 GCA_041905645.1 Luteimonas sp.
GGGCGGCCGCGCGGCGTCGGCACCCCGCCGCCCGCCGCCGGCGCGGCGGCGCCGTCGAGCTCGCGCAGCGCCTGGTTCATGGCGAAGCGGGTGAACAGCGTGCGCAGCGCCTCCACGTCGCGCTCGCGCAGGGCCAGGGTCGACGGCCCGCCCTCGAGAGCGACGTCGGTCTTGATCGTCACCAGCTCGCGGTTGAGCGGCAGCCGCGCCAGCGCGGCGCGCAGGTTGTCGCCGATCTTGCCCTTGATCGCGGGCGCGCCGGCGATCACGCCGTCGAGCGTGCCGTACTCGCCCAGCCACTTGGCCGCGGTCTTGGGCCCGCACTTCTCCACGCCGACGACGTTGTCGATCGTGTCGCCCATCAGCGCCAGCAGGTCGACGATCTGGCCCGGGCGCACGCCGAACTTCTCGATCACGCTCTCGTCCGAGTCCAGCCGGCTGCCGCTCATCGTGTTGACCAGGGCGATACCCGGGCGCACCAGCTGGGCGAAGTCCTTGTCGCCGGTGGAGATGGTGACCTCGA
Organism: Luteimonas sp.; assembly: GCA_041905645.1. Classification (GTDB taxonomy): domain Bacteria; phylum Pseudomonadota; class Gammaproteobacteria; order Xanthomonadales; family Xanthomonadaceae; genus Luteimonas. The sequence continues at coordinate 524 of JAYRKR010000005.1, forward strand.
TGCCCTCGGCCGCGCCCTGCAGCGCGAGCGTGCCGATCACGTCGTCGGCCTCGACGCCGGACACGCGCAGGATCGGGATCCCCAGCGCCTGCACCACCTCCATCATCGGCTCGACCTGCGCGCGCAGGTCGTCGGGCATCGGCGCGCGGGTGGCCTTGTACTCCGGGTACATCTCGTCGCGGAAGGTCTTGCCGGGCGCGTCGACCACGAAGGCGATGTACTCGGGTTGCTCCTTCAGGTGCGCGCGCAGCATGTTGACCACGCCGAACAGCGCGCCGGTCGGCTCGCCGGCGGCATTGGACAGCGGCGGCAGCGCGTGGAAGGCGCGGTAGAGGTAGGAGGAGCCGTCGATCAGGACCAGGCGTGTCATGGCCCGATTCTACCGGCCGGCGGCGGCGGCGGGCCGCGGCCGCGCTCGATGATCGCGCTCACCGCGTCGCGACCGGGCTCCGGTGCATACTGGCGACGCTTTCCGAGGAGCCCGCCATGCCCGTGTCCCGCCCCGCCGCGCTGCGCGTCGCGCTGCTGTCCCCGCTGCTGGCGCTGTCGGCCTGCGCCACGTTCGGCGGTCCGGCCGACCCCACCGCCGACCTGCCGCCCGACGCGGTGCCCGTCGTCCGCACCGAGTCCAACGGCGACACCGTCACCGAGTACCGCGTCGCCGGCCAGCTGCGCATGGTCAAGGTCGAGCCCTCGCGCGGCCCGACCTACTATCTCTACGACCGCGACGGCGACGGCATCCCCGACAAGGCCGGCGACAACCCGCCGCAAACCTACTTCAAGCTGTTCGAGTGGAAGTAGGAGGGGTCGAGCCGCAGGCGAAACCCGTCACGTCCGCCCCACGGCCTGAATCGCCCGGACCGACCCGTCCCGCCGGTCCCGGAGCGGCCGTCATCCGCCGAATTCCGGCAGGCCCTGCGCCAGTTCGCCGAACCCCGCCCACGGATCCCTGCGCAGCCGCGCCGCGCGCTGCCTGGCCGCGGCCAGGTCGAACGCCGCCGGCCCCGCCACCTTGCCCAGCTCCTCCCAGCGCAGCGGCACCGCCACCGGCGCGCCCTTGCGCGCGCGCAGCGACCACGAGGCCACGCTGGTCGCGCCGCGGCTGTTGCGCAGCCAGTCGATGAAGACCTTGCCCGGCCGCTTCGACTTCGTCGCCGTGGCGAGGTAGCGTTCGGGCGCATGCGCGGCCATGGCGTCCGCGAAGCCCTCGCAGAAGGCGTGCACCTGGTCCCACGACGGGCCGCGCGCGATCGGCACCACCACGTGCACGCCCTTGCCGCCGGACAGGCGGATGAAGCCCTGCAGGCCGGCCTCCTTCAGCCTGGCACGCACGTCGCGCGCCGCGGCCACGACATCCGCCCAGCGCACGCCGTCGCCCGGGTCGAGGTCGAACACCAGCCGGTCCGGCCGCCCGGGATCGTCGACGCGCGCGCCCCAGGGATGGAATTCGATCGTGTTCATCTGCACCAGGTCGATCACGCCCTCGATCGAATCGACGTACAGGTACTGCTCGCGCCCGCTCTTCTGCTCGAGCGTGATCGCGTGCACGTGCCCGCCCAGGCCGCCGGCATGGTGCTTCTGGAAGAAGCAGGCCTTCTGGCTGCCGTCCGGGCAGCGCAGCAGCGACAGCGGCCGCCGGGCGAGCTCGGGCAGCAGCCACTTCGCCACCGCGCGGTAGTAGTCGGCGACGTCGCCCTTGGTGTACGCCGCACCCTCGAACACGACGCGGTCCGGATGGGTGATCCGCGCCTCGCGCTTGCCTGACCGTGCCATCGCCGACTCCTCGCTGCCTGTCGTTGCCTGCGACCCGACGTCGCGCGGCCGCTTGTCCGCGCGCAGGCGCCTGAAGCTGGCCTGGCGCAGCAATCCTTCCTTCGCCCGGCCGCGGAACGCGACTTCCGCCACCAGCTTCGGCTGCACCCAGCGCACGCTGCGGCGCGGGAACGGCACGTGCTCCGGCAGCTCGACCGTGGGCGCGCCGCGTTCGATCGCCCGCAGCCGCGCGTGGATCGTACGCAGGGCCTCCGCGTCGAAGCCGGTGCCGACGCGACCGACGTAGCGCAGCGCGCCGCGTTCGCGCGTGGCCAGGAGCAGCGAGCCGAACGCAGTCCTCGCGCCCTTGGGCGCGGTGTGGCCGACGACGATGAACTCGTCGGTCGCCTCGTGCTTGGCCTTGACCCAGTCGCCGCCGCGCCCGGCCCGATAGGCGCTGTCGGTGCGCTTGCTCACCACGCCCTCGATGCCGGCCGCCTTCGTCTGCGCGAACACCTCCGCGCCGTGGCCGACGACGTGGTCGCTGAAGGCGACCAGGCCGGCGCGGCGCCCGAGGAGTTGCTTGAGCAGGGCCTTGCGCGCCTGCAGCGGCGCCTTGCGCAGGTCCACGCCCGCCAGCCCCGGCAGGTCGAAGGCGACGTAGCGCAGCGGCGCGCGCGAGGTGCCCTCGATGGCGCGCTGCAGCTCCGAGAAGTCGCTGCGGCCACCCTCGTCCAGCACTACCAGCTCGCCGTCGAGGCAGGCGTCGGCCACCGGCAGCGCGGCCACCGCCTTCGCCACCTCGGGAAAGGTCTCGTTCCAGTCCAGGCCGCCGCGCGAGCGCAGCCTGGCCACGCCGCCGACCAGGTCGACCATCAGGCGGTAGCCGTCCCACTTGAGCTCGTGCAGCCAGTCGTCGCCGGCCGGCGGCGCGGCGCGCAGCGTCGCCAGCTCGGGCGCGAAGCCGACCGGCATCGCGCCATCGCGCGCGCCGTCCAGGGCGAGTGCGCGCCGGCGCCAGGCCGTCGTCACAGCCCTTGCTCTTGCGGGAGCGATGGATGCTCTTGTGGGAGCGACGGAAGTCGCGACGGCTTTTCCGCGGCCGGGAGAAGTCGCGACTTCCGTCGCTCCCACAGGAGCGGGCCGGCCGGCCGGCCTGACGACCTGCTTCGCCTTCGCCGCTGCCCGCGCAGCCCCCTTCGTCCCGGCACGCCTTGCAGCCGGCGCGTCGACGAGATCGTCCGCCTCCAGGTCGGCCGCCTGCGCGTCGTCGCGCTTGATCAGCAGCCACTGCGGCTGGCGCCCCGCGAGCCGCGTGCGCACCAGCTTCCAGCCGCCGCGCAGCTTGTCGCCGCTGAGGGTGAAGTCGAGCTTGCCGGCGGCGAGCGCCGCGAGCGGATCGCCGTCGCTGGCCCAGTGCCCGCGGTCGAACACGTCGACGTGGCCGGCGCCGTAGTTGCCGGCCGGGATGTTGCCCTCGAAGCCGGCGTAATCGAGCGGATGGTCCTCGACCTCCACCGCCAGCCGCTTCTCGCCGGCGCGCAGCGACGGCCCCTTCGGCACCGCCCAGCTCCTGAGCGCGCCGTCGACCTCCAGGCGGAAGTCGTAGTGGCGCGTGCGCGCCCGGTGCAGCTGCACCACGAAGATCGGCCGGTGGCCGGGGCGGCCGGCCGCGGCGCCGGGCTCCGGCGTGCGGTCGAAGCGCCGCTTGCGCGCGTACTCGCGCAGGCTCACGGCTCAGCCCGCCTTGCGCCGGGTCGCCTTCTTCGCCGCCTTGGCCGCCTTCTTCTTCGCGGGCGCCCTCTTCGCCGCCTTGCGCGCGCCCTTCTTCGCCGCGCGCTTCGCCGGCGTGCGCTTGTGGCTGGCGATGCTCTTCTGCAGCAGCGACATGAAGTCGACCACGTTGGTGGCCGCACCCTCGTCCGCCTCGTGCTCCGGTTCCTCGGCCTGGGCGAGCGCGCCCTTCGACTTCATCTTCTTGCGGATCACGTCCTGCAAGCGCGCGCGGAACTCGTCGTGGTAGTCCTCGGGCGACCATTTGCCGGACATCGACGAGACCAGCTGCTTGGCCATGTCCATTTCCTTGGCCGTGATGCGATAGGACGCCGGCTTGCCCTCGGGCAGCTTGTAGTCCGTCGGGTCGACCAGCTCCTGCGGATAGCGCAGCAACAGCAGCACCAGCGCATCGCCCTGCGGCAGCACCGCGGCCAGGTACTCGCGGGTGCGGATCACCACCCGCGCGATGCCGGCCTGGCCGGTGGACTTGAGCGTCTCGCGCAGCAGCACGTAGCCCTTCTCGGCCTTCTTCCCCGGCGCGAGCACGTAGGGCTTCTCGAAGTACTGCGGCTCGATCGCGTCCGCATCGACGAAGGCCTCGACCTCGACCGCCTCGTGGCTCTCCGGCGCCGCCGAGCGGATGTCCTCCTCCTCCACCACGACGTAGCTGCCCTTGTCGTACTCGAAGGCCTTGACCACGTCCTTCCACGGCACTTCCTCGCCGGTCTCGGCGTTGACGCGCTCGTAGCGGATGGGCTTGCGGTCGCGGGCGTCGAGCATGCGAAAATGCAGGTCGACCTTGCGCTCGCCCGGCATCAGCGACACCGGCACGTTGAGCAGGCCGAACGAGAGGGTGCCGGTCCAGATGGGGCGGGCCATGGCTGCATCCTCGCTGCAGGGGAATCGCGGAACGTACGGCGACGGGGGTGACACGACGGTGAAGCGTGCCGTGGTTCACGCCGGCTGCAGCGCCGCGGCGCGAGAATCCACTTGTTCCACCAAGGGAATGCGACATGTACGGCCGCGAGCGGCGCAAGCCGGGAGAACCCGATGCCAAGGCCCTGCGCGAAGGGCTGACGCCCGCGCAGCTGAAGGCGCTGGAGACGCTGGAGCACTTCCGCTGGACGCTGCGCTTCGTGCGGCGTCCGATGTTCAAGGACCCGATCCCGGTGCTGTTCCACCGCGACGGCAAGCGCTTCGTCGTGCTCGAGCCCGACGGCACGCTGAACGAGAACCCGAACATCGTGATCCGCGACTGAGGCCGGCACGAAGGCCTCACGCCGATTTCCCGGCCGCTTAACCCCGCCCCCGCCAGGCTTGCCGCAACGACTGAGACGGAGGCGAGCCATGCCGTACGACCGCATCAGCGACCTGCCCGGATCGGTGCGCGACCACGTGCCGAAGCACGCGCAGGAGATCTACAAGGAAGCCTTCAACCACGCCTGGGCCGAGTACAAGGATCCCGGCGAGCGCCGCGGCGACGCCACGCGCGAGGAAACCGCGCACCGCGTCGCGTGGTCGGCGGTCAAGGAGAAGTACGAGAAGGGCGCGGACGGCGACTGGCACGCGAAGTAGCGGGCCCGTGGGAGCGGCTTCAGCCGCGAGCTTCTTCCGGGGTGCGGGCGCCGCAGGAAAAAACTCGCGGCTGAAGCCGCTCCCACAAGGGCTAGGCCGGCTGCAGGTTGGCGTACGCCAGCACCAGCCACTTGCTCCCGGCCCCGTCGAAGTTGACCTGCACCCGCGCATGCGCGCCGGCGCCCTCGATGTCGGTGACCACGCCGCTGCCGAACTTCGCGTGCACGACGTTCTGGCCGAGGCGGATGCCGGGCGTCTCGTCGAGCGAGGCGTGGCCGAGGTCGCGGCGCGGGGCGCTGGCGTACATCGGCCGCGAGACCTGCACCTTCGGGCGCACCTCGTGCAGCAGCGTCGACGGGATCTCGCGCAGGAACCGCGAGGGGATGCCGTACATGTCCTGGCCGTGCAGGCGCCGCGACTCGGCGTAGCTGAGCACCAGCTTCTGCCGCGCGCGGGTGATGCCGACGTAGGCCAGCCGGCGCTCCTCCTCCAGCCGCCCGCTTTCCTCGACCGAGCGCGCGTTCGGGAACAGGCCCTCCTCCATGCCGGCCAGGAACACCAGCGGGAACTCCAGCCCCTTGGCGCTGTGCAGGGTCATCAGCTGCACGCCGTCCTCGCCGGCCTGGGTCTGGCCCTCGCCGGCCTCGAGCGCGGCGTAGGCGAGGAAGGCGACCAGCTCGGTCAGGCCCTGGCTCTCCTCCTCGTCGCCGCGCACGAAGCGCGAGGCGACCGAGACCAGCTCGTCGAGGTTTTCCACCCGCGACTCGAGCGCGCCCTTCGACTCGTTGGCGTAGTGCTCGCGCAGGCCCGAGCGCGCCAGCACGTGGTCGATCTTGTCCTTGAGCGGCCGCTCGGCTACCTCGCCGGCCAGCGCCTCGACGAGCGCCTGGAACCCCGCCAGGGCGTTGCGCGCCCGCGCCGCCAGCGCATTCTCCCGGCACACGCGCCGCGAGGCCTCCCACAGCGGCACGCCGTCGGCGCGCGCGCGCCTGCGGACCTCGTCCAGGGTGCGCTCGCCGATCCCGCGCGCGGGCGTGTTGACCGCGCGCTCGAACGCTGCGTCGTCGTCGCGGTTGGCGACCAGCCGCAGGTAGGCCAGGGTGTCCTTGACCTCGGCCCGCTCGAAGAAGCGCACGCCGCCGTACACCCGGTACGGGACCTGCCCGGCCAGCAGCGTCTCCTCGAACGCGCGCGACTGCGCGTTGCTGCGGTAGAGCACCGCGCAGTCGCCGTAGCTGCCGCCGCCCTGCACCCACTGGGCGATGCGCTCGACCACGAAGCGCGCCTCGTCGACCTCGTTGTAGGCCGCGTACAGGTCGACCGGCTCGCCCTCGCCGCTGTCGGTCCACAGCTGCTTGCCCAGCCGCGCCGGGTTGTGCGCGATCACCGCGTTGGCGGCGTCGAGGATGTTGGCGCTCGACCGGTAGTTCTGCTCCAGGCGGATCGTCGTCGCGCCCGGGAAGTCGTGCAGGAAGCGCTGCACGTTCTCGACCTTCGCACCGCGCCAGCCGTAGATCGCCTGGTCGTCGTCGCCGACCACGAATACCTGGCCGGTGTCGCCTGCGAGCAGGCGCACGAAGCCGTACTGGATGCTGTTGGTGTCCTGGAACTCGTCCACCAGCAGCTGGCCGAAGCGCTGGCGGTAGTGCGCCAGCAGCGCCGGGGTGTCGCGCAGCAGCTCGTGCGCGCGCAGCAGGATCTCGGCGAAGTCGACCAGGCCGGCGCGGTCGCAGCGCTCCTGGTAGAGCGCGTAGCTCTTCAGCATCACGTCCGACCACTCGTCCCCTTCATGCCGGTTCGAGCCGGCCTGGATGTGCTGCGGCCGCCGCCCCTCGTCCTTCTGCGCGTTGATCCACCAGGCGATCTGCCGCGGCGGGAAGCGCGCCTCGTCGAGCTCGAGCTGCTTGACCACCCGCTTGACCAGGCGCAGCTGGTCGTCGCTGTCGAGGATCTGGAAGCCTTCCGGCAGCTTCGCATCCTGCCAGTGCAGGCGCAGCAGCCGGTGCGCGAGGCCGTGGAAGGTGCCGATCCACAGCCCGCGCGAACCGTGCCGCAGCAGCGCGTCGGCGCGGTGGCGCATCTCGCCGGCGGCCTTGTTGGTGAAGGTCACCGCGAAGATGCCGTGCACCGGTACGCGGAACACCTCGTTGAGCCAGGCGATGCGGTGGGTGAGCACGCGGGTCTTGCCGGAACCGGCGCCGGCGAGGATCAGGTAGTGGCCCGGCGGCGCGGAGACGGCCTCGCGCTGGGCCTCGTTGAGCCCGTCGAGGAGGTGGGAGACATCCATCGGGCCAGTTTACGCGACGCCGCATCGTGTCTCGCGGGGCGGCGCCAGCCGCGCCGCTCCCGCCGAATGGCAGTCGCCCCGGTGGGAGCGATGGAAGTCGCGACGCTTTTTACCTTCGGGGGCTGTCGCGACTTCCATCGCTCCTACAGGGCAACCGCTGCTGGCGGGCTGGAGCCGCTCCCGCGTGAGGCCGTCGACCCGTTCACGGAACCTTGGCGGGCGTCGACGATCCAATGCCGCCATGCCCGGCCGTGCCCTCACCTGCCTCGCGCTGCTGGCCGTGCTGCTGGCCCGCGCCGGCACGGCCCACGCCGACGGCACGCGCACGCTGCGCGCCGGCGACACCGCGCTGCAGGTGGCGGTGATCGGCGTTGACGATCCCGCGCGCGTCGCCATGCTGCAGGACTGGATCGCCGAGGCCGCGCGCGCGCCGCTCACGGTGGCGGGACGCTTCCCGCTGCGCAGCGCGCGGGTCGAGATCCGCCAGGAGCGCAGCGACGACGACAGCCCGGTGCCCTGGGGCCAGACCTCGCGCGATGCCGACGTGCGCGTGCTGCTGTACGTGCGCGAGGACGCCACGCTCGACGAGCTGCGGCACGACTGGACCGCGGTGCACGAGCTCTCGCACCTGTTCCACCCGCACCTGGGCGAGCGCGGCCGCTGGCTGGCCGAGGGCCTGGCGAGCTACTACCAGGACGCGCTGCGCGCGCGCATCGGCCTGCTCGCCCCCGAGGACGCCTGGGCACGGCTCGACGGCGGCTTCCGCCGCGGCCAGCGCGCCACCGCCGCCGGGCCGCTGCAGGACCTCGGCCATCGCCGCGGCGCCACCATGCGCGTGTACTGGGCGGGCGCCGCGTACTGGCTGGAAGCCGACCTCGCGCTGCGCGCGCGCGGCGGCTCGCTCGACGCCGTGCTCGGCCGGTACGCGCGCTGCTGCCTGCGCGGCACCGGCGAGGTCGCGCCGGCGGACTTCGTCGCCGCGCTCGACCGCATCGCCGGCGGCGACACGTTCTCGCGCCTGTACGCGCGCTACGCGGGCTCGACCGCGTTCCCGTCGCTCGACGACGCCTACCGCCGGCTCGGAATCGAACGCGACGGCGATGCGCTGCGCTATTCCCGGGATCCGCGCACCGTCGCGCTGCGCGCCGCGATCGCGGGTCCCCGGCATCCGGCGGGCGCGGGCGCGGCGATCGTCCCCGGCCGCTGACCGCCGCCGATTGGCACCTGCCCGGCACGGCATTGGCGCCGGTGACCTCAGGCACTGGCCTGGCCATCGGCCGCGGCGGAGCCTCGGGCGCCCGCCCCGACGGAATGCCGCCATGACCCACGCACTGCGCCTCCTATCCCTGTCCCTGCCCGCGCTGCTGGCGCTCGCAGCGGCTGCGCCCGCGCGCGCCGCGCAGTCGCCCGACGCCGTGCGGGCCGAGCTGGTCGCCGCCACCCAGGCGCTGATGGACGCGCTCGCCGACGGCCGTGCCGACGTGTGGGAGCGGACGCTGGCCGACGACGCGGTGATCGTCGACGAGTTCGGCCGCAGCCAGGACAAGGCCGCCGCGGTGAAGGGCATCACCGGGCTGCCGGCCGGATTCTCCGGGCGGATCCGCCTGCGCGATCCGCGGCTGCGCCTGCACGGCGACACCGCGGTGCTGGTGGTCGACAGCGACGAGGTCGAGACCGTGTTCGACCAGCGCCTGCACGTGCTGTACCGGATGATGGTGACCTTCGTGCGCCGGGAAGGCGCCTGGAAGCTGCTGGCGATGCAGGACGTCACCGTGCCGACCACGCCGCCCGCGCTCGACGTCCCCGGGTTGCCGCTGGCCGATTACCCGGGCGTCTACCGCTACGGCCCCGGCCGCGCGCTGACCGTCGCGCGCGACGGCGACGGCCTGGCCTACACCACCCGCGCCGGGCGCCCACCGACGCGGCTGCTGCCGCTGGCGCGCGACGTGTTCATGGACGATGGCGACGAGAAGAACCTGTACCTGTTCCGCCGCGACGCGTCGGGACGGGTGGTGGCGCTGGTCGAGCGCCGCAAGTTCAACGACCTGGCGATGGCGCGCGAGGCGGCGGCGCCGTAGGCGGCTAGTGCGCGGCCGCCTGCTCGCGCTTGCTCGAGGTGCCCGTCATCAGCTTGTCGGTGTAGGCGATGCCGATCGCCGAAAGGATGAAGACGCAGTGGATGATGGTCTGCCACATCACCCCGGCCTCGGTGAAGCGGCTGCCGGCCGCGCCGAGGCTGCCGATCTCGATGAAGGTCTTGAGCAGGTGGATCGAGCTGATGCCGATGATCGCCATCGCCAGCTTCACCTTCAGCACGCTGGCGTTGACGTGGCTCAGCCATTCCGGCTGGTCGGGGTGGCCCTGCAGGTTCAGCCGCGAGACGAAGGTCTCGTAGCCGCCGACGATCACCATCACCAGCAGGTTGGAGATCATCACCACGTCGATCAGGCCGAGCACGATCAGCATGATCACGACCTCGGCGCTCTGCTTGATCTCGGGCCCGGCGGCCGCGGCGTCGACGGCGGCCTCGCTGGCGTGGCCGCCGAGGAACACCTGGTCGACCAGGTGCACCAGCTCGACGCCGAACTGCCACACGTAGATCGCCTGCGCCACGATCAGGCCCAGGTACAGCGGCAGCTGCAGCCAGCGCGAGCTGAAGATCAGGGCGGACAGCGGGGTGAGGCGGGCCGAGCGGATCTGGGTCATGCGGGGCGGACGGCGCGGAAAAGGACGCGCAGGTTACCGGCCGGACCATGACGCTGCCAAGCGCGCGCCGGGACGCCGTTCACGTCCGCGCCGGCGGCCCCCGGAGCGGCGATCCCCGCCCGGCAGGCGGCTCGAAGCACGCGCTTTCATCGCCGGTGCCGACTGCGCCATCGCCGACACGGCCGCCTGCCCGTGGATCGATCCCCACGACCAGCATGAGAGGCCGGGTTGGGCGCCGACGCGCATCGCGGCCGGAGCGTCGCGGCGGGGTCCGGCCTACGGCGTCGCCGGCTTGATCCGGTACTGCGCCGGCGGCTGCGCGCCCAGCAGGTGGCGCACGAAGTAGTCCCAGCGCCGCCGCGTCACGTACATCCCGACCTCGCCGCTGCCGTAGCCGTGGCGCGCCTCCGGCAGCACCAGCAGGTCGAAGTCCTTGTTGGCCTCGATCAGCGCCTGCACCACCAGCAGCGTGTTCGACGGCGGCACGTTGTCGTCCATCATCCCGTGGATCAGCAGCAGGTGGCCCTCGAGGCTGGCCGCGTGGTTCTGGTTGGCCTGGTCGTCGTAGTTGCTCGAGCCGTCCTTGCCCACCACCGGCAGGCCCTGCCACTTCTCGGCCCAGTCGTCCTCGTAGTTGCGGTTGTCGTGGTTGCCGCTCTCGGCGATCCCCACCTTGAAGAAGCCCGGGTAGCGGAACATCGCGCCGGCGGTGGCGTTGCCGCCGCCCGAGTGGCCCCAGATGCCGGCGCGGTCCAGGTCGATCCAGGGGAACCGCGCCGCCAGCTGCTTCAACCCCGCGACCTGGTCGGGCAGCGTGTTGTCGCCGATGTCGCCGAAGTAGGCGTCGTGGAAGGCCTTGGAGCGCCAGGGCGTGCCCATGCCGTCGATCGCCACGACGACGAAGCCCAGTTCCGCCAGCGCCTGGTTGTCGAGGTGCGAGGCGAGGAAGCTGCGGCTGCGCACCGAACCGGTCTGCGGGCCGGGATAGACGTAGTCGATGATCGGGTACTTCTTCGCCGGATCGAAGTTCGACGGCTTGAACATCAGCCCGTACAGGTCGGTGCTGCCGTCGCGCGCCTTGACCGTGAACGGCTCCGGCGCGACCCAGCCGGCCGCGCGCAGGCGCGCGAGGTCGCCGCGCGCCACCTCGCGCACCAGCGCGCCGTCGCCGGCCTTGCGCAGCACCGTCACCGGCACGGTGTCGACGGTGGAGTACGTGTCGACGAACCAGGTACCTTCCGGCGACAGCGCGACCTTGTGGTCGGCATCCTCGGGCGTGAGCAGCACCGGCGCGCCGCCATCGAGGCCCACCTTGTAGAGGTGCTGGTAGTACGGGTTGCGGCCGGGCTCCCGGCCGACCCCGCGGAACCAGACGGTGCGCGTGCCCGTATCCACGCGCAGCACCTCGGTGACGTTGCCCTCGCCGGTGGTGACCGCGCGCTTGAGCTTGCCGCTGCCCGCGTCGTAGAGGTAGAGGTTGCCCCAGTTGTTGCGCTCGCTGAACCACAGGATCTCGTCCGACTGCGGCAGGTAGCGCCAGTTGACCGCGCCGTTGCCGCTTTCGAAGTAGGTCTTCACCTTCTCCTCGAACACCGTGCGCACCGCGCCCGTGCCGGCGTCGGCGATGCGCAGCCAGGTCCGGCGGTGGTCGCGCGAGGTCGAGGCGAAGGCCAGGGTCCGGCCGTCCGGCGCCCACTGCACGTCCTCCCAGCCGCCCTCGCAGCTGACGTCGTCGCACAGGGTGGAGCGGTGCTGGTCGGGCGGCATCCGCAGCCGCACGATCCGCTTCGACGGCACGTCGACGATCACGCGCTCGATCATCGTGACGTGCTCGTCTCCGACGAAGGGATACTTCCAGCGCTCGACCTTCGGCGCGCCGACGTTGGTGCCGACCAGCACCATCTCGCTGGTCCTGCGCTGGTCCTGCCGGAAGGTCGCGATCCTGGCCGAGTCGGGCGACCACACCAGGATCGCGTTGTCGGTGTGCTTCCAGCCGGCGTTGTCGGTGGCGTAGCCGTAGTCGGTGGCGCCGTCGGTGGTCAGCTGCGTCTCCGCGCCCGTGGCGAGGTCGCGGATCCACAGGTTCCAGTCGCGGACGAACGCTTCCTTCGCGCCGTCGGGCGAGCGCACGCCGGGCTCGCCCCTGCGCTCGGCGCAGGCGGCCTTGCCCGACAGGCCGCAGCGCCAGTCCTTGCCGAACGCCGACAGCTCGATGCGGCCGTCGTCGCGCAGCGTCCAGTCCCGGAGCGGCAGGCGCTCGGCCTTCACCGGCCTGCCGCCGGCCCTGCCGAGCGCCTTCGCCAGCGCGACGTGGTCGAACGCCGGCACCACGCCGCCGGTGGCGGCGTCCACGCGCAGGAAGCGGTCGCCGTCGGCGTCGTGGTCACGGTAGACGAACTGGCCGTCGTCGAGCCAGGCCAGCGCGGCCGGCACGTGGTCGACCAGCGGTGCGGTGCTGTCCGGCAGGAACCTCTCCGCGCGCGCGTAGTCGGCCGCGGTCACCGCCGGCGCCTGCGCGAACGCCGGCGTGCTCGCCAGCCCCGCCGCAAGGACGGCCGCCGCCATCGTCCGCGCGCCGCGCGCGCGCCTGCCTTCGATCCTCTCGTGCATGGGATTCCCGTCGTGGTGGTTCGATGCGATGCGCGGCGACGCCGCGCATCGCCCCCTCTCGCCATGCTAGCGCACCGCGGCCCGCGTTCCGCAGCGTGACTTGCGGCGCATTGCCCGCGCCGGCCGCGCGGCGTAGGGTCGCGGCACTCCCACTGAAGGCACCGCCATGAAGCCGATCGTCCTCGCCATCGCCCTCGCGCTCACCCTGCCCGCCGCCGCCTCGGCGCAGGCACCCGCCCCGCAACAGGCCGCCGCGGCGGCGCCGGCGGTGCCGGCCTGGGTGCGGAAGAGCAACGCCGACGCGCAGGTGCTGATCGACGCCCAGGCCGCGTTCCAGCCGGAGGGCTTCTCGTTCTTCGGCATTCCCGGCTACGACGACAAGGTCGCCGACCTCGGGCCCGACACCGGCAAGCGCTTCCGCGCGGCGATGACCGACGCCAAGGCCAAGCTGCAGGCGATGCTGCAGACCGAGCGCGACCCCAACGTGCGCCAGGACCTGCAGATCATGGTCCACGCCGCCGACGAGAGCGTCGAGGGCAGCGCGCTCAACGAGCGCCTGCTGCTGCCGTGGACCGACGCGCCGCAGCTGGTGTTCTCCGGCATCCAGGGGCTGCTGTCCGACCAGACCCCGGCCGACCGCCGCGCGCGCGCGCTCGACCGCCTCAAGGCCTACGTCGGCATGGCGCCCGGCACCACGCCGATCGCGCAGCTGGCGCGCGAGCGCTACGAGGAGCGCGCCGGCGACAAGGCGCTGCTGCGGCCGACCAAGCTGGAGGTCGAGCAGGCGCTGGGCAACGTCGACACCTACGTCGACGGCATCCGCAAGCTGTTCGAGAAGTACGAGATCGCCGATGCCGGCCCGGCGCTCGACGCGATGGCGAAGCAGCTCAAGGACTACCAGGCCTGGGCGCGCGCGACCGTGCTACCGGAAGCGCGCCCGGACGCGAAGCTGCCGCCCGAGCTGTACGCCTTCCAGCTCAAGCAGTTCGGGATCGACATCGACCCGCAGCTGCTGGTCCGCCGCGCCGAGGTGGAGTTCATGGAAACCCGCGCGGCGATGGCGCAGCTCGCGCCGCAGGTGGCGAAGGCCAAGGGCCTGTCGGGCATCGGTGACGGCGACTACATCGCGGTGATCCGCGCGCTGAAGAAGGCGCAGATCCCCAACGACCAGCTCGAGGCGCGCTACCGCAAGGTGATCGACGCGATCGATCCGATCATCCGCAGGCAGCGCATCGTCGACGTGCCGCACCGCCCGATGGTGATGCGGCTGGGCAGCCCGGCCGAATCCGCCGCGCAGCCGGCGCCGCACTTCCTGCCGGCGCCGCTGGTGGGCAACACCGGCCAGCAGGGCCAGTTCGTGCTGCCGGTGGCGGTGCCCAATCCCGACGGCTCCTCGCTGCAGTACGACGACTTCAACTTCGAGTCGGCGGCGTGGACGCTGTCGGCGCACGAGGGCCGCCCCGGCCACGAGCTGCAGTTCACCGCGATGGTCGAGCGCGGCATCTCGCTGGCGCGCACGCTGTTCGCGTTCAACTCGGTCAACGTCGAGGGCTGGGCGCTGTACGCCGAGGCCGAAATGGTGCCCTACGAACCGCTGGACGGGCAGATGATCGCGCTGCAGCTGCGCCTGCTGCGCGCCGCGCGCGCGATGCTCGACCCGATGCTCAACCTCGGCCTGATCGACCGCGAGAGCGCCGGCCGCGTGCTGGAGGAGAAGGTCGGCCTGTCGAAGGCGATGACCAAGCAGGAGCTCGACCGCTACATGTTCAACGCGCCTGGCCAGGCCGGCAGCTACTTCTACGGCTACAGCCGCATCCTCGAGCTGCGGATGGAGACCGAGCTGGCGCTGGGCGACCGCTTCGACCGCCTGGCCTTCAACAACTTCCTGCTCGACCAGGGCATGCTGCCGCCCGACCAGCTGGCGGCGGCGGTGCGCGAGGAGTTCGTCCCGGCGCACAAGCGCTAGCCGGCGCAGCGCCCGGTGCGGGTGCGCGCGGTGCGCGTTGTGTAGGAGCGACGGGAGTCGCGACCGGGGCCGCGGCCATCTGGCAGAGGCCGGCCGCGACTTCCGTCGCTCCTACAGGCCGGGGCCGGGCCGACCGGCGATGGACCGCCGGCCGTCAGAACGGCAGCTGCAGCGCCGGGTCCAGCGCCAGCAGCTGCTCGCGGAAGGCCTGCTGGATGCGCGCCAGCGCGTCCTCGGTGTCGGCGTCGAAGCGCAGCACCAGCACCGGCGTGGTGTTGGAGGCGCGCACCAGGCCCCAGCCGTCGGGCCAGTCCACGCGCAGGCCGTCGATGGTCGACGGCCGCGCGCCCTCGAAGCGCGCCTGCGCGACGAAGCTCCCGACGAAGCCGTGCGGGTCGCCGCCCGGCGCGTCGACCTTGATTTCGGGCGTCGACACGCCATTGGGCAGGCCCTCGAGCACGGCGCTCGGCGAGCCCGGGTGCATCGCCAGGATCTCCAGCAGCCGCGCGGCGGCATAGATGCCGTCGTCGAAGCCGTACCAGCGCTCGCCGAAGAAGAAGTGGCCGCTCATCTCGCCGGCCAGCTCGGCCTCGGTCTCGCGCATCTTGGCCTTGACCAGCGAGTGCCCGGTCTTCCACATCAGCGGGCTGCCGCCGTGGCGCAGGATGTAGCCGGGCAGGCGCCCGGTGCACTTGACGTCGAACAGGATCACCGCACCCGGGTTGCGCTCGAGCACGTCGGCGGCGAACAGCATCAGCAGGCGGTCGGCGAAGATGTTCTGGCCGTTGCGCGTGACCACGCCCAGGCGGTCGCCGTCGCCGTCGAAGGCGATGCCGAGGTCGGCGTCGAAGCGAGCGACGGTGTCGATGAGGTCCTCGAGGTTGTGCGGCTCGCTCGGGTCCGGGTGGTGGTTGGGGAAATGGCCGTCGATCTCGCAGAACAGCGGGACGACCTCGGCGCCGATCGCCTCGAGCACGCGCGGGCCGACGTCGCCGGCCACGCCGTTGCCGGCGTCCACCACCACCTTGAGCGGGCGCGCGATCTGCACGTCGGAAGCGATCCGCTGCACGTAGTCCTCGGAGATGTCGCGCTCGCCGTGGCCCCCCGGCGTCGTCGACTCGTGCAGGCGGTTGTCGGCGATGCGCGCGTGCAGGTCGGCGATCGCGTCGCCGTGCAGCGTCTCGCCGCCGACCACGACCTTGAAGCCGTTGTAGTCGGGCGGGTTGTGGCTGCCGGTGACCGAGATGCAGCAGCCGGTGTTGAGATGGAAGGCGCCGAAGTACACCACCGGCGTGGGCACCATGCCGACGTCGACCACGTTGCGGCCGGCCTTGCGCAAGCCGCGCGACAGGCCCTCGACCAGTTCCGGGCCGGACAGGCGGCCGTCGCGGCCGACGACGATGTCGGTCAGGCCCTTCTCCTGCATCAGCGAGCCGATCGCGTGGCCGATCAGCTCGGCGACGCCGGCATCCAGCGTCTGCCCGACCACGCCGCGGATGTCGTAGGCGCGGAAGATGCCGCGTTCGATCCGCACCGGCGGCGGCTTGGGCGCGTCGCGCACGGCCACCGGCGCCGGCGCCGGCGCCGCCGGGCTGTCGACCAGCACCTGCGAGAGCGTCGGTGCATCGGCGTCCTGCGACCGGTGCGCGCCGCCGACCCGGGCCGGCAGCCGCCACAGCACGTACGCCAGCAGCAGGCCGACGACGGCGGCGATGAACGCCCCCATCGCGCCCAGGCCGAACGGGCTGGCGGCGGCGCTCGGCACCGCGGCGGCGATGCGCAGGCCGGTGCCCGCGACCGGCACCGCGCGGCGCTCGGCGCCCTGCGCGAGCGCGGCGTCGCCGCGCTCGAACAGCGTGTAGCTGCCCTGGCGCAGGGCCAGGTAGCCATGCTCGGGCAGGCCGGCGTTCTGCAGGCCCAGCGTGGCGCGCGCCAGCGGCACGCGCACGAAGGCGACCCCGGCCAGCGCGTCGCCGGCCCGCGCCGGCGCGGCCAGCGCGATCGCCGGCTTGCCCCGCTCGCGGATGGCCCACAGCACCGGCTTGTCCTCGGCCAGCGCGGCCTCGGCGGCGGCGAGGCGGCCATAGCCGCCCTTCGGCAGCGCGGCGTAGGCGTCCTGCAGCCCGGGCGGCAGCACCACGGCCTCGTCGATGCCCTTCCAGTCGCGGCCGAGCGCGGCACCGGCGGCGGCGAGGTCGCCGGCCCGCAGCGCGGCCTGCACCCCGGGCGAGGCCAGCCGCTGCGACAGCTTGTCGAGATCGCCCTTGAGCACCTGCCGGGTGGACTGCGCGGCCAGGTCGCGCGCCTGCTCCAGCTCGGCGCGGCGGCCGTCGTCCTGGATCTGGCGCCAGCCGCTCCAGGCCAGCCACAGCGCCAGCAGCGCGAGGATCCCCGCGACCACCGGCAGGTAAGGCCGCGCGTGGGCGAGCGCGGCGTGCGCGCGGCCCGGTTCGTGTTCAGTGCTCATGGCTCGCCCCCCGACCGCCATCGTTCATCGCACGCCGGTGTGGCCGAAGCCACCCGCCCCGCGCGCGCTCTGGGCGAAAGTATCCACCACCTGCAGGGCGGCGCGCACGATCGGCAGCACCACCAGCTGGGCGATGCGGTCGCCGGGCTCGATCGCGTACGCGGCCTGGCCGCGGTTCCAGACGCTGATCATCAGCGGCCCCTGGTAGTCGGCGTCGATCAGGCCGGTGCCGTTGCCCAGCACGATACCGTGCCTGTGGCCCAGGCCGGAGCGCGGCAGCACCACCGCGCACAGGCCGGGATCGTCGATGTGGATCGCCAGGCCCGAGGGCACCAGCGCGGCTTCGCCCGGCTGCAGCACCAGGGTCGCATCGAGCGCGGCGCGCAGGTCGAGGCCGGCGCTGGCCTCGGTGGCGTAGGCCGGGAGCGGCCAGTCGGCGCCCATGCGCGGATCGAGGATCTTCAGCTGCAGCGTGTGGTGCATGGCGGTCCTTGTGGCTCCCGCGACGGCAGGCGGGCGTCGCGCGGCCTGCGAGGGTAGCGCAAGCGGCGGGAACGGGATCGCGACGCGGCCCGCGCCGACAATGCCCATCGGCAGCGCCGACCGTGGGAGCGATGGCCAGTCGCGACGTCCGTCGCTCCCACGGCCGGCACGCCGCCAGGCGCCTGCCGAAGCCCTCCCTTTCAAGGGGAGGGTTGGGTGGAATCCGTGTTCAAGCCCGCGCTACGCCCGCAGCCGCTCGGCCACCAGGTCCAGCAGCGCCTCGGCCAGCTGCGTCTTCGGCGCCGGGCCCAGCGCGCGCAGGCCGCCGTTCCAGTAGACCGTGAGCGCGTTGTCGTCGCTCTCGAATCCGCTGCCCGCGACGCCGACGCGGTTGGCGGCGATCAGGTCGAGCTTCTTCTTCGCCAGCTTGGCGCGCGCATACGCCTCGACATCGTCGGTCTCCGCCGCGAAGCCGACCACCAGCAGCGGCCGCCGCGGATGCACGGCGACGTCGGCGAGGATGTCGCGCGTGCGCACCAGCTCCAGCGTCAATCCGTCCTCGCCGTCGCGCTTCTTGATCTTGCCGGGCGCGACCGCGCGCGGGGTGAAGTCGGCCACCGCCGCCGCGCCGAAGTAGACGTCGGCCGGCAGCTGTGCGAGCACGGCCTCGTGCATCTGCGCGGCCGAGCGCACGTCGATGCGCTCCACGCCTTCGGGCGTGGCGAGGGCGACCGGGCCGGCGACCAGCACGACCCGGGCGCCGCGCCGCGC
>JAYRKR010000005.1:18926-81399 GCA_041905645.1 Luteimonas sp.
CTCGGGCAGCGGCGGGGCCGCCCCCCCGCCGCGGCCCCCCCCCCGGCGGGGGGGGCCGCGGGCGCGGGGCCCGCCCCCCCCCCCCCCCGGGCCCCCGCGCCGCGCCGCCGCGGCGGCGATCGCGAAACCCATCTTGCCGCTGCTGCGGTTGCCGATGAAGCGGACCGGGTCGAGGTCCTCGTAGGTCGGCCCTGCGCTGACCGCGATATGCAGACCGGCCAGCGCCTGCCCCGGGCGCGGACCGGGATCGCCGGCGACGGCCATCAGCGCGCGGTCGCGGCCAGCTCGGCCACGATCGCGTCGGGTTCGCGCAGGCGGCCGGGGCCGGATTCGCCCTCGGCCAGGGGGCCGTCGTCGGGGCCGATCACCTGCACGCCGCGCCCGCGCAGCGTGGCGATGTTGGCCTGGGTGGCCGGATGCAGCCACATGCGGTGGTTCATCGCCGGGGCGACCGCGATCGGCGCGGTGGTGGCCAGGCAGAGCGTCGTCACCAGGTCGTCCGCGAAGCCGTGCGCCAGCTTCGCCAGCGTATCGGCCGTCGCCGGCGCGACCACGATGCGGTCGGCCCAGCGGGCGAGTTCGATGTGGCCCATCGCGGCCTCGGCCGCGGCGTCCCACAGCGAGGTGCGCACCGGCAGGCCGGAGACGGCCTGGAAGGTCGCGGTGCCGACGAAATGCTGCGCGCCCTCGGTCATCGCCACCTGCACGGTGGCGCCGGCCTCGCGCAGGCGGCGCACCAGTTCGGCCGCCTTGTAGGCGGCGATCCCGCCGCACACGCACAGCAGGATCCGTTTTCCCCGCAGGGTGTCGCTGGTCTGGGCCATGTCGGAAAAACCCTACGCGCGAACGGGGCGACAGCTTACCCGAAGCCGCGTCGGCACCCGACTGCGCCGGGCCGGGCTGCCGCGCTGCAATGGTGCCATCGCCGCGGCTGCGGCGAAGCGCATGGCCTCCTCGCAATCTCCTCTGCCCTGCGCACGCGGCAGCCGCCGGCGACCCTTTCCACGGGATCGACCATGCACATCAGCGACTGGCCCGCAGGCGAACGCCCCCGCGAGAAGCTGCTCAAGCGCGGCGCCGCGGTGCTGTCGGACGCCGAGCTGCTGGCGCTGTTCCTCGGTTCGGGCCTGCGCGGCATGGACGCGGTGGCGACCGCGCGCCAGCTGCTGGCCCGGCACGGCCCGCTGCGGCGCCTGCTCGAGCGCGGCCCCGCGGAGCTGGCGGAGCTGCCGGGCCTGGGCCCGGCCACCGCCTGCCAGCTGTCGGCGGCGCTGGAGCTGTGCAATCGCTACCTCGCCGCCGGGCTGGAGCGCGGCGAGGCGCTGACCGACCCGACCGCCGCCGGCCGCTACTTCGCCCAGCGCCTGCGCGGGCATCCCAGCGAGATCTTCGCCGCGCTGTTCCTCGACACCCGCCACCGCGCGCTGGCCTTCGAGGAGCTGTTCCGCGGCACCGTCGACGGCGCCGAGGTGCATCCGCGCGAGGTGGTGCGGCGCGCGCTGGCGCACAACGCCGCGGCGGTGATCGTGGGCCACAACCATCCCAGCGGCAGCGCCGAGCCCAGCGCCGCCGATCGCGCGGTCACCGCCCAGCTCAAGCAGTCGCTGGCGCTGGTGGACGTGCGGCTGCTGGACCACTTCGTGATCGGCGACGGTGCGCCGGTGTCGCTGGCCGCGCGCGGCTGGGTGTGAGGGCGGCGACGGCGGGGCACCTTCCGGGACAGGGACGGCGCACACGGACGTGCGGCACAGGGACGTGCCACCTCCCGGCGCCGGCACGGCGCGCCCGGCGCCGGCGGGGCCGCGGCCGCGCTCACGTACAATGCGGGACCGTTGAACCGCGACACGCCGCCCCAGTGAAATCCCAGCTCCGCGCCCTGGTCGCCCAGGGCATCGACGCCCTCCGCGCCGCCGGCACCCTGCCCGCCGACCTCGCCACCCCGGACTTCGTGGTCGAGCGCCCCAAGGACCGCGGCCACGGCGACTTCTCGACCAATGCCGCGCTGCTGCTCGCCAAGCCGGCGCGCGGCAACCCGCGCGCGCTCGCGCAGGCGCTGGTCGACGCGCTGCCGAAAAGCGGCGACATCGCCGCGGTCGAGATCGCGGGTCCTGGCTTCCTCAACTTCCGCCTGGCCCCGTCCGCCTGGCAGCGGCAGCTGCGCGAGGTGCACGAGCGCGGCGCCGCCTACGGCCGCAACGACAGCGGCAACGGCCGCACCGCCGGCGTCGAGTACGTCTCGGCCAACCCCACCGGCCCGCTGCACGTCGGCCACGGCCGCGCCGCGGTGATCGGCGACTGCATCGCGCGCGCGCTCGCCGCCAACGGCTGGAACGTGCGCCGCGAGTTCTACTACAACGACGCCGGCGTGCAGATCGAGAACCTCGCCCGCTCGGTGCAGGCGCGCGCGAAGGGCCTGACGCCCGGCGACGCCGGCTGGCCCGAGGACGGCTACCGCGGCGACTACATCGCCGACGTCGCACGCGCCTTCCTCGACCGCGCCAGCGTCGAGGTCGAGGGCCACGCGGTGTCCGGCACCGGCGACGCCGACGACCTCGATGCGGTCCGGCGCTTTTCCGTCGCCTACCTGCGCAACGAGCAGAACGGCGACCTCGCCGCCTTCGGCGTGTCGTTCGACGTGTACTTCCTGGAATCGTCGCTCTACGCCGACCGCAAGGTCGACGAGACCGTGCGCGAGCTCGTCGCCCACGGCCACACCTACGAGGAAGGCGGCGCGCTGTGGCTGCGCACCACCGACTTCGGCGACGACAAGGACCGCGTGATGCGCAAGTCCGACGGCACCTACACCTATTTCGTGCCGGACGTGGCCTACCACCGCAGCAAGTGGCAGCGCGGCTACGAGCGCGCGATCACCGAGCTGGGCGCCGACCACCACGGCTCGCTGATGCGAGTGAAGGCCGGCCTGCAGGCGCTCGATGCGGGCATCCCCGCCGGCTACCCGGAGTACGTGCTGCACCAGATGGTGACGGTGATGCGCGGCGGCGAGGAGGTGAAGCTCTCCAAGCGCGCCGGCAGCTACCTCACCCTGCGCGACCTGATCGGGGAGGCCGGGCGCGACGCCACGCGCTGGTTCCTGGTCGCGCGCCGGCCCGACTCGCAGCTGGTGTTCGACATCGACCTGGCGCGCAGCCAGTCGCTCGACAACCCGGTCTACTACGTGCAGCTCTCGCACGCGCGCATCTGCGGGCTGCTGCGGCAGCTGGCCGAGCGCGGCCTGGGCTTCGACCTCGGCAACGGCCTGGCGCAGGCGCCGGATCCGTCCGACGCCGCGCAGCGCGATCTGCTCATCGAGCTCTCGCGCTGGCCGGAGGTGGTGGCCGCCGCCGGCGAGCAGCTGGAGCCGCACCTGGTGGCCGCCTACCTGCTCGAGCTGGCGCAGGCGTTCCAGACGTACTACAACGACCACCAGTTCCTGGTCGACGAGGCCGACGTGCGCGATGCGCGCCTGGCGCTGGCACTGGCGGTGCGCCAGGTGCTGGCGAACGGCCTCGACCTGTTGGGCGTGAGCGCCCCGGAGAAGATGTAAGTGGCAGCAAGACGCGGCAAATCGCAGGCAAGGCGCAACTCGGGCAACACCGGCGGCCTGCCCGGCTGGGCCTGGCTGGTGCTGGGCATCGTGATCGCGCTGGTCGCGGTGCTGGCCGCGCCGCGCCTGCTCAAGTCCGACGGCAGCGACGGCTTCATCCTGCCGCGGCCCAACCCGGATGCCCGTCCGGCCGCGGCCGGCGACGAGGAGGCCGAGGAGCTGCCGGCGCCCGCCGCGCAGCCGCCGAAAGCCGCCGCCAAGGCGGGCGAAACCGACGAAGAGCGCCAGTACGACTTCTACACCGTGCTGCCCGGCCAGGAAGTGGCGATGTCCGATGCCGAGCTCGCCGCCAGCGCGCGCGCCGAGGAGGCGCGTCGACGCCAGCAGGCGCAGCAGGCCGCCGCGACCGCGGCGGCGGCGAACCCGGACGCGGCGACCCCGGCGCGCCCGGACGCACCGGTGCCGACGACCGCCGCGACGCCGGCGGCCACGGCGCCTGCCGCGGCGTCCGCGGCGCAGGACAGCCAGGCCCGCTACCTGCTGCAGGCCGGCGCCTTCGGGGCGTCCGGCGACGCCGAGGCGCTGAAGGCGCGGATCGCCCTGCTCGGCCTCAACGCCCGCGTCGAATCGGCCGCGATCAACGGCAGGACCGTTTACCGCGTGCGCATGGGCCCCTACGGCACCGCCACCGAACTGGCCAGCGCCAAGGGCAAGCTCGCCAACGGCGGGCTGCCGGCGATGGCGATCAAGGTGAAGTGAGCCGGCCGCGCGCCGCCCGCCGGATCCGGTGGCTGGCACGCGCGGGTGGCGGGGCGCTGTGCCTGGTGCTGGCCGCGGCCCATGCCGGAGACACCGCCGTGGAGCGGGTGCCGGACGGCCCGCACTCGGATGCCGCCGTCGCGGGGGCGATCGACGCGGCGGCGTTCGCGAGCGGCGAGTTCCGCGCTCCCTCCGGCATCGTACTGCCCTATCGGCTGCTGGCGCCGGCGCACCTCGCGCCGGGCGAACGCTATCCGCTGGTGCTGGTCCTGCACGGATCGGGCGGGATCGGCCGCGACAACCGCAGCCAGCTCGGCGGCTTTTCGCTGGCCTGGGCGGCGCCGGCGCTGCGCGCACGCTATCCCGCCTACGTGCTGGTGCCGCAGTTCCCGGCGCGCAGCGCCGACTACGCACCTTCGTCGGTCGCCGGCGTCCAGGCCTCGCACGGCACGCCGGCGCTGGCAGCCGCCTTCGCGCTGGTGGAAGACATCGCCGCGCGGCATCCGGTCGACCGCGCGCGCGTCTACGCCACCGGCTTCTCGATGGGCGGCTCCGCGGCCTGGAACGCCGCGCTCGCGCGCCCGGACCTGTTCGCCGCCGCGATGCCCGTCTCCGGCATCGCGCCCGATCCCGCCCTGGCGCCGCGGCTGCGCGGGACGCCGCTGTGCGTGCTCCACGGCGACGCGGATCCCGAGAACCCGATCGCCGCCGACCGCGCCATGGTCGCGGCGATCCGCCGCGCCGGCGGCGACCGGGTGCGGCTGCGCGAGTACGCCGGGCTCGACCACCGCATCGCCGGCGACGTCTTCCTCGGCGCCTGGTGGCGCGACTGGCTGTTCGCCCAGCGTCTCGCGGCCGATCCGCGACCACCGTCAAGTCGCGGTCGCGACCGGTGAGCCGCCGGCGCGGCACCCTATCTTCCCGAGGAAGGAGACCGTCATGCCGATCGAAGCCGCGCTGATCAAACCCGTCGTCGACGCCCTGCTGGCGCTGTTCCGGCAGGGCGAGAACCTGCAGCTCAAGCGCAACGCCGAGGCCGCGCTGCGCGAGGCCATCCGCGAGCTGCTGCTCGCCAACCCCGACGACAACAGGGCCGAGGCGCGCATCGCGATCGCCAAGGCCGCCGGCATCCTCTCCGAGGACGTGGTGCTGGCCGAGGACATGCTCAAGAAGACCCGCGCGTCCAAGGCGCGCACCCGCGGCAAGTCCGCCACCGGCCGCAAGCGCAAGCCGGCCGCGCCGGCGAAACCCGCCGACAAGCCGGCGGCGAAGAAGGCCGCCGCGCCCGCCGCGAAGAAGGCCGCGAAGTCCTAGGGCCGGACTGGTGCGCCCGCCCCGATGCGCGCAGGATCGGCGCCCATGGACAAGCTCTTCCCCGCGCTCTGCCTGCTCTGGTTCGCCAGCGAGGTCTGGATCGTCGTGCGCCGACGCTCCGGCGATCCCGCGCGCGCCCGCGACGGCGGCACGCTGCGGCTACTGACCGTCACCATCTACGCCTCGGTCGCGCTGGCGGCGTGGTTCGGCGGCCTCGGCGCGGCGCGCTTCCCGCAGGCGCTGCGCGTGCCGCTGTGGTGGCTGGGCGTGTCGCTGATGCTGGCGGGCATGCCGCTGCGCTGGTGGGCGATCCACGTGCTGGCGCGCTTCTTCACCGTCGACGTCGCGATCCGCCCCGGCCACGCGCTGGTCCGCAAGGGCCCGTACCGGCTGCTGCGCCATCCGTCCTACACCGGCTCGCTGCTCACCTTCTTCGGCTTCGGCCTGGGCTTCGGCAACTGGCTGTCGCTGCTGGCGGTGGCCGCGCCGGTGACGTTGGCGTTCCTGTGGCGCATCCGCGTGGAGGAGCGCGTGCTGCGCAGCGCGTTCCCCGAGCAGTACCCGGCCTACGCGCAGGCGACCTGGCGGCTGGTGCCGTTCGTCTGGTGATCCGCGTTGCGCCGAAGCGACCGCCGGGCGTCGTCCCGCCTTCGGCAACTGCGTGGCCTTCCCGAGGCCCATCGTCGCGAGCGCGGTGAGGAGCCGGTCATCGCGACGCGCGCGCAGGAAGATCCCTCGCTGCGCCCGGATGACAGCCGTGGCGCGTGCCTCCGTCGACGCACCGCGCCGCCGCCGCGCGATGCCACTAGAATCGCCGCATGACCAAGACCCTCCTCGTCACCGGCGCCACCGCCGGCTTCGGCGCCGCGATCCTCGAGCGCTTCGTGTCCAACGGCTGGCGCGCGGTCGCCACCGGCCGCCGCGCCGAGCGCCTGCAGGCGCTGGTCGCGCGCCACGGCGCGGACCGCGTGCACGCCGCCGCCTTCGACATCCGCGACGGGGACGCGATGCAGGCCGCGCTCGACGCCATTCCCGCGCCGTTCCGCGGCGTCGACCTGCTGGTCAACAACGCCGGCCTCGCGCTCGGCACCGCGCCGGCACAGCGCGCGGACCTGGCGCAGTGGCGGCAGATGATCGACACCAACGTCACCGCGCTGGCGACGATGACCTACAAGCTGTTGCCGAAGCTCATCGAGCGCCGCGGCGCGGTCGTCAACATCAGCTCGATCGCCGGCAGCTATCCCTACCCCGGCGGCAACGTCTACGGCGCGACCAAGGCCTTCGTCACCCAGTTCTCGCTCAACCTGCGCTCGGACCTGCACGGCACCGGCGTGCGCGTGACCTCGATCGAGCCGGGCCTGGCGGAAACCGAGTTCACCCTCGTGCGCACCGGCGGCGACCGCGGCGCTTCCGACGCGCTGTACGCGGGCGCGCATCCGATCACCGCCGACGACATCGCCGAATCCACGTGGTGGGTCGCCAACCTGCCGCCGCACCTCAACGTCAACCGGCTGGAAGTGATGCCGGTGAGCCAGTCGCTGGCCGGGCTGCAGATCCACCGCGACGGCGCGCCGTGAACGCCTGGCTGGCGATGCTGGCGGTGGTGGCGGTCGGCGCGATGCTGCCGCTGCAGGGACTGGTCAACGCGCGGCTCGGGGCGAACATCCACGGGCCGGTCGCGGCCGCGTTCGTCTCCTTCGTGGTCGGCACGCTGATGCTGGGCGCGTACCTGCTGGCCACGCGCACGCCGCTCGCGCCGGTGCCGGGCGCGCGGTTCCCGGCCTGGATCTGGGCCGGCGGCGCGTTCGGCGCGGTCTACGTGGCGGTGTTCACCTTGCTGGTGCCCCGCATCGGCGCGGCCGGGATGATCTGCCTGGCCGTCTTCGGCCAGGTCACCGCCTCGCTGCTGCTCGACCACTTCGGCGTGCTGCAGGCGCCCCGCCCCGCGGACTGGACCCGCGTCGTCGGCGCGCTGCTGGTGCTGGCGGGCGTGCTGCTGGTGGTGGCGCCGTGGCGGACGCCACGCTGACGCGGCGCGAGGCAGGCCGAGGTCACGCGATCGGCGCGTCGTCCAGGTAGGTGTAGCCGGTCAGCCCGGCCTCCAGCGCGTCCGTGAGGCGGTGCGCCTCGTCGGCGGGAAGCTTCGCGGCTTCGACCTTGTCGCGGTAGGCTCGGCGCAGGTCGTCGAGCGCGTAGCCGACGTAGTCGAGCATGACGTCGGTGGTGTCGCCGCGGCGCTGCTGCGCGATCGAATAGCCCTCGCCGTCCAGCCGGACCTCGATCGCGTCGGTGTCGCCGAACAGGTTGTGGATGTCGCCGAGGATCTCCTGGTAGGCGCCGACCAGGAAGAAGCCGATCCGGTAGCTTTCGCCGCGGCGCAGCGGATGCAGCGGCAGCGACGTGTCCAGGTCCTCGTTCTCGACGTAGGTGTCGATCTTGCCGTCCGAATCGCAGGTCAGGTCGGCGATCACGCCGCGACGCGTGGGCGCCTCGTCGAGGCGCTCGATCGGCACGATCGGGAACACCTGGTCGATCGCCCACACGTCCGGCATCGACTCAAACACGCTGAAGTTGACGAAGTACTTGTCGACCAGCCGCTCGTTGAGCTCGTCGAGCAGCGGGCGGTGGCTCTTCTCGTCGTAGGTCAGGCGCGCCCTGACCGCGTGCGCGATCGCGTAGAACAGGTCGTCGATGCGCGCGCGGTGGACGAGGTCGAGCTGGCCGAGCGCGTACAGCGACAGCCCCTCGGAATGGAAGTGCTGTGCCTCCTGGAACAGCTCCACGGCGGGGCGCTGGTCGATCTCGGCGTGGATGCCGCGCAGGTGGCGGATCACGATCGGCTCGTCGTCGTGCTCGTCGGGGACGCGCCCTTCCGGCGCGGCCTCGACCTCGGACACGTTGGCCACCAGCACCGCGTGGTGCGCGGTCATCGCGCGGCCGCATTCAGTGACGATGCGCGGCGGCGGCAGGCCGTTGGCCGCGCAGGCGTCGGCCAGCGGCTGCACGATGCCGGAGGCGTACTGGGCGATGCCGTAGTTGACCGAGTTGTAGCTGCGCGAGCGCGTGCCTTCGTAGTCGATGCCCAGGCCGCCGCCGACGTCGACGTAGTCGATCGCCGCGCCCAGCCGCGAGAGCTCGACGAAATAGCGCGTGGCCTCGCGCATGCCGTTGGCGATGTCGCGCACGTTGGAGATCTGCGAGCCCATGTGGAAGTGCAGCAGCTTCAGCGCGCGGCCCATGCCGGCGTCGCGCAGCGACTTCCACAGGTCCAGCAGCTGGCGCGGGCTGAGCCCGAACTTGGCCTTGTCGCCACCGGAGTTCTGCCACTTGCCCGCGCCGAGCGACGCCAGCCGCATGCGCACGCCGAGCACCGGCTCCACGCCCAGCGCCTCCGCTTCCTCCAGCACCAGCCGCAGCTCGGAGGGCTTCTCCACCACGATGAAGGTGTTCAGCCCGAGCTTGCGGCCGATCAGCGCCAGCCGGATGTACTCGCGGTCCTTGTAGCCGTTGCAGACGACCAGGCCACCGGGACGCGACAGCGCCAGCACCGCCATCAACTCGGGCTTGCTGCCGGCCTCCAGGCCGAAGCCCTCGCCCGCGTGCGCGGCCAGCGTGCCGGCCACGCCGCGGTGCTGGTTGACCTTGATCGGGTAGACCGCGGTGTAGCCGCCGGCGTAGTCCCAGTCGGCCTGCGCCTGGGCGAAGGCGGCCTGCAGCTCGCCCAGGCGGTCGCCGAGCACGTCCGGGAAGCGCACCAGCAGCGGCAGGCTGGCGCCGCCCTCGAGCGCGCGGTCGACGATTTCCGGCAGCGCGACCGTCGGCCCGCCGGCGCCGCGCGGGCGCACCACGATGCGGCCGCCGTCGACGTCGAAGTAGCCGGCGGCCCAGTGCGGGATCGAGTAGGTCTTGCGGGCTTGGTCGGGCGACCACGCGGCCATCGGCGGATCCTTGGAAAAGCAGGCGCGCAGTTTAGCGGTTCGCACGGCGGCGGCGTGATCGCGGGCGGCGTCTGCGGCGGTCGCCGCGCGCAGGCCGGGCAGCGCGGTTCGACGCACGGCGTTCCACGACGGTCCGCTACAATCCGCCCCCCACTCCAGCAAGCCCCGCCGATGACCGACACGACCTGGATGTACGAGAACTTCGAGCCCGCCGGCTCGGCCATCGGCTACCGCGTCGTCCGCAAGCTCGACGAGGTGCAGTCGCCGTTCCAGAAGATCGAGATCTACGAGTCGACCGACTGGGGCAAGCTGATGCTGATCGACGGCGCGATGATGCTGACCACGCGCGACAACTTCCTCTACCACGAGATGATGTCGCACCCGGCGCTGTTCACCCACCCCGGCCCGAAGCGGGTGGTGATCATCGGCGGCGGCGACTGCGGCACGCTGCGCGAGGTGCTCCGGCACCCGGGGGTGGAGCACGCGGTGCAATGCGACATCGACGAACAGGTGACGCGCATGGCGGAGAAGCACTTCCCCGAGCTGTGCGAGTCCAACCACGACCCGCGCGCCGAGCTGCTGTTCGACGACGGCATCGCCTACATGGCCGACTGCGCGCCGGCGAGCCTGGACATCGTGATCGTCGATTCCACCGATCCGGTCGGCCCGGCCGAGGGCCTGTTCAACAAGACCTTCTACGAAAGCTGCTTCCGCGCGCTGAAGGACGACGGCCTCCTGGTGCAGCAGTCGGAATCGCCGCTGGTGCTGCTCGAGTTGATCCGCGAGATGCGCGGGGAGATGCGCAAGGCCGGTTTCACGGCGTTCCAGACCCTGCCGTTCCCGCAGCCGTGCTACCCGACCGGCTGGTGGTCGTGCACGCTGGCGCGCAAGTCCGGCGGGTTCGATTTCCGCGAGGCCGACGCCCGCGCCAAGGCGTTCGCGACGAAGTACTACAGCGCCGACATCCACAAGGGCGCCGCGACGCTGCCGCCGTTCGTGGCCGCCGCCCTGGGCGACTGAGCCGGCCGCCCGGCCGGCCGGCGAGAAACCCGCGCCGCGCGTGACGCGGCCCGGGATGCGGATCCCGTCCTTCCCCCTGGCGACTCCCGTCGCCTGACGACGAGCCCGTCCGCGGGCAGCGGACTGGTGCGCCCAGCCGAACGCTGTGTCTCCGCAACGGCGACGCCGAATGTCGGAAATATGTCGGAACGGCGTTATTATTACTGTACCGCGCGGTACAGCATGTTGCCTCGCGCGCCCCCAATGCAAGCGAGCGATGTGCAGCGCGCCCTCCCCCGACGACGGCGCTGCACGGCCCACCCATGAACACCTGTCCCCACTCCTTCGTCCCGACCGCGCCCGGCGCCGGCGCCCGGGTGCTCAAGCACGGCACGCGCTTCCTCGAGCCCGATGTCTACGTCGCCCGGCTGGGCGCGCGCCAGGCCGTGTTCAAGGATTACCGGCGCTATCGCCGGACACCGCTGGCACCGCTGGCGCGCCTGCTGGTGCGGCGCGAGGCCCGGATCCTCGACCGCCTGTCCGGCTGGGGCTACGCGCCCGCCCTGCTCGGCACCATCGGCGGGCTGGTGCTGGGCATGGAGTTCATCGACGGGCACGCGCTCGGCCGCGACGTGGCGATGGCGTCGGACGAGGTCTTCCGCCGCCTGAAGGCCGCCGTCGCCGCCCTGCACGCCGCCGGCATCGCGCACAACGACCTGCACGGCTCCAACATCCTGGTCGCCGGCGGCGTGCCGATGGTGGTCGACTTCGCCTCGGCGCTGCGCATGCCCGGCTGGCTCGCGCGCAGCGCCCTGGGCCGGCAGCTGCGCCGCAGCGACCTGGCCAACGTGGTGAAGATGCAGTCGCGCCTGACCGGCACGCCGCCCTCGCCGGCCGAAGCGGCGGTGCTGGCCGAGCCGCGCTGGGTGCGCGCGATCCGCAGCGCCTGGAAGCGCTTCTACCGCGGGTCCGCCGCCGGCGCCTGAGCGCGCCCGGACACGCTACAACGCGTCGCCGTCCAACTCGCCGGTACGGATCCGCACCACCCGCTCCAGGTCCCAGACGAAGACCTTGCCATCGCCGATCTTGCCGGTGCCGGCGGCCTTCATCACCGCCTCGACCACGGCGTCGGCCTGCTCGTCGGTCACCGCCACCTCGAGCTTGATCTTCGGAAGGAAGTCGACGACGTACTCGGCGCCGCGGTAGAGCTCGGTGTGGCCCTTCTGGCGGCCGAAGCCCTTGACCTCGGTGACGGTGATCCCGGCCACGCCGGCGTCGGCCAGCGCCTCGCGCACGTCGTCGAGCTTGAACGGCTTGATGATCGCCATCACCATCTTCATCACGTTGTCCCCGCGCCTGGTGCGATCAGCATACCCGGCGCCGGGTCGGATTTTCCCTACGCCATGGCGCGCGGTCCGCCGATGGCGGCCCTCAGGCGGGCGGGACAAGCTGGCCCTACCCCGAGGAGCCCATCCATGATCGACCTGACCCATCTCGACGACCTCGCCCGCCGCCTCAGCAGCCTGGTGCCGCCCACCATGCGCGAGGGCCGCGAGGAGCTGCAGCAGAACTTCAAGGCCGTGCTGCAGTCCGGGCTGTCCCGGCTGGACCTGGTCACGCGCGAGGAGTTCGACGTCCAGCGCGCGGTGCTGATGCGCACGCGCGAGAAGCTCGACGCGCTCGAGCAGCTGGTCGAAAAGCTCCAGGCGCGGCTGGCGGCCGGGCGCCAGCCGGCGCCGCCGCCGCACTGAGGCCGTCGCCATGTCGCTTGCGCTCGTGCACGGACGTGCGCGCGCAGGGGTCCGCGCCCCGGAGGTGCGGATCGAGGTCTATCTGGCCGGCGGGCTGCCGCGGATGAGCATGGTCGGCCTGCCGGAAGCGGCGGTGCGCGAGTCGCGCGACCGCGTGCGCGCGGCGATCCGCTGCGCGCAGTTCGAGTTCCCGCAGCGCGCGATCACCATCAACCTGGCGCCGGCCGACCTGCCCAAGGACGGTGGCCGCTTCGACCTGCCGATCGCGCTGGGCATCCTCGCGGCCAGCGGCCAGGTGCCGCTGCAGGCGCTGGCTGAGTGGGAGTTCCTCGGCGAGCTCGGCCTGACCGGCGAACTGCGCGCCGTCGACGGCGTGCTGCCGGCGGCGCTGGCCGCCGCGCGCGCCGGCCGCAGGCTGGTGGTCCCGGTCGCCAACGGCGCCGAAGCGGCGCTGGCGCAGGGCCTGGAAGTGCGCACCGCACGCACGCTGCTGGAGGTCTGCGCGATGCTCAACGGCGCACGCGAGCTGCCGCTGGCGACCGCGCCGGCCCCCGTGCGCGAGGACGGCCCCGACCTGCGCGACGTCCGCGGCCAGCTGCGCCCGCGGCGCGCGCTGGAGATCGCCGCGGCCGGCGGCCATCACGTATTACTGGTGGGTCCGCCCGGCTGCGGCAAGACCCTGCTGGCCTCGCGACTGCCCGGCCTGCTGCCGGAAGCGAGCGAGGCCGAGGCGCTGGAAACCGCCGCGATCGCCTCCGTCAGCGGCCGCGGCCTGGATCCCGCGCGCTGGCGCGCGCGCCCGTTCCGCGCGCCGCACCACACCGCCAGCGCGGTCGCGCTGGTCGGCGGCGGCGCCGAACCGCGGCCCGGCGAGGTCTCGCTCGCCCATCACGGCGTGCTGTTCCTCGACGAGCTGCCGGAGTGGGACCGGCGTGCGCTCGAAGTGCTGCGCGAGCCACTGGAGTCCGGCGTGGTGACAATCTCGCGCGCGGCGCGACAGAGCGAGTTTCCGGCGCGCTTCCAGTTGGTTGCGGCGATGAATCCGTGCCCCTGCGGCTGGGCCGGCGACGCTTCCGGCCGCTGTCGCTGCAGCCCGGACGCGGTGCGCCGATACCGCGCGCGCATTTCCGGCCCCCTGCTCGACCGCATCGACCTGCACGTCGATGTCCCGCGCCTGCCGCCCGCGCAGCTGCGCCCCGACGCGCCGGACGGCGAGTGCAGCGCGCAGGTGCGGGCGCGGGTCGAGGCCGCGCAGCGCCTGCAGCACCAGCGCGCCGGCAGGCCCAACGCCCGCCTCGACCAGGCCGCCACCATGGCCGCGTGCCGGCTGGGCGAGGCCGACCAGCTGCTGCTCGAACGCGCGATCGACGCCTTGCAGCTCTCCGCGCGCGCCATGCACCGGATCCTGCGCGTGGCCCGCACCATCGCCGACCTCGGCGGCAGCGCGCACATCGCCACCGCGCATCTCACCGAGGCGCTGGGCTATCGCGGCTGGGACTGGCGGCAGCAGGCGCAGGTGGCCTGAGTTTCCACCAGGGGCAACGCCGGCGATGCCGGCCGCGCATCGACCATGCGATCGCAGTCGCCACTATCCGCCACGCCGGCGGGCCCGCAGCCCGGCAGAACGTGATCCGCCGTCGCGGTGCGGCAAGAAGTCGCCGGAACCTGCCCTCCGGCCTTCGAAGACCCGTCACGCGCCGTTCCGTCCCCGCGGGCGGGCGCTCGGCTGTGGATCGGCTTGGTGTCCAGGGCCTGGCCATGCGCGTATCACGGCCCTCGCGGCTCCGGCGCTGCGTCCTGCATTCGGTCACCCTGCGCACGCTGCCAATGCGTCGCTCGCGCGTGCACTGCGCGCGCTCATCGGGTTCGTTGTTGCTCGTGGCTTCGATCCACGCGAGCGCGTTGAATGCCTCCAGGCGCTCCGGGCCGCTCAACTCGCCGGGATCGCGCCGATCGCCGATCAGGCGCAGCAGGCGCCCCTGTCTTTCCGGCAGCGCGCCCCTCCTGCCCTGCGACATGCGCCCGCAGCGACAGCTGCCGGCCGGCACGCCCGCCCGGATTTCGTCACCGCTGGACGACGATCTCGAGCCGGCGCGCGGCTGCCGGCCGTTGCCGCGCGGACACGCCGGAGGCCAGCGCGGGCGCGGGCGACAATGCCGCCGAAGCCCTCGAAGCTAGGGAGTCGGCGACGGCGGCCGCATGCGGAACGTCTGGCCGGTGCGCAACGCATCGAGCGCCTGCTCACGCTGCCTCTTCATCGCACCGGCGCTGCGGCAGACCTTGGTGACACGGTTGGTGCCGGTGGCGCGCTCGCGCGTGCAGATCTGGCGTTCGTCGTCGGCCTTGGCCGCCAGCGCGTCGATCCACTGTAGCGTCTGCACCGCGGTGGTGTGGTCGGCGGGCGCGAGCTCGTCCAGCGACTGCTTGCCGTCGATCAGCAGCATCAGCTGGTCCTGCTTGCTGAGCAGTTCCTGGCGCTTGTCCGGAGCGATATTGTCCCAGCCGTCCTTCTCCGCCTTCACCGATGCGCGGATCTGCTGCTGGTGGGAAACGATGTCGGCCACGCGGTTGCTGCTTCCGCTGCCGGCCTGCGCGGCGGACGCCGCCAGCATCGCCAGGGCGAGCAGCCCGGCCTTCAGGTGGTTGGTCTTAATGATCTCTCGTTCGCCTCGCGGGGGTTGATCGCGGGGATCGGTCTCCGGCGTCGTGCATCGACGCCCCGCCCCTGTGTAATCCCGGTTCTGCCGGGATGTCGACGATAGCGGCCCGGGCGGGGCTTGTCACCCTGCCGCGGCCGGCGGGGGAAGGTCGCCCGGCAGTGCGGGCGACATGGCCATTCAGGCCGCGCGCGTCCGGAACTGCGCCTCCTCGGTCGATCCCTTCAGCGCCACGGTGGAGGACTGCGCGCCCTGGATCGCCCGGGTGACGGCGTCGAAGTAGCCGGTGCCGACCTCGCGCTGGTGCTTGACCGCGGTGAAGCCGCGCCCGGCGGCGGCGAACTCGGCCTCCTGGAGCTCCACGAAGGCGCTCATCTGGCGCTGCGCGTAGCCGTGGGCCAGGTGGAACATCGAGTAGTTCAGCGCGTGGAAGCCGGCCAGCGTGATGAACTGGAACCGGTAGCCATAGGCCGCGATCTCGCGCTGGAAGCGCGCGATCGTGGCGTCGTCGAGGTTGGCCTTCCAGTTGAAGCTCGGCGAGCAGTTGTAGGCCAGCAGCTTGCCCGGGTACCTCGCGTGGATCGCCTCGGCGAACTTTCTCGCGAATTCCAGGTCCGGCCTGCCGGTCTCGCACCAAACCAGGTCCGCGTACGGCGCATAGGCGAGGCCGCGGCTGATCGCCTGGTCCAGGCCCTTGCGGGTCTTGTGGAAGCCCTCGACCGTGCGCTCGCCGGTGCAGAACGGCCTGTCGTTGTCGTCGACGTCGCTGGTCAGCAGGTCGGCGGCCTCGGCGTCGGTGCGCGCCACGATCAGCGTCGGCACGCCCATCACGTCGGCGGCCAGCCGCGCGGCGGTGAGCTTCTCGATCGCCTCGCGGGTGGGCACCAGCACCTTGCCGCCCATGTGGCCGCATTTCTTGACGCTGGCCAGCTGGTCCTCGAAATGCACGCCGGCGGCGCCGGCCTCGATCATCGCCTTCATCAGCTCGAAGGCGTTGAGCACGCCGCCGAAGCCGGCCTCGGCGTCGGCGACGATCGGCTGCAGGTAGTCGATGCCGTCGTCCTTGCCCTCCGCATGCTGCAGCTGGTCGGCGCGCAGCAGGGTGTTGTTGATGCGCCGGACCACCGCCGGCACCGAGTCGGCCGGGTACAGGGACTGGTCGGGATACATCTGCCCGGCCAGGTTGGCGTCGGCCGCCACCTGCCAGCCGGAAAGGTAGATCGCCTTCAGCCCGGCCTTGACCTGCTGCATCGCCTGGTTGCCGGTGAGCGCGCCGAGCGCGTTGACGAAGGGTTCGTCGTGCAGCGACCTCCACAGCTTCTCCGCGCCCAGCCGCGCCAGCGAATGCTCGACGTGCACGGTGCCTCGCAGGCGCGCGACGTCGGCGGCGGAATAGCTGCGGGTGATGCCTTGCCAGCGCGGGCTGTTGCTCCAGTCGAGGTCGAGCTGCTCGGCGGTCTGCAGGGTATGCATCGTCTTCATGGCATCTGTCCTCAGGGCTTTGGAGCCCTCCCTGCTTTGAAGCCCTCCCCTTCAAGGGGAGGGTTGGGAGGGGATGGGTTTCGGTTGGCGGGTGTGGATCGGGATTCGGAAGAACGTGGTTCGGCGTTCCTGTGGCTGGGGGGAACACCATCCCCACCCCGGCCCCCCCCTTGAAGGGGAGGGGGAAGGGCGGGGTCAGTCGAGCCGCTCGTAGGCGGGCAGGGTCAGGAAGTCGGCCAGCGTCTCGCGCTGCGTCAGCTCCTCGAGCAGCGCGATCGCCTCGGCCACGCGCGCCGAGCCCGGCACGCCGCGGCCGGACAGGCGCGAGGGGAGGCCCAGCAGCGCGCGATCGAGCAGCGCCTCGTCGATCACGGCGCCGTCGTCCAGGCACAGCGGTTCGCCGCCGCGGTCGGCGGCATGCAGCCACTGCCACAGCTGCGCGCGCGCGATCTCGGCGGTGGCGGCATCCTCCATCAGGTGGTGGATCGGCACGCAGCCGCTGCCGTCGAGCCAGGCGGCGAGGTAGCGCACGCAGACCTCGACGTTGCCGTCGAAGCCGGCGCGGGTGATCGTGCCGGTCGAGGGCTGCAGCAGGTCGTCGCGCCCGACCAGCACCTCGTCGCGGGCGACGTGGTGCTGGTGGACGCCGCGCATGCGCTCGTCGAACACCTGCCGCGCCAGCGGGACCAGCGCCGGATGCGCGACCCAGGTGCCGTCGTGGCCGGCGCCGACCTCGCGCAGCTTATCGGCGCGCACGCGCGCCAGCGCGGCGGCGTTCGCCGCCTCGTCGCCGGCGATCGGGATCTGCGCGGCCATCCCGCCCATCGCGTGCGCGCCGCGGCGGTGGCAGGTCTGGACCAGCAGCTCCGAGTAGGCGCGCAGGAACGGCTGCACCATCGTCACCTGGCCGCGCTCGGGCAATACCCGGTCGCGGTGCGCGCGCAGGGTCTTGATGTAGGAAAAGATGTAGTCCCAGCGCCCACAGTTCAGGCCGACGATGCGCCCGCGCAGCGCGTGCAGGATCTCGTCCATCTCGAACGCCGCCGGCAGCGTCTCGATCAGCACCGTCGCCTTCATCTGCCCGCGCGGCAGGCCCAGCGCGGATTCGGCGTGCGCGAGCACGTCGTTCCACAGCGCGGCTTCCTCCATCGACTGCAGCTTGGGTAGGTAGAAGTACGGGCCGCGGTCCCTGCGCGCCAGCGTGGCGGCGCTGTGGAAGGCGAACAGGCCGAAATCGAACAGGCTGGCGGACATGCGCGCGCCGTCGACCAGGACGTGCTTCTCGTCCAGGTGCCAGCCGCGCGGCCGCACGATCAGCACCGCCTGCCGCTCGAACGGCGCGAGCGCATAGACCTTGCCGGCGTCGCTGGTGAAGGCGAGCGTGCCCGCCACCGCCTCGTGCAGCGCGTGCTGGCCCTCGACCAGGTTGGCCCAGGTCGGCGCGGTCGAGTCCTCGAAGTCGGCCATGTAGCAGTTGGCGCCCGAGCCCAGCGCGTTGATCACCATCTTCGGATCGACCGGCCCGGTGATCTCGACGCGGCGGTCGAGCAGCGCCTTCGGGATCGGCGCCACCCGCCATTCGCCGGCGCGGATGGCGCGGGTGTCGGCACGGAAGTCCGGCAGGCCGCCGGCGTCGAAGAACGCCTGGCGCTCGCGACGCGCGGCCAGCAGGCCGAGGCGACGGGCGTCGAAGCGGCGCTGCAGGTCGGCCAGGAAGGCCAGCGCCGGCGGCGTCAGCAGCAGCGCGCCCCGGCCACCGGCACCGGCCCGGATTTCGACCCCGGCGGCGGCGGATGGCGATTCGCTGAAGACTGCGGACATGCGCGGCTCCCGTGATGGCGTGGAGGCCCCACCATCCGCTCGGGTACTGTATTTGACAAAACAGTTATTCCAATGCCAATTATTGGTATAGCTAATAATTGGTCCGGAAATGGCCAGAGAGCGCGCCCCGGCGCCCCGTTTCGCCTACAAGGGCGACCGCCTCAAGCCCCTGCGGGCCTTCTGCCAGACCGCCCGGCTGGGCTCGGTCTCGCGCGCGGCGGAGGCGCTCTACCTCAGCCAGCCCGCCGTGACCCAGCAGCTGCAGGCGCTGGAGCGGGAAATGGGCATGAAGCTGTTCGAGCGCAGCGGCCGCAGGCTGGTCCCCACCCGCGAAGGCGAGGCCCTGTACGAACTCGCCCGGCCGCTGGTCGAGGGCATCGACGCCCTCGACGCGGCCTTCCGCGAGCAAGTCCGCGGCCTGGACGCCGGCGAGCTGCACGTCGCCGCCGGCAGCTCCACCATCCTCTACCTGCTGCCGCGGATCGTCGAAGCCTTCCGCGCCGCGCAGCCGGCCGTGCGCCTGGTCCTGCACAACGTCACCGGCGCCGGCGGGCTGGACCTGCTGCGCTCGGACGAGGTGGACCTGGCGGTCGGCTCGATGCTCGACGTGCCCGCCGACCTCGACTACGCGCCGGTCTACCGCTTCGACCCGATGCTGATCGCGCCGCACGGCCATCCGCTGGCCGGCCGGCGCGAGCTCGCGCTGGAGGACC
Organism: Luteimonas sp.; assembly: GCA_041905645.1. Classification (GTDB taxonomy): domain Bacteria; phylum Pseudomonadota; class Gammaproteobacteria; order Xanthomonadales; family Xanthomonadaceae; genus Luteimonas. The sequence goes on from JAYRKR010000005.1 coordinate 37,905, forward strand.
TCTCGCCCTACGGCCTGATCCTGCCGCCGCGGCGCCTGACCACCTACCGGCTGGTCGACCTGGTGTTCCAGAAGAGCCGCGTGCCCTACACCGTCGCGCTGGAGGTCGGCGGTTGGGAGGTGATCAAGCAGTACGTGGCGATGGGCCTGGGCATCAGCATCGTCACCGCGATCTGCCTGACCGAGGCCGACCGCGCACGCCTGGCCGCGATCTCGCTGGCGCGCTACTTCCCCCGGCGCAGCTACGGCGTGGTGATGCGCAAGGGCAAGTACCTCTCGCCGCAGGCACGCGCCTTCGTCGACCTGGTCAAGCCCGACCTGTTCGTGCGCGAGCACGACGAGAGCGGGCACTCGGAGCGCTAGCGGACAACGACGTGGGAGCGGCTTCAGCCGCGAGCTCCTGAATCTGGCTTTTGTAGGAGCGACGGAAGTCGCGATGCTTTCCCGGCATGGCATCGCGACTTCCGTCGCTCCTACAAAAGCAAGAACAAGCGCTCGCGGCTGAGGCCGCTCCCACAGGACAGCCCGGAACGGCCGCCGGTCAGACCATCTCGACGTCCTCGTCGTCCCGCGACGCCTCGGCCGGGCGGGCGCTGCGCTTGGAGGCCTTGGCCAGCTCCGCGTTGACCGTGGTCGCGGTGTCCGCGGCCTTCTTCGCGGCGATGCAGCGCGCGCGCGCGTCGGGGCAGAGCACCTGCATGTAGTCGGCGTCGAAGCTCAGCCGCTCGACCAGGAAGTCGACGAACGCGCGGATCTTGGGCGAGGTCACCTGGCCGCGTGGGAACAGCGCGTTGAGCTCGTACTCCGGCCCGGTCCAGCCGGCCAGCACGCGCCGCACGTAGCCCTGCTCGGCGTAGGCCTTGACCATGACGTCGCTGGCCAGCATCAGGCCCTCGCCGCACAGCAGCGCGCCGCGCACCGCGGCCGGGTCGTTGGCGACCATGATCGGCTCGATCCGGTACTCGACCAGGTTCTCGCCGTCGCTCAGCGGCCAGAAGTAGTGGTTGTTGCGGTGCATCTTCTGCATGCCGAGCGTGCGGTGGTGCTGCAGGTCGTCCGGGTGCAGCGGCTCGCCGAAGCGCTCGAGGTAGGCCGGGCTGGCGTAGACCTGGGTGCGCAGCACGGTGAGCCTGCGGGCGACGAGGTTGGAGTCTGGCAGGTTGCCCACGCGCAGGGCGACGTCGATCTCCTTGTCGATCAGGTCGAGCGGCTCGTTGGACAGCAGCATCTCCACCCGCACCTCCGGGTGGCGCGCGTGGAATTCGCCCAGCAGCGGCGCGATGCGCTCGATGCCCAGCGAGTACGGCGCGGTGATGCGCAGCCAGCCGCGCGGGCCGCCCTGCAGCTGGCTGACCGCGCTCTCGGCTTCGTCGAGCTCGCGCGCGATGCGCTGGCTGTGCTCGTAGTAGACGTTGCCGGCCTCGGTGAGGCCGAGCTTGCGGGTGGTCCGGTGCAGCAGCTGCGCGCCCAGGCGCGTTTCCAGCTCCTGCACCTTGCGGCTGACGGTGGTCTTGGGCAGTCGCAGCGTCTTGGCGGCGGCGATGAAGCTGCCCTGTTCGACCACCTTGACGAAGACCAGGGTGTCGTTGAGATCTCGTGCCATGGGGGGAAGCGCCTTTGGAAGAGGCCTTCGATGGCGGGCAGCGGAGGATCGCGGGATCGGGAAAGCGTCCAGGGCCGCTGCGGCGACGCCAGGGATGGCGAGTGGGAGGTGGGGAGGCGGGGGAGAAGCCTCGCATGGGCATTGGACCACGCGAGGGACAATTATTCCCCGATTCACCGGCTAATCAAGTCCCTCGTGCGGGATTACCTTGTGCCGCATCCCGCCGAGCGAGCCCCGCCATGAGCGCCCCCGTCCGCCGCCGCCTGCTGCAGTCCAGCCTGGTCCTGTTGGTCCTGGCGGACCTGTTGCTGCTGGCCTCCTTCGTTTTCAATCAATGGTTTGCGGTTTCGTTCTGGCAGGCCTGGGGTTTGGCGGCGCTGCTCGCCATGCCGCTGACCATGCTGGTCCTGCCACTGGTCGAAGCCGTGACCGGCAGCCCGAAATCCGATCCGGAGATCGGATTTTCGGGAGACAAAATCCCGGGAACGGGACAATGAGTCGCCAACCCGGTCATCTGGTCGTGCTCGGCGCCACCGGTGCGATCGGCGGCGCGGTAGTCGAGGCCGCCGTGCAGGTCGACCAGCCGGTGATCGCCATCGGCCGCAACCAGGCCGCACTGGCCAGGCTGGCCGAACGCCACCCCGATGCGACGATCGTCCCGGTCGCCGCGTCGGTCGGCAGCGACGGCGACGCCGCCGCGCTGGCGCGGCGGCTGCTCGAGCTCGACCGCCCGCTGGCCGGGGTGGTCGCCGCGATCTGCGGCGACTGCGGGCGCGGGCGCGTGCTCGACCAGCCGGCCGAGTTCCTGCGCCGGCGCCTGGACGAGGACCTGCTGCCGCACCTGTTCGCCGCGCGCCACCTGCTGCCGCTGCTCGCCGGCCAGGGCCAGGGCGGCTACGTGCTGCTCGGCGGCCCCGGCGCGGAGCAGCCGTGGGCCGGCTACGGCCATCGCTCGATCGGCGCCGCCGCGCTGCGGATGCTGGCGCGGGTGCTACACGACGAGGCGCGCGCCTTCGCGGTGCGGGTGCAGCTGCTGGCGGTGGATTCGCCGGCGCGCACCGAGGCCAACGCGCGCCACGCCTGCGGCGCCTGGCCGAGCGCGGCCTCGATCGCGCGCCGTGCGCTGGCGATGGCCACGCAGCGCGACGGCGACCGCGATGCCGCGCAGGCGGTGGTCGGCCACGGCGCGCAACCGCTGGGCTACGACCTGTGGAGCGACGACATCGACCGCGAGTCGCCGCCGCGCCGGCCGGACGCCCCGCTGCCTCCGCCACAGGCGGCATCGCAAGAAACGGAACGCCACGACGCCCTGCTGCCAGCACGCTGTCTGCAGGACGCGCGCACGCTGCTCAGCAGGCTGGCCCCTGCCGGGCCCAATTCCAACAACTCCAACCAGGAAGCCTCCCCCCGATGAACGTCCGCCCCTCCCCCGTGTTCCCCGGCGCGCTCCGCTCGGGATCCCCCGTCGACCGCGCGCAGCGCATGCCCGTGCGCGGGCCGCTGGCCGTGTTCGCGCTCTCGGCGCTGATCGCGGTCGCCATTTCCGCCTGCAGCAGCGAGGCCGCCCCGAACGCCGGCATGCCGCCGCCGCCCGAGGTCAGCGTCGCCACGGTGCTCACCAAGCCGGTGCACCAGTGGGACAGCTTCACCGGCCGCGTGTCCGCGGTGGAGACCGTCGAGCTGCGCCCGCGCGTGAGCGGCTACGTGCAGCGCGTCGCCTTCACCGAAGGACAGGAGGTGAAGAAGGGCGACCTGCTGTTCGAGATCGACCCGCGCCCCTACCGCGCCGCGCTCGACCAGGCCCAGGCGGCCCTGGCCAGCGCCCGCAGCGAGGCGCGGCTGGCGCAGGCGCAGGACGCCCGCGCGCAGGCGCTGATCGAGGCCAAGGCGATCTCGCGCGAGGAGTTCGAGACCCGCAAGGCCGCCACCGCGCAGGGCGACGCCGGCGTGCGCGCCGCCGAGGCGGCGGTCGCCGCGGCCAGGCTCAACCTGCAGTTCACGCAGGTGCGCGCGCCCATCGACGGCCGCATCGGCCGCGCCATGGTCACCGAGGGCAACCTCGCCCAGGCCGACGCGACGCTGCTGACCACGCTGGTCTCGCAGGACCCGATGTACGTGTACTTCGAGAGCGACGAGCAGACCTACCTGCGCTACGGCGACCTGGCCCGCAAGGGCGAGCGCGAACGTTCGCGCAACCCGGTGCGCGTGGGCCTGGCCGACGAGCAGGGCTATCCGCACGAGGGCACCGTCGACTTCGTCGACAACCAGGTCGACCCGGCCACCGGCACCATCCGCGCGCGCGCGGTGCTGCCCAATCCCGACCGCGTGTTCACCCCTGGCCTGTTCGCACGGGTGCAGGTCGAGGGCAGCGGCGAGTTCAAGGCGATGCTGGTCGACGACAAGGCCGTGCTCACCGACCAGGACCGCAAGTACGTCTACGTGCTCGGCCCGAAGAACACCGCGGTGCGCAAGGACGTGGCGCTCGGCGGCATGATCGACGGCCTGCGCGTGGTGCAGTCGGGCCTGGCGGCCAGCGACAAGGTGATCGTCCACGGCGTGCAGAAGGTGTTCATGCCCGGCATGCCGGTGGCGCCGAAGACGATCGCGATGGGCGCGCCCGCGCCCGGGCAGCAGCAGGTCGCGATGAAGTGATCGCGATGCAGTGACCGCAACGTAGCAAGCCGCAGCCGCGGATGCGCGAAAGCGCGCATCCGGCGGCGGCGCCCTCCTCGTCGGGCGCGCCGCCTGCGGACGATGGCCGCCGATCCTCCCCGTCCCTCCCCCTCCCGCGGGGAGGATCGGCCAGGGCCACCGGTGAAGCACGACCAGCGCGCCCGCCCGTGCACGGCGGGCGGAGCCCCTGCATTCCGGCAGCGACACCGCCAACCGCCGCCGCGCCGGACGGCATCCCCCACAGCCTCGCCGCGGACGCGACGCAGGCGCCAAGCGTCAGGACCTGAACATGGACTTCTCCAGATTCTTCATCGACCGCCCGATCTTCGCCGCGGTGCTGTCGATCGTGATCTTCGCCGCCGGCCTGATCTCGATCCCGCTGCTGCCGATCGGCGAATACCCCGAAGTGGTGCCGCCCTCGGTGGTGGTGCGCACGGTGTACCCGGGCGCCAACCCCAAGGTGATCGCCGAGACCGTCGCCACGCCGCTGGAGGAAGCGATCCGCGGCGTCGAGGGCATGATGTACATCAAGTCGGTCGCCAGCTCCGACGGCGTGCTGCAGGTCACCGTCACCTTCAACCCGGACGTGGACGCGGACGAGGCGACGGTGCGGGTGCAGAACCGGGTCAGCCAGGCGCTCTCGCGCCTGCCCGAGGACGTGCGCCGGCAGGGCGTGACGACGCAGAAGCAGTCGCCGGTGTTCCTGATGGTGGTCCACCTGGTCTCGCCGGGCGGCAAGTACGACACCCTGTACCTGCGCAACTACCTGCGCCTGCACGTCAAGGACCAGCTCGCCAGCATCCCCGGCGTGGGCGAGGCGCAGCCGTTCGGTGGCGGTGACTACGCGATGCGACTGTGGCTGGATCCGGACAAGGTCGCCGCGCGCGGCCTCACCGCCGGCGACGTGGTGCGCGCGGTGCGCGAGCAGAACGTGCAGGTCTCGGCCGGCCAGCTCGGCGCCGAGCCGATGCCCAACGACAGCGAGTTCCTGACCCTGATCAACGCCCGCGGCCGGCTGTCGACGCCCGAGGAATTCGGCAACATCGTGCTCAAGGCCGGCGCCGACGGCGAGGTGGTGCGGCTGGCCGACGTCGCCCGCATCGAGCTGGCGGCCGGCGACTACACCATGCGCGCGCGCCTGGACGGCAAGAACGCCGCCGCGATCGGCATCTTCCAGGCGCCCGGCGCCAACGCGCTGCAGATCCGCGACGAGGTGATCCGGCGCATGGACGAGCTGTCGAAGAGCTTCCCGCCCGGGGTCGAGTACAAGTCGATCTACGACACCACGATCTTCGTGCGCGACTCGATCAAGTCGGTGGTCAGCACCCTGCTCGAGGCGACGCTGCTGGTGGTGCTGGTGGTGATCCTGTTCCTGCAGACCTGGCGCGCCTCGATCATCCCGCTGCTGGCGGTGCCGGTGTCCGTGGTCGGCACCTTCGCCGCGCTGCACCTGCTCGGATTCTCGATCAACACGCTGACCCTGTTCGGGCTGGTGCTGGCGATCGGCATCGTGGTGGACGACGCGATCGTGGTGGTTGAGAACGTCGAGCGCCACATCGAGGACGGCGCCTCGCCGCTGGAGGCGGCGCACCTGGCCATGCGCGAGGTGTCCGGGCCGATCATCGCGATCGCGCTGGTGCTGTGCGCGGTGTTCGTGCCGATGGCGTTCCTGTCGGGCGTGACCGGGCAGTTCTACAAGCAGTTCGCGGTGACCATCGCGATCTCGACGGTGATCTCGGCGATCAACTCGCTGACCCTGTCGCCGGCGCTGGCCGCGCGGCTGCTCAAGCCGCACGGCGCGCCCAAGGACGCGCCCTCGCGGCTGATCGACCGCCTGTTCGGCTGGCTGTTCCGCCCGTTCAACCGCTTCTTCGGCGACGCCGCGCACCGCTACCAGCACGGCGTGTCGAAGGCGCTGGGCCGGCGCGGCGCGGTGTTCGTGGTCTACGCGGCGCTGCTGCTCGCGACCGGACTGATGTTCCACATCGTGCCGCGCGGCTTCATCCCCGTGCAGGACAAGTCGTACCTGATCGCCGGCGTGAAGATGCCCGAGGGCGCTTCGATCGAGCGCACCGACGCGGCGCTGAAGAAGGTCGCCGACATCGCGATGAAGATCGACGGCATCCAGAACGAGGTCGCGTTCCCGGGCCTGAACCCGCTGCAGTTCAGCAACACGCCCAACTACGGCGTGACCTTCTTCAACCTCAAGCCCTTCGGCGAGCGCCACCGCAGCGCGGAGGAGATCAACGCCGAGCTCAGCGCCAAGATCTCGCACATCCAGGACGGTTTCGCGTTCTCGCTGCTGCCGCCGCCGATCCAGGGGCTGGGCAACGGCTCGGGCTACTCGCTCTACATCGAGGACCGCGGCAACCTCGGCTACGGCGCGCTGCAGAGCGCGGTGCAGGCCTTCCAGGGCGCGGCGACGCAGGTCCCGGGCCTGGGCTTCCCCAACAGCAGCTACCAGGCCAACGTGCCGCAGCTCGACGCCGAGGTCGACCGTACCAAGGCCAAGGCGCAGGGCGTGCCGCTGACCGAGCTGTTCGATACCCTGCAGACCTACCTGGGCTCGGCCTACGTCAACGACTTCAACCTGTTCGGCCGCACCTGGCAGGTGATCGCGCAGGCCGACGGCAACTTCCGCGACAGCGTCGACGACATCGCCAACCTGCGCACGCGCAACGACCGCGGCGAGATGGTGCCGATCGGCAGCATGGTGAAGGTGCGCCAGACCTACGGCCCCGACCCGGTGATCCGCTACAACGGCTACCCGGCGGCGGACCTGCTCGGCGACGCCGATCCGCGGGTGCTGTCCTCGGCCCAGGCGATGGAGCAGCTGCAGGGGCTGGCGAACAAGGTGCTGCCCAACGGCATGGGCATCGAATGGACCGACCTGAGCTACCAGCAGGCGACCCAGGGCAAGGCGGCGCTGGTGGTGTTTCCGCTCGCGGTGCTGCTGGCCTTCCTGGTGCTGGCGGCGCTGTACGAGAGCTGGACGCTGCCGCTGGCGGTGATCCTGATCGTGCCGATGTGCATGCTGGCCGCGCTGATCGGCGTCTCGCTCACCGGCGACAACAACGTGTTCGTGCAGGTCGGCCTGGTGGTGCTGATGGGGCTGGCGTGCAAGAACGCGATCCTGATCGTGGAGTTCGCGCGCGAGCTCGAGCTGCAGGGCAAGGGCATCGTCGAAGCCGCGCTGGAAGCCTGCCGGCTGCGCCTGCGCCCGATCGTGATGACCTCGATCGCCTTCATCGCCGGCACCATCCCGCTGGTGTTCTCGCACGGCGCGGGTGCCGAGGTGCGCGCGGTCACCGGCATCACGGTGTTCTCCGGCATGATCGGCGTGACCCTGTTCGGGCTGTTCCTGACCCCGGTGTTCTACGTCGCGCTGCGCAAGCTGGTCACGCGCCGCGCGGCGCCGGCGCGCGGCGAGGCGACGGAGGTGTCCCTTGGCTGAGTCCGGCCCGCGCATCCCCTCGCACGAGGACATCCGCAGGGTCCTGGACGCCGGCGACGATGCCCCGTCGCCGGCGGCGGAGCCCGGTGCCGACGAGCAGCTGCGCATCGTCGACGCGCTGTACCGCTTCGGCGCCGGCCAGGACCTGCGCGACCGCGCGCTGTTCGAATCCGCGTTCGCCGCCGACGCCACGCTCGACTTCACCGGCCCGGCGCGGCGGCTGGGCGCGACGATCCCGGCGTTCGAGGGCCGCCGGGCGATCGCCGACGCGGTCTTCGCCGCGATCGACGCGCTCGACACCACCCACACCGTCACCAACCCGCGGGTGACCGCCTTCGACGGCCGGCGCGCGGCCCTGTTCGCGCTGGTCGAGGCGCAGCACCTGCGGCGCGGCGACCATGGCCGCCACCTGCTGCTGAAGAACGTCTACGTCACCGACCTGCTGAAGCAGGGCGGCCAATGGCGCGTCGAGCGCATGCGCATCGACTGCGTGTGGCACGACGGCGACCCGGCGGTGCTGTTCCCGCCTTCCGCACCCGATTCCGAGGATCCTCCCCATGCATGACTTCCTCCCGAAGCCGGCGCGCGCGCTGCCCGCGATCGCCGCGCTCGCGCTGGCGCTCTCGGCCTGCACCGTCGGCCCCGATTTCGTGCGCCCCGACGTGGCCGTGCCGGACCGCTTCGTGCAGGCATCGCCGGCGCCGGCCGATGCCCAGGCCGATGCCGGCACGGGCCCGGCCGCGGGTACCGCCCCGGCCGCCTTCGTGGCCGCGCCCGAGTTCTGGCGCGGCTTCGACGACCCGCAGCTGAGCGCGCTGGTCGAGCAGGCGCTGGCCGCCAACCACGACCTGCGCATCGCGCTCGCCCACTACGACGCCGCCAACGCACTGCTGCGCGGGGCGAAGTTCGACCGCTTCCCCACCGTCACCGCCAGCGGCCAGGCCAGCGACGCGCGCGCCAGCGCCGACCAGGCGCCGGGCGTGGCGCGCGACGACCGCGACGGCAAGAGCTACAGCGTCGGCGCCGACGCCAGCTGGGAGCTCGACCTGTTCGGCCGCATCCGCCGCAACGTCGAGGCGCGCCGCGCCGAGGCCACCGCCAGCGCCGCCGACCTGGAGGCCGCGCAGGTGGCGATCGTCGGCGAAGTGGCGCGCACCTACTTCGACCTGCGCGGCCTGCAGGAGCGCCTGCGCGTGGCCAACGAGAACGCCGACAACCAGCGCGAGACCCTGCGCCTGGTCGAGGCGCGCCTGTCGGCCGGCCGCGGCACCGAGTTCGACACCGCGCGCGCGCGCGCGCAGCTGGAAACGACGTCCGCGCGGATCCCGGCGCTGGAGGCGCAGGTCGCCTTCGACATGCACCGGCTCGCGGTGCTGGTCGGCCGCACCCCCGATGCGCTGATCGCCGACCTGCAGCCGGCGAAGCCGCTGCCGGCGCTGCCGGCGAAGCTCGACCCCGGCACCCCCGGCGAGCTGCTGCGCGCGCGCCCCGACATCGCCGCCGCCGAGGCGCGCCTGCACGCGGCCACCGCGCGCGTCGGCGTGGCCACCGCGGACCTGTTCCCGCGCTTCACCCTCGGCGGGCTGATCGGCAGCCAGGCGATCGACAGCAGCGCGCTGTTCGAGCGCGACAGCGAGACGCGGCTGGTGGCGCTGGGCATCGACTGGTCGTTCCTCGACATCGGCCGCGTGCGGGCCCGCATCGCCGCGGCCGACGCGGACGCCGCCGGCGAGCTGGCGCACTACCAGCAGACCGTGCTGCTGGCGCTGGAGGACACCGAGAACGCGCTGGTGCGCTACGCCCGCGCGCGCAGCGAGGATGCGCACCTGGAGCGCGCCGCCGCCGACAGCGCCAGCGCCGCGCGGCTGGCGCGTGTACGCTTCGACGCAGGCGCGATCGACCTGCTGGAGGTGCTCGACGCCGAGCGCACCCGGCTGCAGGCGCAGGACGCCTTCGCCGACAGCCGCACCCGCAGCGCGATCGGCGCGGTCGGCGTGTACACCGCGCTGGCCGGCGGCTGGCCGCAGGCGCTGCCCCGGCGCGAGAAGGTGGCCGACGCGCGCTGACCGACCCGCCCGGAACCGGACCACCACCTTCGAAGGAGTTGCGACGATGAACCACGCTGGACCACGCATGGCCGCCATGGCGCTGTCCCTGTTCGCCGGCCTGTCCGGCGGTGGGGCCGTACAGGCGACCGACCGCGGCGCCGATGCCCTCGTCGGCACCTGGCGGGTCGAGGAGATCGCCGACACCGACGCCAGTGGGCACGTGCTCCATCCCTACGGCGAGCATCCGAAGGGCTATATCGTCTACGACGCCACCGGCCACGTGCACATCCAGGTCATGCGGACGCCGGCGACGCCGCCGTTCGCCTCCGCCGACGGCACCGACGCCGAGGTCCGGGCCGCGTACCAGGGCTACGTCGCGTACTTCGGCACCTACCGCGTCGACGCGCGCACCGGCACCGTGGTGCACCACGTCGAGGGCAGCCTGATGCCCGGCTACACGGCGACCGACCAGCCGCGTCCGTTCGTGGTCAGCGGCGACGAGCTGCGGATCGAGGGCGACAGCGACGGCGTCCACTTCCTGCGCCGGCTGCACCGGGTGAGATGACCGCGGCGACCGCGCGCGAGCATCGTCTTTCGCGAGGAAGGCCGGCCCACAGGTGCCCCCCGCTCATCGTCACCTACGTGGCGAGACGGGACCGAGACCCGAGTCGACGCTCGCGATGATCGGCCGTGACTCGCGATGCGGGCCGGAGCCTGCCGGCCTGCGCGCCCTGGATCGCGCGGACGGCACGCATCGAGGGCGCGCTTCGCCCGCGCCGGTCCGTGCCCATCCGTATCGACCCGCGGCCGAAATGGCGTAGGGTTGCGTCTTTCCACGCACCCGGAGCCCGTCCATGCGCCGTCCGCTCGCCGTCGCCCTGTCCGCCTGCCTCGCCGCGTCCGCGTTCGCGGCGGACGCGCCGCCCGCGGCGCCGCCCGCGACCCAGGCGCTGCTGTACGGGATCGGCACCGCGCCCTCGGCCGCGCGCGTCGAGGCCGACGTCCGCAAGCTGGTCGGCTTCGGCACCCGCCACACGCTCTCGGACACGAAGTCCGACACCCGCGGCATCGGCGCCGCGCGGCGCTGGATCCATGCCGAGTTCGAGCGCATCTCGGCGCAGTGCGGCGGCTGCCTGGAAGTGGTCGACGTCAGCGACACCGTCTCCGGCGAGGAGCGCATCCCGAACCCCACCGAGGTCGTCGACGTCGTCGCCATCCAGCGCGGCGCGTCCGACCCGGGCCGCTACGTGATCATGAGCGGCGACATCGACTCGCGCGTCTCCGACGTGATGGACGCGACGTCCGACTCGCCCGGCGCCAACGACAACGCCTCCGGCATCGCCGGCACCCTGGAGGCCGCGCGGATCCTGTCGAAGCACAAGTTCCCCGGCACCATCGTCTACGCCGCATTGTCGGCAGAGGAGCAGGGCCTGTTCGGCGGCAAGATCCTGGCCGCCAAGGCGCAGAAGGAAGGCTGGCGCATCGAGGCGATGCTCAACAACGACATGATCGGCAACATCGCCGGGCTCAACGGCGTGGTCGACAACTCCACCGCGCGCGTGTTCGCCGAGGGCACGCGGGTGACCGAGACGCCGGAGGAGGCGAAGCAGCGCCGCTTCACCGGCGGCGAGGTCGACTCGCCCTCGCGCAACCTGGCCCGCTACATCGACCGCATGGCCGACCTGTACGTGCCCAACCTCGACGTGATGATGGTCTACCGCCTCGACCGCTTCGGCCGCGGCGGCCACCACCGCCCCTTCAACGACCTCGGCTACCCGGCGGTGCGGGTGATGGAAACCAACGAGAACTACCACCGCCAGCACCAAGACCTGCGCACCGAGGACGGGATCGCCTACGGCGACGTGATCGAGGGCGTCGACTTCGACTACGTCGCCAAGCTCACCGCGCTCAACGCCGTCAGCCTGGCCGGCATGGCGTCCGCGCCGCCGCCGCCGGCGGACGTCGCGATCTCGGGCGCGGTGACCGCCGACACCACGCTCAAGTGGACGCGCGCGCCGAAGGCGCAGGCGCCGGACCTGGCCGGCTACCGCATCTACTGGCGGCTGACCACCGAGCCGCAGTGGACCCACAGCCGCTACGTCGGCGACGTGGCGCAGTACACGCTCAGGAACGTGGTGATCGACAACTACTTCTTCGGCGTGGCGGCGGTGGGCAGGGACGGGTCGGAAAGCCCGGTGGTGTTCCCGGGGGCGGCGGGCAGCTTCGGCGGCTACGGCACCCGATAGCGCTTCTCGCCACCCATGTGGGAGCGGCGTCAGCCGCGAGCTTTTCCGGCCGCCACTGCGCCATTGCCACGAAAGCTCGCGGCTGAAGCCGCTCCCGCAAGAGCGAGGGCATGTCACAGGGCGACCGGCTGGATCGTCGATCAGGCAAGGCAATCCGCCTGAACGAGGAACTCCCCCCATGAAGGACAGCAACACCATCCGCTACGAACAGCAGGTCCCCGGCGTGCTCCAGGTGCTCGTCAAGGTCAATCCCGCGATCGACGCCATCGGCCTGGAGCGCTCGCTGCACCATCTGGTCGTGCTGCGCGCCTCCCAGATCAACGGCTGCGCGCACTGCGTGAAGATGCACACCCGCGAGGCGCGCGCCGACGGCGAGACCAACGAGCGGCTCGACCGCCTGGTGGTCTGGCGGCACGTCGACGACTACACGCCGCGCGAGCGCGCCGCGCTGGCGTTCACCGAGGCGATGACCCGGCTCGACGACCAGGACGGCCTGCCGGAACTGCGCGCCACCCTGCGCGAGCACTTCTCGGAGCGGGAGGTCGCCGCGCTCGGCGCCGACGTGGCGATGATCAACCTGTGGAACCGCATCGCGATCTCGAGCCATTGAGGCGCGGACGCCGAAGATGCAGCCGCAGCGCGACCCCCTCGCCGCATTCGAGCAGGCCCGCCCGGGCCTGCTCGGTCTGGCCTACCGCATCCTCGGCTCGCGGATGGATGCCGAGGACGCAGTCCAGGACACCTTCCTCAAGTGGCAGGCCGACGACCGCGCCGGCATCGACAACCCCGGCGCCTGGCTGACCACGGTGTGCACGCGCCACTGCCTCGACCTCCTGCGATCGGCCGACCGCGCGCGGGTGGAGTACGTCGGCACCTGGCTGCCGGAACCGGTGCAGACCGCCAACGACGACGCGCCGGACCGGGCATCGGCGCTGGCCTCGTCGCTGACCACCGCCTTCCTGCTCGCATTGCAACGGCTCACGCCGAAGGAACGCGCGGCCTACCTGCTGCACGAGATCTTCGACATGCCCTACCCCGACCTCGCGCGCACGCTCGACCTGCAGGAGCCTGCCTGCCGGCAACTGGTGGCGCGCGCGCGCGGTCACATCGAGCAGGCGAAGGTCCGCCACGCGACCCCGCCGGCGCGGCAGCGGCAGCTGCTCGCCGCCTTCGGCACCGCGATCGCCACCGGCGCGGTCGACGACCTGGCCGGCCTGCTGTCCGACGACGTGCGCCTGTCCGCCGACGGTGGCGGCAGGGTCGCCGCCACGCGCCGGGTCATGCACGGGCCCGGCGAGGTCCTGCATTTCATCCAGGCCGGACTGCACGCCTGGTGGGCAACCGGGCGGCTGCAGGAGGCGACGATCAACGGCAACCTCGGCTTCCTGCTGCATGACGGCGATGCGATCGCGTCCGCGGTGTCGTTCGCCTACGACGAGGCCGGCCGCCTCACCGACGTCTTCATCATGCGCAACCCGGACAAGCTCGGGCGGATCGAAGCGAGGCCCGCCATCGAGTGAGCTGGCCAGCGGGCGCGAGACGGGAACCAGCGCAAGGACACAGCCGACGCCGGCCTCCTTCCCGCCGCCGGAGGGAAGGCGTCGCGGCGCGGCGCGGAGGACGTGCTTTCTCCTGCACCGCGCCTATGGCGAGGCTTCATCCGCGCGCTTGCGCAGCGCCATGAACCATCCTGGCGGATTCAACGGAATGCGCACGACATCCCCGGGCCGCGCCCGCGAATACTCGTCGAGGTGGCGCTGGTAGGCGTAGTCCTGGAAAGGCGGGATCTTCCAGCTCGCCGGGATCGCGACCAGGCAAGCCACCGCCAGCGCAGCCATCGCCAGCAGCCGCAGGCCGCGCCTCCGGTCGCACGCCGCAACGGTCAGCAGTGCGACATACAGGCCGAGGACCGGCAGGAACGAATACCGCTCGCCCGCATGGGGGACTTCCCAGACGGCCCACTGCGCGGTCGACGACAGCTGCGGCGACAGCAGGGCCGCCGCGAACACCAGCACGGAGAAAAGCAGGAAGCAGGTGGAGGTGCGCGGGCCGATGCTCGCCGCGCGCGCGAATGCCAGCACGCCGCCGAGCGTCGCCGCCAGGGGCAGGAGGAAACTCGCCTTCCAGAACGGAGAAAGATAGACATGCGTCCATGCGTCGCCCAGCAAGCCGGCCAGCACGACCTGGCCGCCCGCGATCCGGAGGAAGCCCAGCCAGGTGGCCCCGAGCGGGGCAACGGACCGGCTTACCCCCATCTGCGGGATGGCGAGCGCGAGTTGCAGGGCTGCCGCGACCGCCAGCAGCGCCATCAGCAGCATCGTCCTGCGATCCCGCCTGCGGCAGGCCAGCCAGGCGAACGCGGGCAACAGCAGGATGCAGAACGGTCCGCTGAGGGCGGACAGCCCGACCAGCACGATGTCGGAGGCGGCCTGCCACTTGTTCTTCCAGCCGTCGAAGCACAGCACGAGCGCCGCCGTCACGGCCAGGTGCCATTGCGCATTGGTCAGGTTGGCATGGACCTCCATCGTGTACGGCTGCGCGATGTAGAGCAGGCTGAGCGCGGCTCGGACCAGCAGCGACGGGACCAGCGCGCGCCCGCGCGCGCCATTGAGCAGCATCACCGGCAGGACCTGGACCACGATCGCCGCGAGGTTGAAGACCAGCGGCGCCTGCCGCATCGGCAGCAGCGTCGCCACCGCGGCCACCAGCCGCGACACCGTCTGCAAGTAGCCGTTCTGCGCCAGCAACATGGAGCGCCACGCGCCGAGGTCGTGGGCGTTGGCGAACCATATCGCCCCGTCCTCGGCCCAGAATTGCGGGTTGAGGACGGCATCGGGCCGGCGCAGGACGACGATCGCGACGCACGCGCAGAACAGCAGCAGCCAGCGTGCACCGGCCCGCGGGGCGGCCGGATGCCCGGGATTCAAGACAGTGGACATGGCTTCGGCGTGATCCTCTCGGTTGGCACGGAACGGCGGTTCGTCGCGCGCGCAGGCCGTTCTCCATGCCCCTCGGACAACACGCGGCTGCAGGTCGCCATGCCCATCCGCTATGGAAACAGCTGCAGGACGCGGTACGCCGCCACGGCCGCGACGACGACGACACCGATCCTCGCGGCGCGGGGCCCGAACTCGTGCTCGAGCACGGCGACCATGCGCAGGGTGACCAGCAGCAACGCGACCTGGCAAACGAAATGGATGCGATCGCCGGACGCATAGACGGTCGGCGAAAAACCCAACGCGCCGACCGATGCCAGTCCCAGCAGCAGCGTGGCGAGCATCGCCCTCCACTCGCGCAGCGCGTGCCAGGACGTCACGACGGTTGTCGCCACGAGGCAGGCGATCGAGAACAGGGACCACGCCGATAGCGCGTAGGCGCGCGACGAACTTGCGGCCGCCCCGTCGAGTCGCGGCGGCAGGTACAGCCCGTTCGCGCCTGCGTCGATCGCCCCGTAGACATGGCCGAGCGCCAGGAAGCCAAGCGCCAGGAAGAGGACGGCCTTGGCGGCCCTGCCGATCGGGACGCGGACCAGCGTCGCCGCCGCCATCACGACCAGCGCCGCCGCCAGCAGGTTGCGCGGGTCCACGACGCTCCTGGCCACCAGCCCGAGGCCCATCGCCGCCTTGTCCATGATGTCCAGGGTGGCGAAGTCCGGGAATCGCAGGACCTGCTCGGAAACGTAGCGGTGACGCGAGCCCGGCGCGCCGAACGCCACCGCGGCGTTGACCGCCATGAACGCGACCTGGGCCAGGTCCCATCGCTGCCATCGCCGCTGCGCGACCAGCACGCCGAACGCCAGCAGCGCGGCGGGCAGCAGCGCCAGCGCGACCTGTTCGTTGTACATCGCCAGCCCGGACGCCAGCAGGCAGGCGAACCGCGCAAGGCTGCCGCGATCGCGCGGCCCGGCGAACGCCAGCATCCCGTACAGCCCCAGCGCGGCGGGCCACAGGTAGTTCACCGAACCGGTGATCCACCATGCGGAGGTGTACAGCACCGGCGGCGAGGCCAGCATGAGCATCGCGAAGGCGAGCGAAGTCGTCGCCGCAGCCGACCTGCCCGTCGAGGCCAGCGCCAGCCTGCCCGCCGAATGGCACAGCAGCAGCAGCATCGACGCATTGACCAGCCGCCACACCCAGGGATGGTTGATGACCAGGACCAGCGCCGCCTCGATCGGAATCCGGCCCGACCAGTGGGTATAGCGGAAGGCCAGGAACTCCGTGATCGACTGGCGATCGAGGATCCTCGCGAACCAGGCGTCGTCCGCGACGAGCCGGTTCCCGAACACCACGGCGTGCAGGGCGACGACCGCCAGGACGACCAAAAGCAGGAGGAGCCGGTCCCGGTACCGGACGAACCACGCGCTCAACGCGACGCCTCCACGCGGCACCGGAGCGGCAGCAGGACCCTTGCATCGCCGTCGTCGTAGGCGATCTGCAGCGTGCCCGGCCCGACCGGCGGATCCGCGGCGGCAAGGTTGAGCGAAGCGACGAAGCCCGCGTTGCGATACCGGACGGCTCCGCCGGTGCGCCGGTTGATCTCCTCGCTCACGTCGATGCGGTCGAGCTGCGTCGTCTTCAGGGCGCGCGCACGCCCGTCGCCGGCATCGACGAGGACGAGCCGCACCGTGCGCACCGAGGCACCATGTCCTTCGCGCACGACCCATCCGGCAGCCGCGACCTTCCTGCCGTTCGACCGGCACTCGTCCATCCAGTACTGGAACCCCGCGTCGTTGCCGGCACGGTAACCGGCAAGGTCGACCACGGGCGCGGCGTTGTCGCGCCGGAACATCAGCAGGTAGAACGCGGCCAGCAGCAGTGCGCAGGCCGGCAGGAACAGGTTGACGAGCAGCCGTGGTCCCTTCATTTCATCCGCATCGTCCATGGGGTCCATGGTACCGGCATGGCACCACGCAGACGAAGCCGGAATGGCCGTGGCCATCCCGGCTTTCGATCAGGCATGCAACGCGCCTACTTCAGCCCGCGGTTCTCCAGCAGCGGCTCGACGCTCGGGTCCTTGCCGCGGAAGTCGCGGTACAGGGTGGCGAGGTCGACGGTGTTGCCGCGCGAGAGGATCTTGTCGCGGAAGGTCTGGCCGTTCTCGCGGGTCAGGCCGCCGTGCTCCTTGAACCATTCGAAGGCGTCGTCGTCCAGCACCTCGGACCAGAAATAGGCGTAGTAGCCGGCCGAGTAGCCGCCGCCCCAGATGTGGTCGAAGTAGCTGGTGCGGTAGCGCGGCGGCACTTCCGGCAGGTCGACCTTGAACTTCTTCAGCGCATCGGCCTCGAACTTGTCGACGTCCTGCAGCGGCGCGTCGGCCGGCAGGGTGTGCCAGGCCATGTCGAGCAGCGCGGCCGACAGGTACTCGGTGGTGGCGTAGCCCTGGTTGAAGGTGCGCGACTTCTTGATCTTGTCGACCAGCGCCTGCGGCATCGGCTCGCCGGTCTTGTAGTGCTTGGCGTAGTTGGCGAACACCTTCGGGTCGGTCGCCCAGTGCTCGTTGAACTGCGACGGGAACTCGACGAAGTCGCGCGAGGTGCTGGTGCCGGAGATCGACGGGTACTTCACGTCCGAGAACATGCCGTGCAGGGCGTGGCCGAACTCGTGGAACATCGTGGTCACGTCGTCGAACGACAGCAGCGCCGGCTGGCCCGGCGCGGGCTTGGTGAAGTTGGCGACGTTGTAGACCACCGGCTTGGTGCCGGCCAGGCCGTCCTGGTCGACGAACACGTCCATCCACGCACCGCCGGACTTGCTGTCGCGCTTGAAGTAGTCGCAGTAGAACAGCGCCAGTGAGCTGCCGTCCTTGTCGAACACCTCGAACACGCGCACGTCCGGGTTGTACACCGGGATGTCCTTGCGCTCCTTGAAGGTCAGCCCGTAGAGCTGGTTGGCGGCGAAGAACACGCCGTTCTGCAGCACGTTGTCGAGCTCGAAGTAGGGCTTGATCTGCGACTCGTCGAGGTCGTACTGGGCCTTGCGGACCTGCTCGGCGTAGAAGTCCCAGTCCGAGGCCGCCAGCTTGAAGCTGCCGTTCTGGGCGTCGATCACCTTCTGCATCTCCGCGATCTCGCTGCGCGCCTTGGCGGTGGCGGCCGGCACGGTGTCGGTCAGCAGCTTGAGCGCCTTGTCCGGGGTCTTGGCCATCTGGTCGCCCAGCTGGTAGTCGGCGAAGGTCTGGTAGCCGAGCAGCTTGGCCTTCTGCGCGCGCAGCTGCGCCAGGCGCTGGATGGTCTTGCGGGTGTCGTTCTCGTCGCCGTGCTCGGTGCGCGTTTCGGAGGCCTCGAGGATCTTCGCGCGCAGGTCGCGGTCCTTGAGCGAGGCCAGCACCGGCTGCTGGGTGGTGTTCTGCAGCGCGAACAGCCACTTGCCGTCGAGCTTGCGCGCCTTGGCGTCCTGCGCGGCGGCGGCGACGTCGCCGTCGGACAGGCCGTCGAGCTTCGCCTTGTCGTCCACCACCACCGCGCCCTTGGCGGCGGCGGCGACCAGCATGGCGTGGAACTTGGTCGACAGCGAGCTCTCCTCGACGTTGAGCTTGCGCAGCGTCGCCTTGTCGGCGTCGGACAGCTGCGCGCCGGCGCGCACCAGCTCGTCGTAGTCGCGCTCGACCAGGCGCAGCTGCACCGGGTCGAGGTTCAGCCTGTCGCGCTGGTCGTAGATCGTCTTCACCCGGGCGAACAGCTTGGGATCGAGCGCGATCTCGTCCTGGTGCGCGGCGAGCTTGGGCGCGACCTCCTCCTGGATCTTCTGGCGCGCGTCGTTGGTGTCGGCCTGGACCAGGCCGAAGAAGACGTGGGCGACGCGGTTGAGCGTCTCGCCGGTCTTCTCCATCGCCACGATGGTGTTGTCGAAGGTCGGCGGCTCGGGGTTGTCGGCGATCTTGCGGACCTCGGCCAGGTGCTGCTTCATGCCCTCCTCGAAGGCCGGCATGAAGTCGGCGTCCTTGATCTTGTCGAACGGCGGCGCCTGGAACGGCAGGGTGCTGGCGGTGAGCAGGGGGTTCTCGCTGGCGGGCGTCACGGCGGCGGGGGCCTCGGTCGTCTGGTCGGCGGTCTTGGATTCGGGCGCCTGGCCGTTGCACGCCGCGAGGGCGAGGCCGATGGCGGCGGCGAGCACGAGCGGTCGCGTCATGAGTCGCGTCATGGAACAGAACTCCTGTGGGTGCGGTGAGGCCGGAAGCCGCACAGGGTAGCGCCCGGGCCGGCCGCGGGCATGTGCAATTGGTTCGCGGGCCCGTTCAGCTCGCGCCGGCCGGGGCCGGCAGCCGCCGGGCGGCTTCGATGAAGGCGCGCAGCTTGGGCGCCTCGGCGGCGCGGCGCGGGAAGTACAGGAACAGGCCGGGCTCGACGATGGCGCTCTCGGCCAGCACCTGGCGCAGGCGCCCGGCGGCGAGGTCCGCGGCGGCCAGCGGCTCGAACAGGTAGGCGATGCCGATGCCGGCCAGGGCGAGGTCGCGCGCGGTCAGCGGATCGGTGACGCGGACGCTGCCCTGCACCTCGACCGCCACCTCCGCCTCGCCCGACCGCAGCTCCCACGCGTACACGCCGCCGGAAGCGAGCAGGCGGAAGCCGATGCAGTTGTGGCCGGCGAGGTCGTCCAGCGCGCGCGGCTCGCCGCGGCGCGCGAGGTAGTCCGGCGCGGCCACCAGGATCGCGCGGAACGGCGGCGTCAGCCGCACCGCGACCATGTCCTGCGCGACCATCTCGCCCAGGCGCACGCCGGCGTCGAAGCCGGCGGCGACGATGTCGGTCAGCGCATCGTCGGAGGTGACCTCCACCACCAGGTCCGGGTGGCGCCCGGCGAGGTCGGCCAGCATCGCGGCGAGCGCCAGCGGCAGCGCCACCCGCGGCGCGTTGATGCGCAGCACGCCGCCGACCCGGCCGCGCGCCGCGTGCAGGCGCTCGATCGCGTCCTCGATCTGGCGCATCGCCGGGGCCAGCGCGGCCAGCAGCTGTTCGCCGGCCTCGGTGGGGGCGACGCTGCGGGTGGTGCGGGCGAACAGCGGCGTGCCGAGGCGGGTCTCGACCGCGCGCACCGCGTGGCTGGCCGCCGACGGACTGATCCCGAGCTCGGCGGCCGCGGCGGCGAAGCCTCGGCGCCGCGCGACGGCGAGGACGACCGGCAGGTGGGGCAACAGGTCCCGGATCATTACTGAATAATATTGCATGATGCTTTCGAATTGCACCGTATTATCAATTGATGCCGGCGCGGCGATGCTGGCCCCCGACGACGCGGCCCGCGTCGACCCGAGGACTCCGCCATGACCGCCACCACCCCGCAGACCTGGTTCATCACCGGCGCCGGCTCCGGCTTCGGCGAGGCCTTCGCCCGCCACGCCCTGGCCCGGGGCCACGACGTGGTCGCCACCGCGCGCGACCCCGCGAAGCTCGCGACGCTGGTCGCCCTTGCGCCCGACCGCGTGCTGGCGCTGGCGCTGGACGTCGACCGTGCCGGCGACGCGGCGGCCGCGGTCGAGGCGGCGGTCGCGCGCTTCGGCCGGATCGACGTGCTGGTCAACAATGCCGGCTACGGCCTGGTCGGCGCGGTCGAGGAAACGCCGGACGCCGAGTGGCGGGCGGTGATGGAGACCAACTTCTTCGGCGCCGTCGCGCTGCTGCGCGCCGCGCTGCCGACGCTGCGCACGCAGCGCTCGGGCGCGATCGTCAACGTCTCCAGCATGGGCGGGCAACTGTCGTTCGCCGGCTTCGGTGCGTACTCGGCGGCGAAGTTCGCGCTCGAGGGCATGTCGGAGGCGCTGGCCGCGGAAGTCGCACCGTTCGGGATCAAGGTGCTGATCGTCGAGCCGGGCGCGTTCCGCACCCGCTTCGCCGGTCGCGCGCTGCGGCAGATGCCGGAGATCGAGGCCTACCGCGGGACCAGCGGTGGCACGCGCGAATTCGCCCGTGGCATGGACGCCGCCCAGGACGGCGACCCGGCGAAGGCGGCCGCCGCGGTCGCCCGCGCGCTGGCGGCCGACGACACGCCGCTGCGCCTGCAGCTGGGCGCGGACGCGGTGGCGGCGGTACGCGATCACGCGCAGGCACTGCTGCGCGACCTGCAGGCGTGGGAGGCGGTGGCGCTGGACACGCGCATCGATGGGGCGATGGATACAGCCTGACGCGCCTTTCGTCTTTCGTCCGCTGCGAACGAGCCCCTCTCCCGCTTGCGGGAGAGGGGTTGGGGTGAGGATGCGCCAGATCGCGACGGCGCACGGCGGGGCGCGATTCGACTGCTGGCACGGCAGCGACCCCCAGCAAGATCAAGAGCCGTACCCTCACCCGGCGCTGCGCGCCTCCCTCTCCCGCAAGCGGGAGAGGGGCTGTCGATATCGCCATGCGTGGCGCTGGCTACGCCGTCCCGCGGTGCTTGCCCATCCACGGCCGGTACCACTCGCGGATCGCGGCCATGTCGGCGGCCATGTCGTCGCCCAGGTGGAACAGCGGGCCGATGCCGATGATGCGCTCGGGATAGTGGAAGTACATCCGCAGCACCGGCACGTTGGCGGCCTTGGCGATCTTCCAGAAGCCCGACTTCCAGCGCTCGACCCGCTTGCGCGTGCCCTCCGGCGCCAGCCCGTACCAGAACCTATCGCTGCCGCGGATCAGCGCGGCGGCCTGCTCGACGACGCCGGCGGCGTCGCTCCGGTCCACCGGCATCACCCCGAGCCGCCTGAGCAGGAAGCCCAGCACCGGGATGCGGAACAGCGAGTCCTTGCCGAGGATGCGGATGTCCAGCCCGAGCGCGATCTTCGCGGCGAACCCCCACAGCCCGTCCCAGTTGGACGAATGCGGCGCGCCGATCAGCACCAGCCGCGGGATGTCCGGGAACTCGCCGACCATGCGCCAGCCGCCGAGCTTCAGGATCGTGCGCCCGAACCAGCGGCTGAAGCGGTTGGGCTTCACCCGCGGCGCACTGGGCGGCAACGGCAGGACCACGTCGTCGTGCGATGGCGTCATGCGTTCCCCTGCCGGCGTCGTCGGTCAATCCCAGTCGCGGCCGCTGCGGCCGCGCTTGATGGTACTGCGTCCGCGCTTGGCGTCGAGGCGGCGCTGCTTGGAGGCGCGCGTGGGCCTGGTGGCGACGCGCGGCGCCGGCGCGTGCAGGCCCGATTCGATGAAGTGCGCCAGCCGCTCGCGCGCGTCCTCGCGGTTGCGTTCCTGGGTGCGGAAGCGCTGCGCGTTGAGCACCAGCACGCCCTCGGCGGTGAGGCGGCGGTCGCGGCGGGCCAACAGGCGCTGGCGCACCGGCTCGGGCAGCGACGGCGAGCCGGCGACATCGAAGCGCAGCTCGACCGCGGTGGCGACCTTGTTGACGTTCTGCCCGCCCGGGCCGGCGGCGCGGACGAAGCGCTCGACCAGCTCGTGTTCGGGAATGGTGATCCTGGGCCCGGCCATCGCGTCCTCCGCGGCCGATTGTAGGGGGCACGGTCGCGATTGCGTGCGCGAAGCGCGCTGGGCGCCGCGTCCGCGGCGTGGACTGCGCGCGGATCTCGGTCGGCGGCGACCGGGCCGGTCGAGGATGGCGGGGCCGATCGGGGAGGATGCGCGATGAAGGATGCCCGCCCGGCCCCGGCGCTGCGCGAGCTCGGACGCACTCGACGAAGCGCAGGCGCGGGCTCGTCCGTAGCCGAAGCGGGGCCGGAAAATCGCGGCGCCACCACGCCGCCTGCGCCAGCGCCGGCGCGGCGGGCGCGCCGCCGCCCCGGGGCCGCAACACCGCGCCCCCCCCCCGCCGCCCGCCCCCCCGCCGGCTCCGCCGCCCCGAAGCCGCGAGTCCCCTGTGGGAGCGACGGAAGTCGCGACCGGCACCCTGCAGACACCGCATGCCGCAGCCGCTCCTACGGCGGAGAAACCGTACCGCTCGCCTGCAGCGCGAAGTCGCCGAACAGCGCCAGCGCGCGCGCGAACTCCGCGTCGGGCGGCGCCACCACCTCGACCCGGCGGCCGTCGCGCGGATGCGCGAACGCCAGCCGCCGCGCGTGCAGCAGCATGCGATGGATGCCGCGCGTGCGGAAGATCCGATTGTGGCGGCCGTCGCCGTGGCTGGTGTCGCCGACGAGGTGGTGCGAGAGGTGCTTGAGGTGGCGGCGGATCTGGCGGAAGCGCCCGGTGTCCGGGTGCGCGCAAAGCAGCGCGTAGCGCGAAGTGTCGAAGCCTGCGGAGGGCTCGTCGAGCGCCATCGTCGCTAGCCGTTCGAAGCGGGTGCGCGCCGGCTTCTTCTCCGGCTTGCCGGGGCCGCCGTCGAGCGGATGGTCGACCGTGAAGGCGGCCTCCGCCGGCCAGCCGCGGCACACCGCCAGGTAGTCCTTCTCCACCTCGCGCGACATCAGCGCCCTGCCGAGCAGGGAAGCGGTGTCGCGATCGAAGGCCAGCAGCAGGCAGCCGCTGGTGGCGCGGTCGAGGCGGTGGACGAGGAAGATCGGCCGTTCGAACTGCCCGCGCAGCCGGTCGGCGGCGAAGTCGGTTTCCCCACGCGCGAGCTTGCTGTCGTGGACCATCAGCCCGGCGGGCTTGTCGACGACGGCGAGGCATTCGTCGTGGTGGAGGATGCCCAGGTCCATCAGCCCGCTGCATCCGCCGCGCTAGAGTTCCGGTGCGCGGACGATCGCCGCAACTCGCCGAATCGCGCCGTGTGGGAGCGACGGAAGTCGCGACACTCCCGGCGCAAAGCTGTCGCGACTTCCGTCGCTCCCACAAGGGCGGAAGATCGGATCGGCAGTCCCACCCGGCTCAGCGCCGCGGCCACGCGGCGAGGACGGCCCACAGGCCGCCCAGCCCGGCGATCCAGGCCGCCGCGGGGATCGAGAGCAGGCGCGGGCCGCCGGCGTCCAGGCCGTACAGGATCGCGGCCACCACCAGCAGCCCGCTGCCGAAGATCGCCGACACCGTGCGCCGCTGCACGCCCTTGATCGTGTGCACCAGTTCCGCCAGGTCCTTGGAGCGCAGCGCCAGTTCGTGCCGCCCCTCGACCTGCTGCCTGAGCCAGGCATGCAGCAGCCGCGGCATGTCCGGCGCGTGGGTGACCATCTCCGGCAACCGCTTGCGGAACTCGCCCATCAGCCGCTGCGGGCTGTAGCGCTCGATGAGGATGCGCTCGAGCACCGGTCGCGCCACCGCCCAGATGTCGATCTTCGGGTCGAGCTGGCGGCCGACGCCCTCGATGTTGAGCAGGGTCTTCTGCAGCAGGATCAGCTGCGGCTGCAGGGTCAGCTCGTAGCGCTGCGCGGTGCGGAACAGCTTGACCAGCACCTCGCCCAGCGAGATCTCGGAGAGCGGCCGGGTGAAGTACGGCTCGCACACCGCGCGCGCGGCCGCCTCCAGCTCGTCGATGCGGATGTGCGCGGGCATCCAGCCGGCCTGCACGTGCAGCTCGGCGATGCGGCGGTAGTCGCGGTTGAAGATCGCCATGAAGTTCTCGGCGAGGTAGTACTGGTCCTCGCCGGAGAGCTGCCCCATGATCCCGAAGTCGAGCGCGATGAAGCGCGGGTTGGCCTTGCGCGCGGGATCGACGTCCACCCAGATGTTGCCGGCGTGCGCGTCGGCGTGGAAGAAGTTGTCGCGGAAGACCTGGGTGTAGAACACCCGCACGCCCTTGGCGGCGAGCGCCTTGCGGTCGATCCCGGCGGCGTCGAGCGCCTCGATGTCGTCGCTGGGGATGCCGTGCACGCGCTCCATCGTCAGCGCGCGGCCGGCGCTGTGGCTCCACACCGGCTCGGGCACGTAGAGGTCGTCGGAGCCTTCCCAGAAGCGCTGCAGCACCGAGGCGTTGGCGCCCTCGCGCTGCAGGTCGAGCTCGGCGGCCAGCGTGCTCTCGATCTCGGCGACGATCTCGCGCGGGCGGATCTTGTCGGCCGACGGATGCGCGCGGTCGACCAGCGCGGCGATGCCCTTCAGCAGCGCGATGTCGTCGGCGATCTGGCGCTCGATGCCGGGGCGCAGCACCTTCACCACCACCTCGCGCGCGGGCCCGCCGTCTTGCGCCGGCAGGATCGCCGCGTGCACCTGGGCGATCGAGGCCGACGCCAGCGGCGTGGTGTCGAAGCTGGCGTAGGCGACGTCGATGCCGCGCCCGAGCGAATCCTCGACGATCGCGCGCGCCGCGTCGCCGTCGAACGGAGCGACGCGATCCTGCAGCAGCGACAGCTCGTCGGCCACGTCCGGCGGCACCAGGTCGCGGCGGGTGGAGAGGATCTGCCCGAACTTGACGAAGATCGGACCGAGCTCCTGCAGCGCCAGCCGCAGGCGCGCGCCGCGCGGTTGCGCGGCCAGCTCGCGCGGCGCGCGCGGTACGAAGGGGCGCATCAGCCGCAGCCAGCGCTCGGCCGGGGTGTCGTCGAACAGGTCGTCCAGCCGGTGGCGCACCAGCACGCGGCCGATGCGCAGCGCGCGCAGCGCACCCTTCATGGCATCGCCCCGTCGAGGCGCGACAGGCGCGCGGCGAGGCGCTCGACGTCGTCGCGCAGCGCATCCACGTCGTCGTGGAAGGCGGCGAGTTCGTCGCGGCCGACCACGTCGCGCGATTCTTCGATCACGTACTCGACGGCGCTGCCCGCGAGCTCGCCGCCCAGCGTGCGCGCCTGCCGCAGCGCCGCCGCGAAGCCGCTGGCGACCTGCACGCCCAGCACGTCGCCGAACACCGCGACGAAGGGCTGCTGCCAGTCCGGATCGAAGCGCTCGGCCAGCCGCTGCAGCCGGCGCGCGAGGTCGGCATCGCCGGCGATGCGCATGCCGCCGACCGGCGGCGCCTCGTCGCGCCTGCCGCCCAGCAGCGCCGGCAGCTGCGCCACCAGCGCGCCGAACGTGCTGCGCACCGACAGGTCGGCCTCGCGTTCGGGCTCGACCGGGCCGACCGCCAGGCGATCGCCCTCGACCCGCAGCTGCAGCGCCAGCGGTGGCGACTGCAGGGCCAGTTCGATGCGGCGGCCGTCGAGCGAGCGCAGCGCCTCGCGGGTGTCGGGGTCGAGTGCCAGGGCGCGGTTGAGCGCGGCCTCCAGCACCCGTCCGGCGGCGGGCTTGAGGGCGTCGAGCGGCGAGGCGGGGGCGGCGGATCCGGGCATGGCCCATTGTAGCCGCGGGCCGCTGCGCCACCGGCGGGGAACCGGAATATGGGGGAACCCTGTGGGAGCGGCTTCAGCCGCGAGCTTTCCAGCATTGAATGGCGCAAAGCTCGCGGCTGAAGCCGCTCCCACAGGAATCGGGGCCCGCAAGACGGAAGCGGGCCCGCCATGACGGCCCGCTCGTCAAGCGGCGATGGGACGTCAGACGCGCTTGCCGCGCAGCAGCGACACCACCGCCAGGATCAGGAACACGACGAACAGGATCCAGGCGATGTTGCTGGCCGCGCCGGCGATGCCGGAGAAGCCGAGCACGGCGGCGATGATGGCGATGACGAAGAAGACGACGGCGTAGTACAGCATGGGACGGCTCCGCTTCGATGGTCGGCGACCATCGTCCGCCCGTGCCGGTCGTCAGGCGGTGACGCCGCGCGCCTTCTCCCATGAACGCTTCAGCTCGGTGAGTCCGTCGTGAAACGAGACCCGCGGCCGGTAGCCGAAATCGCGCGCCGCCGGGCCCATGTCGTACCAGTGCGTGGTGGCGAGCTGCTCGGCGAGGAAGCGCGTCATCGGCGGCTCGCCGCGCAGCGGCAGCAGCGTCCACGCCGCTTCGCACAGCGCGCCGGCGGCGTAGGCGACGCCGAACGGAACGGTCCTGTCGACTTCCGGCGCGCCGGCCGCGCGCAGCAGGCCGTTGACCACCTCGCGCACGGTCTTGGGCTCGCCGTTGCTGATGAAGTAGGCGTGGCCGGCGCACGGCGCGCCCGGCGCGAGGTGGTCGAAGGCGTCGAAGTGCGCCTGCGCCGCGTTGTCGATGTAGGTGGTGTCGATGAGGTTGCGGCCGTCGCCGACGAAGCGCAGGCGACCGGCCCTGGCGCGCTCGACCAGGCGCGGCAGCAGCTGGTTGTCGCCCGGCCCCCAGATCAGGCGCGGGCGCAGCGCGACGGTCGCGAGGGTCGCGTCGTTGGCGGCCAGCACCGCCTTCTCCGCGATCGCTTTGGTGGCGGCGTAGGCCGCCTTGAAGCCTTCGCCGTAGGGCACGTCGTCGGCGCTGCCGCCGGCGACGGGATGGGTTGCGCGATGGGTGACGCTGGGCGTGGAGGTGTAGACCAGCCGCGCGATGCCGTGCGCGCGACAGGCGGCCAGCACGTTGTCGGTGCCGATCACGTTGGCGCGGTGGTAGCTCTCGTGGCTGCCCCAGGCGCCGGCCTTGGCGGCGTTGTGGAACACCGCCTCGCAGTCCCCCGCGGCGGCGAGCACGGCGTCGCGGTCGGCGAGGTCGCCGCGCAGCTGGCGCACGCCCAGCGCGTCGAGCGCGCGATAGGTGCCGCGGTTGAAGCTGGAGACCTCGTGGCCGCGCTGCACCAGGCCGCGGCACAGGGCCTGGCCGAGGAAGCCGCCGCCGCCGGTGACCAGGACTTTCATTCGCGCCTCCGCAGTCGTTTCGCCGCCCACGCGGCCAGCTTCTCGCGCCCGATCTTGGCATTGTGGCGGATATCGACCGGGAAGCGCGGGTGGAACAGGAAGGTCTCCACCTGCGCGGTGTGCACGAAGCCTTCGGCGCGGTGACGCAGCTCGGCGGCGATGCGCGGCCGCTCGTCGCGCGCGACGCCTTCGCGCAGCTCCACGCACAGCACCGGCCGCTGCGCGCCGCGTTCGCCGACGCCGACCAGCGCGGTGCGGCGCACCTCGGGGTGGACGTTGAACACCGGCTCGACCTGCTCGGTGCACAGGGTGCCGCGCGCGGTGACCACGCGCTGCGACTTGCGGCCGCAGAACCAGAGGCGGCCGTCGGCGTCGAAATAGCCGAGGTCGCCCATGCGGTGGACGATGCGCTCGCTGGATGCGTGTTGGTTGGCCACCGCCCCCATGCTCGCTTCGCTCCCTCACCCCAACCCTCTCCCGCAAGCGGGAGAGGGGGCGCGCGCCCCTCATTCTCACCAGCAAGCGAAAGTTCCGATTGCTCCCTCTCCCCGCTTGCGGGGAGAGGGACCGGTTCGCGCAGTGAACCAGGGTGAGGGGTGCGTATCGCCTCGACGATCTTCGCAAGCCGCGTCTGCGCGTCGCGGTTGAAGTAGGCGTCGGTGGCGGTCGGACCGGCGACGGTGATCTCGCCGACCTGGCCGGGTTTCACCAGCAGGTCGTCCGACCAGAGCCCGATCGCGCCGTCGTCGACGCGGATGATGCGCACCTCGTTCGGCGGCACCAGCCGGCCGACGCAGGTGCCGGCGCCCTGCTCGGTGCGCTCGCGCAGGGTCAGCAGCTCGCGGCCTTCGATCGCGGCGACCGGCAGGCACTCGGTGGCGCCGTAGGGCGTCCAGAACTGCGCGTCGTCGGGCAGCAGCGCGAGCATCTTCGCCACCACCTCCGGCGGCACGGGCGCGCCGGCCGAGGTCGCGCGGCGCACCGTGGGCAGCGCCCCGCCGTGCTCGGCGAGCACGCGCATCAGCGCCGGCGAACCGAACAGCTGGGTCACGCCGAAGCGCGCGATCGCCGCGTGCAGCTTCTCCGGATCAGCGGCGGCCGGGCGCGTCGGGTCCATGTCCGGGATGACCGAGGTCAGCCCGAGCGCGGGATCGAACAGTGCGAACGGCGGGAAGGTCGGCAGGTCGACGCCGCCGGGCTGCATGCCGAAGGCCTCGCGCAGCATCTCCACCTGCGCGACGAAATGCCGGTGCCGGTACATCACGCCCTTGGGCACGCCGGTCGAACCGCTGGTGAACAGGATTGCGGCGACGTCGTCGGGCCGCGTGTCCGCCAGCCGCGGTCCCGCGCCCGCGCCGTCGCGTTCGACCTGCGCCAGCGTGGCGTCGGCGAGCCAAGCGCGCGTGCCGGTGGTGACGCGCGCGCGCGCCGAGCGCGCCCAGCCCAGCAGCGCCTTCGCCAGCAACGCCAGCGGGATGCCGATGAAGGCCTCCGCCTGCGCCTCGTCCAGGCACTGCCGCAGCGCGCGCCTGTCGATGCCCGGGTCGACCAGCACCGGCACCGCCCCGGCCTTGAACAGCGCGAACATCACCAGGAAGAACTCCGGCGTGGGCCGCACCATCACCACCGTGCGGGTGCCGCGGACGATGCCGCGCCGGGCCAGGCCGGCGGCGATGGCGTCGCTGCGCGCGTCCAGCTGCGCGTAGTCGAGCGCGACGTCATAGCGCGCCAGGCCGCCCGGACCGCGGCGGCCGGGACAGCGGATCGCGACCTGGCCCGGACGCTCGGCGGCCAGCCGCGGCAGCGCCGAGGCGATGTTGCAGGGGGAAGTCATCGGCCGATTATCGCCGCGCGCTCCGGCGCCGGCGCGGCGCCGGAGCGGCGCGGAGGCCGGCATCCCGCTTCCGCCCAGGGCATCGATACCCGATCGGAGTCGCGCGTGCGGAGGCCCGTCGCGTCGAAAAGACTTGCGGAGCGTGGCCCCGACACCCGCCGCCTCTGTCGAGGGATACCACCGGCACGGCGGTGAGTCCCCGCCGGAAGGCGCGCCGAGCCGCTTCCGCCTGCCGCTTGTCGGCCAGGGCCGCCCCACCCTTGCGCGCCGCCGCGGAAACCGCAAAATGCCGCACCCCCGAACGCCCCCCTCCAACCCGACGCGGTCCGCGCATGCCCCATCCGTGCCTGAGCTGTGGCGCCTGCTGCGCCCACTTCCGCGTCAGCTTCCATTGGTCCGAGGCCGAGCCTTCGCTCGGCGGCGTGGTGCCGGTCGAGCTCACCGAACCGCTGCGCAGCCACGAACGGGCGATGCGCGGCACCTCGCAGCCGCATCCGCGCTGCATCGCCCTCGACGCCGAGATCGGCGTGCGCTCGCGCTGCGGCATCCATCCGCTGCGGCCGAGCGTGTGCGCCGCGGTACCCGCGTCCTGGGAGTTCGGCGAGGCCAGCCCGCAGTGCGACAAGGCGCGCCTGGCGCACGGCCTGCCGCTGCTCGCGCCGGCCGACTGGGCCTGGCGCGAGGCCGCCGCCAACGATGGCGGCGGCGATCCGGACGACAACGGCAACGAGCCGCCGGCGCTGCCGCCGCCGATCGCGGCCTGAGGCCCGCTCACCCCGCGCCTGACTCTTGCAGGAGCGACGGAAGTCGCGACAGGGAACCGGCATGCCACGAGGCGGTCGCGACTTCCGTCGCTCCTGCACCCCTCCAGCGAGACCGGCGCGGCCCTTAGAGCGGATTGACGTCGAGAAACCCGCGGATCTCCGGCACCAGCACCTCGTACCGGTCCTCGAGCACATAGTGCCCGGCGTCCTCGAACGCCATCACCCGCGCGCGCGGCAGCGCGTCGCGGAAGCCGGCGAGGAAGTGCCGGTCGAACACGAAGTCGCGCAACCCCCAGCCGACGAAGGCGGGCCGGTCGGCGAATTCATGCAGCCGGCGCCCGGCCTCCTCGACCAGCGGCCAGGCGCGATCGCTCTCGCGCAGCGGGATGTCCTGCATGAAGCGCAGCGTGGCGATCGCGTCGTCCCAGCCGTCGTACACACCCGCATAGGCCGCGCGCACGTCGCCCGGCAGTCGCCGCACGGTCCCGAACCGCGTCGCGCCGCGCGCGAACAGGTTGAAGCGCCGGATCGCCCAGCCGCCGATGCGCGAATCGCGCCCCAGCGAGAGCTGCCAGGGCATCGGCTTGGCCGCCGGCAGCGGGAACGCCGCGGTGTTGGTGACGACGAGGCGCTTCACCTGCGCCATGTGCGACAGCGCCCAGCCGAAGCCGATCATCCCGCCCCAGTCGTGCACCGCCAGCGTCACCGGCGTCGCCTCGTCCACGCCCGCGTGGCGCAGCAGCGCCGCCAGGTCGTCGATGCGCGAGCGCAGGGTGTAGTCGTAGCGCGCGGACGCGGGATCCGCCGGTGGCCGCACGCCGCCGCCGTCGTCCGGCTTGTCGCTCAGCCCCATGCCGACGTGGTCGGGCACGATGCAGCGATAGCGGTCGCGCAGGCCGAGCACCAGGTGCCGCCAGTAGTAGCTCCACGACGGGTTGCCGTGGACCATCACCACGACCTCGCCCTCGCGCGGGCCCTCGTCGAGGTACGACATCGCGATGCCGGGCCGCGCTTCGAAGCGCCGCGGCGCGAACGAATAATCGGGGAAGCCCAACACGTGTCCTGTCATTTCAACAGCGGCAACTGGCCGCCCTGTTCATCGCGCAGCACCTCGGCGCGACGGATCATCTGTTGCACCTCGGGCACGGCGCGGGTCGCGATCAGTTCCACCTCCGGATGTTCGTTGGCGAACACGCGGAAGATCTCGTCGGCGAAGGCCTGGCCGATACCTCCCACCTCCGCGAAATCCAACACCACGCAGCGAAAGCGATCCACGCGCTGCAGCAGGCGCTTGGCCTGCGAGCGCGATACCAGGTTCTCGTCCCCGACCTTCGCCAGCCGTACCGGCACGATCGTTTTGGCAAAGCTGTAGTCGTCCGGCCCGCTGGAGTACTCGTCGATCACGCTCTTGGCTGTACGCGCCGAATCGGTAGCGATCTCCATCTCGACGCGGGTGCCTGCCGCCGCGTCCCCATCGACCAGCAGGTCCTCGTCATAGTCGGCGTCATGGTCGAACACCAATCCTTCCGAAGCGATACGGAAGCCATCGAACATGCGCGAAGTGAAGAAGATGCCCTCGCCGGAATGACGCCGTGGATCGGTGGTCAGCTTGCCCTTCGACAGTTCCAGCAAGGCCAGTCGTTCATCCGGAAGGTTCAACGCGTGGGTGATCTTGCGAAAGATGCCGATCCCGTTGTCGGCAACCTCGAACCACAGGCGGCCGTCGCGCAGATCCATCCGCACGGTGACGTGCGCGGCATCCGAATGGTCGACGGCGTTGTTGACCATCTCCGTGACCCCATGGTGGGCGATATCGAGGATGTTGCGAGGTAGGTCGCCGAGCAGCGGCATCAGCTGATCGAACCACACCTTGTCCTCGGCCAGTCCATAGCGCCGGTATCTGCGCTTGAATCGCCGATTGCGACCGAGCGTGTATGTCGGGCGCGTGGTCCCTGCCTTGTCCAGGTAGCCTCCGGCCACCAGCGCACGCACCTGGATGCTCACCCGCGCTCCAGACAATCCGAGCTGCGCCGCCACCATGCCCACCAGGTCGTGTGGATGGGCGGCTACCGCCTGAAGCAGGGCGTCTTCGATCTCGGCGGAACGATTGGGGCGAGCCATCGGGCGATTCTAAAATTAAGTGCGCTTATTTGCTAATTAAGCGCACTTAATTCAAAAACTATTAGCGGCCCGCAGATCGGTCGTGAACTTAAGTATTTGATTTATAGCAAGTTCTATGCAGCTCCCGTTGGTTGCGCCATTCCGCGTGCCCGGAGCCCTCGAATCTGAACGAGCCATTATCCCGCAGGGGCGCCAGCGAACGAACGCTTGTGGGAAACCGATGGCCTTCTGCCTTGCGAAGGCGGGGCCTAAGGTCTTCTCCCCACCGATCCGATCAAGCCGAATCTGCTCGCAGGGCCGTCACCACACCACCTCGGCCATCGAGCAGTTCAGCCCGGAGCCGATGCCCAGCAGGGCGATGCGCTTGCCCTTCTGCAGGCGGCCCATCTCGCGCAGCTTGGACAGCACGATCGGCACCGAGGCGGGGCCGATGTTGCCGTGCTCGCCGAAGATGGTCAGCACCTTCCTCGGGTCGATGCCCATGGCGCGGGTGAAGGCGGCGGTGTGCGCCTTGCTGACCTGGTGGACCACGAACTCGTCCAGCTCCTCCACCACCCAGCCCAGCGCCACGCGGGCGGCGAGGAAGGTCTTCTGCGCCAGCTTGACGCCCTCGATCAGCAGGGTGCGGGTGTCGGTGACCATGCCGTCGAGGTTGCCGCGGCACAGCTTGTTCCACTGCGTCGCCGCGCGGGTCACGCCGCCCTTGTAGCGCGGCGCGCCCGGGGCGAGTTCGGCGCGCGCCAGCACCATGGCCGCGGCGCCGGAGCCCAGGGTGAGGGTGGCCAGCTCGTTGCGGAAGTCCTCCTCGGTGGAGTCGGCGCGGGTCATGCGCTCGAGGGTCTTCTCGTAGGCCAGGTCCGCGGTCTCGCCGTCGACCACCAGCGCGTAGTCGATCTCGCCGCGCTCGATCATGCGGCTGGCGATGTCCATGCCGTTGAGGAAGGCCAGGCAGGCGTTGGCGACATCGAAGTTCTGGCAGGTGTCGGGCAGGCCGAGGTTGCCGGAGACGATCGAGGCGGTGGACGGCTCGAGGTAGTCGCGGCTGACCGAGGTGTTGACCAGCAGGCCGACCTTGTCCGGATCGATGCCGGCGTCGGCCAGCGCCTTCACGCCGGCCAGGGTCGCGGCGTCGGAAGCCTGCACGCCCTCGTCCCACAGGTGCCGGGCGTGGATGCCGGCGATGTCCTTGAGCACGTCGGTCTTGATGCCGAGCCGGTCGAGGGTGGGCTTCAGGCGCGCGTTGATCTCGTCGGTGGACAGGCGGCGCGGCGCATCGATGTGGGCGAGGCCGGCGATGGCGACGTGTTGGAAGAGCATGGGCTGGCCGCCGGATGGCTGGACAAAAGGGAATGCATATTACCGGCTCCCGGCCCCCTCCGCACCCAGCGCCGGCCGGGCCGGCGCGCCGCTCAGTTGCCGCAGCGCCAGGCCGCGAACTGCTGGTCGCCGTTCACCGGCTCGCCCATCGGGTTGATGGTGTCCGCGCCGATGCCCGGGGCCTCGTTGCGCGCCAGGGTCTCGAGCTCCTCGCGCACCCGCAGGTCGTTGCGGTGGTAGACCAGCGCGACCTTGTCGGCCACCGAGACGCTGACCTCGCCGCGCTTCTCGCAGCCGGCCGGCGCGCTGGGCACCACCTTCACCGCCGAGGCGCCGGGCGCCATGTGTACCCAGGTGCAGCCCGTCAGGGCGAGGACGGCGAGGGCGGCAATCAGCGGGGTGCGCATGGACGGCTCCGGACGTTGCGGGAGAGCGGCATTGTGGGCAGTGCGGGCTGAACGCGGCAAGCTGCGGCGCCCGCACGCCCGCGGCAGAAGCGACCGTGGGAGCGGCTTCAGCCGCGAGCCTTTGCGTCCCGCGGGAATGCCGGGCAAAAGCTCGCGGCTGAAGCCGCTCCCACAAAAATACCTTCGCGCCCTGTCCCCTTCCCTTGCGAAGGGGAAGGGGACAGGCGTCGGCCCTACTCGCCGCCCTTGCCGGCCGGCGCGCCCGCCACCGGCTTGCCGTCGGCGTCGACGATGCTGATCTCGCCCAGGCCCAGCGCACGCACCGGCTGCTCGATCTGCTTGAGGTCGCCGACCACCACCCACGTCACCGCCTTCGGGTCGATCGTCTTCGCCGCCTGCGCCAGCTGCGCGGTGGTCAGCGACTCGACCTCGGCCTTGCGACGGAACACGTAGTCGTCCGGACGGTGGTAGCGCACGATGCCGCCGATGGTCGACATCACCGAGCGCGCGGTCTCGTAGGCGCCGGGCAGGCCGCGGATGTCGGCCGCGCGCACCTTGTCGAGCTCGGCCTGGGTCGCCGGCCTGCTGCCGTCGGCGTAGGCGTCGATCTCGGTGCGCATCTCCTTCAGCGACTCGCCGGTCTTGTCGATCTGCACCGGCGCGTAGGCCATCCACGGCCGCTGGCCGAGCGCGCCGGAGGTGAAGCTGTAGGCGCCGTAGGCCCAGTGCTTGTCCTCGCGCAGGTTCATGTTGAGCCGCGAGGAGAACTGGCCGCCGAGCACGTCGTTGGCGACGTCGAACTTCACCGCGTCCGGGTCGGTGGTCGACGGCACCAGCTCGCCGGCGAAGATCGTCGCCTGCACCGCGCCGGGCTGGTCGATCAGGAACACGCGCGGCTTGCCGGGCCTCGCGACCTTGGGGATCTCGACCTGCGCGGGCGCGTCGCCCTCGCCCTTCCAGTCGCCGAAGTGGCGGTTCAGCACCGGCACGACCTGGTCGAGCGTGGTGTCGCCCACGACGATGATCGTGGCGTGCTCCGGGCGCAGCCAGGTGTGCTCGTAGCGCACCAGGTCGTCGCGCGTGAGCGCGGCGATCGAGGCCTCGGTGCCGGTGCCGCTGAACGGGATCGCGTACGGGTGGCCGTCGCCGTAGAGCAGTGGCGGCAGCACGCGCATGGCGGCGCCGTTCGGGCGCGCCTTCTCCTGCGCGATGCCGGCGATCCAGGTCGCCTTGACCCGGTCGATCTCCTTCTGGTCGAAGCGCGGCTGGCGCAGCATCGTGGCGAACAGCGCCACCGAGGGGTCGAGGTTCTCCTTCAGCGCCGACAGGTAGGCGCTGCTGCCGTCGAGCGCGGCGCCGGCGCCCAGGCTCGCGCCCAGCGATTCGGCGCGGTCGCCGAAGGCCAGCGAGTCGAGGTCGCCCGCGCCCTCGTCGAGCATGCCCATCGCGAAGCTGGCGGCGCCGAGGTCGTCCTTCGCGTCGGTCGCCGAGCCGCCGTCGAACTCGTAGCTCATCTGCACCACCGGGATGTCGTGGCGCTCGGCCAGGATCACCTCGGTGCCGTTCCCGAGCTTCGCGCGCTGCAGCTTCGGGAACTTCAGCTCCGGGAAGTCCTTCGGCTCGGGCACGCCCTTGCTGCGGTCGACCGTGCTGGCCTCGACCTTGTACTTGGGATCCACCGCCGGCAGCGTCATCGGCGCCGGCTTGACGGTCGGCTCCTCGGCCAGCGGCGTGCGCGCGCCGGGCTCGACCACCAGGGTGTGGCTGCCCACGCCCAGCCATTTCGCGCCGACCGCCTTGACGTCGTCGACGCTGGTGCCCTGGATGTTGGCCAGCTCGGTGCGGAAACAGCCCGGGTCGTCCTCGTAGATCGTGCACGAGGCCAGCGCGTCGGCCTTGCCGCCGAAGCCGCCGATGCGCTCGATGCCGCGGATGAAGCCGGCGCGGAACACGGTCTTGGCCTGCGCCAGCTCGGCCTCGGTCGGGCCTTCGGTGACGAGCTTCTTCAGCTCCTCGTCGATGATCGCCTCGACCTTGGCCGGGTCCACGCCCTGCTTGACCGTGGCCATGACGTAGAAGTTGGAGCCCAGCTGCTGCGCGTCGACCATCGTGCTGACGCTGTCGACCAGCTTGTCGCCGTGCAGCAGGCGCTTGTCCAGGCGCGAGGACTTGCTGCCGCCGAGCACCTGCGAGAGCACCTGCAGCTGGTCGACGTCCCTGGTGCCGACCTGCGCCACGTTCCAGACCCGGAAGATGCGCGACTGCGGCACCTTGTCCTGCATCACCTCGCGGGTGTCGGCCGGGCGCTGGGCGACGTCGACCTTCGGCTGCGCCATGGTCGGCGTGGCCGGGATGTCGCCGAAGTACTTCGCCACCTTTTCCTTGGCGGTGGCCACGTCGATGTCGCCGGCGAGCACCAGCACCGCGTTGTTGGGGCCGTACCAGCTGCGGAACCAGTTCTTGACGTCCTCGAGCGAGGCGGCGTTCAAGTCGTTCATCGAGCCGATCGTGCTGTGGTGGTACGGGTGCCCCGCCGGGTACAGCGCGCGGCCGAGCTTCTCCCACACCTGGCCGTAGGGCTGGTTCTCGCCCTGGCGCTTCTCGTTCTGGACCACGCCGCGCTGCTCGTCGAGGGTCTTCTGGTCGATCGCGCCGAGCAGGTGGCCCATGCGGTCGGACTCCATCCACAGCGCCATGTCGAGCGCGGTGGTGGGCACGTTCTCGAAGTAGTTGGTGCGGTCGGCGTTGGTGGTGCCGTTCATGTCGGTGGCGCCGGCCAGCTCGAACGGGTCGAAGTACTCGCCCGGGTGGTTCTCGGAGCCGTTGAACATCAGGTGCTCGAACAGGTGCGCGAAGCCGGTGCGCCCGGCCGGCTCGTCCTTGCTGCCGACGTGGTACCAGATGTTCACCGCCACGATCGGTGCCTTGCGGTCGGTATGCACCACCACGCGCAGGCCGTTGGGCAGGGTGAACTGCTCGTACGGGATGTCGACGGCGGCCGTGGGCGCGGCGTCGGCCGGGATCAGGCCGGGGGCGGTGCCCAGGACGGCGGCGAGCGCGAAGGCGAGCGCGCCGGCGCGCGGACGGCGGAACGTGGCAAGGGACATGCGGCACTCCTGTGCTGGATGAATGGGATGTCCGCCCATCCTAGCGACTGTCTGCCAGCTGAACACTAGGCCAGTAGTCCCGCCGTGGCCGCCGTGACGCAACCTGAACGCGCCTGCGGCGAGACTCGCGGCATGCCCCGCCACAGCCTCGTCACCGGCGCCAACCGCGGCCTCGGCCTGGAATTCGTCCGCCAGCTGCTGGCGCGCGGCGACCATGTCGTCGCCACCTGCCGCCATCCGGGCAAGGCGACCGCGCTCACCGTCCTCGCCGGTGCCCACCCCGGGCGCCTGCACGTGCTGCCGCTCGATGTCGCCGACCCGAAGTCGCAGGCCGCGCTCGCCGCCGAGCTGCCGCTGGCACTGGGCGAAGGCGGGCGCCTGGACCTGCTGGTCAACGGCGCCGGGGTGCTGCACTCGGGCGAGCGCTTCGGCAAGGTGGCCGCCGCGATCCTCGAGGACAGCTTCCGCACCAACGCCGCCGGGCCATTCCTGGTCGCCCAGGCGCTGGCGCCGCTGCTGGCCGACGGCGCGCGGGTGGCCAACCTGTCCTCGGAGCTGGGCTCGATCGCCGGCGCCGGCCGCTTCGGCACGCCCAGCTACTGCATCAGCAAGGCCGCGCAGAACATGGCCAGCGTGCTGCTGGCGCATGCGCTCGAGGACCGCGGTATCGTCGTCGTCGCGCTGCACCCGGGCTGGGCGCAGACCGACATGGGCGGGCCGCGGGCGACGGTGCCGGCGGCGGAGTCCGTGCGCGGGATGCTGCGGGTGATCGACGGGCTCCGGCCTGCGGACAGCGGCAGCTTCCGCGACTGGCAGGACGAAACCCTGCCCTGGTGACCGCAAGCGCAGGCGCTTGCCCGTAGTGGGAGCGGCTTCAGCCGCGAGCTTTCGTGGGAGCGACGGAAGCCGCGACGAAGCGCCTCCGACCCTGCAGCAGGGCGTCGCGATTTCCGTCGCTCCCGCTGGGAAGAACTCGCGGCCGAAGCCGCTCCCACGCGAACCGGCGCGCGGCGCCGCGCTATCCTCCCGGCGCGCAGCGTGGATAGGCAATCCTTGTTCGACATCATCCTCCACCAGCCCGAGATCCCGCCCAACACCGGCAACGCGATCCGCCTGTGCGCCAACACCGGCGCGCGGCTGCACCTGGTGCGGCCGCTGGGGTTCTCGATGGACGACCGCAGGCTCCGCCGCGCCGGCCTCGACTACCACGAGTACGCGCAGGTGCGCGTGCACGACTCCCTGGACGACGCGCTGGCCGCGATCGCGCCGGCGCGCCTGTTCGCGCTGAGCACGCGCAGCGCGGTGCGCTTCGATGCGCCGCGCTACGCGCCCGGCGATGCGTTCCTGTTCGGCAGCGAGACCCGCGGCCTGCCCGACGCGGTGCTGGCGGCCGTTCCGGCCGGGCAGCGGCTGCGGCTGCCGATGCGGCCCGGCAACCGCAGCATCAACCTGTCCAACGCGGTGGCGGTGGTGGTGTTCGAGGCGTGGCGGCAGCAGGGATTCGCCGGCGGCGATCCGTCGTGATCCCGGCCGGGCGTCGCCGGGCGCATCGCGCGACGGCGGCGGGCCTCAGCCCCCGTCGCGGATCTCCGCGGCCGCGCTCTCCAGGATCGCGCGGATGCGCTCGGCCTCCCCGGCGTCCCAGCGCTCGCGTCGCGCCAGCAGCGCGTGGCGGAGGCCGTGCATGGCGCGGCGCAGGACCATCGGCGCGCGC
The DNA here is from genome assembly GCA_041905645.1 of Luteimonas sp. GTDB lineage: Bacteria > Pseudomonadota > Gammaproteobacteria > Xanthomonadales > Xanthomonadaceae > Luteimonas. The sequence continues at coordinate 76,666 of JAYRKR010000005.1, forward strand.
GCGCGCGCCATCGTCCTGGCCACGGCTTGCATGCGGTCCATCACCGCGTCGACCGCCTCGCGGTTGGCGTCGAGGAAGGCCTGTCCCTCGGACGTGATCGCGTAGCGCTTGCGCCCGCCCTCGCCGTCCTGGTCGATGCGCGCGTGCCCCATCTCCTCGAGCAGCGTCAGGGTGGGATAGACCGCGCCCGGACTGGGCGCATAGGTGCCGTCGAACATCTCCTCGATGGTGCGGATCAGCTCGTAGCCGTGGCGCGGGTGCTCGGCGATCAGGGCCAGCAGGACCAAGCGGAGGTCGCCATGGCCGAACACGCGGCCGCGGCCCGGCCCACGGCCGTGGCGGCCGCCGAAGCCGAAGGCGTCGTTGTCGTCCTCGCCGAGCGAATCCCCGGATGCGCGGCGGCCGTGGCGGCGCATGCAGTCGTGCGGCAGGTCGGCCCGATGCTGGCCGCGCGGGCCATGAAAATGGGACTGGAAGTGCATGTGGATTTCTCCGATATATCTTGAGTAACAGACTAAAGATATATCTTGAAACCCTCCGATTGCAAGCTCGCCGGCACGGTCGCCGGCCGGCTCCCGTCTGCGCGAGCGCGGCAGGCCAGCGTGATCGCGATCCGCCCGGCCGATCCGGGAAGCCGCGGGCGCCGCCAGACCCATGCGCGGTCGAAAAGTTCCTGCACCCGCCGGTTCAATATTCAGGTCGTGTTCGCCGGCGGCATGGAGAATGCGCTTCACCGGTCCAGGCGTCGCCGTTTCCCCGAACGGTCTCTCTCCCTCCCCCGACGCCTGGCCGGCTCTCTCCCTCCCAGAACAAAAAGTCCAAGGGATCCCCGATGAAGAACCTCCCGCTTGCCGCCCTGCTGGCGGTTTCGGCGCTGGCCGCTGCCACCACCGCCTCGGCCGCCGAAGGCATTTCCTACAACCAGGTCCAGGCCGGCTACATCGCCACCAACGGCGACGGCAATGCCGACGCCGACGGCTGGGCGATCGACGGCTCGGTGGCCGTGCACCCCAACTTCCACCTCTTCGGCGGCTTCAACCGCCAGGAAATCGACGACACCAACATCGATGTCGACCAGTGGCGCGCCGGCGTGGGCTACAACCACGAGGTCTCGCCGCGTACCGACCTGCTCACCCGCGTGGCCTACGAGAAGTTCGACGCCGGCCACGGCGCGGACTTCGACGGCTGGAGCGTCGAGGCCGGCGCGCGCGCCGCGCTGACGCAGAGCCTCGAGGGCTACGCGCTGGCCGGCTACGAGCGCTACGACAGCGACGGCTTGCGCGAGGACGACAACGACTTCTACGGGCGCCTGGGCGCGCAGTGGAAGTTCAACCAGAACTGGGGCGTGTCCGGGGACGTCAAGTTCTCCGACGGCGACACCCAGTGGTTCGTCGGGCCGCGCCTGACCTGGTAATCGCCCCCCCTGCGACGCCTTCCCTCTCCCGGGCGTCGCACGCGACCCGGCCGGCAACGGCCGGGGTTTTTTTGCGCGCTATCCTCGCCCGGCACACGCACTCCGAACCCTTCGCGAGGACATCCGGATGAACAGCCGCCGCATCGACCCGGCCATGCTCGAACGGCACGCCGGCTCGGCCTATCCATCGCCGTTCGACGCGCACTGCCGCGACCGCGAGCGCATCCGCCTCGGCGACGCCGCCGGGCTCTCGCAGTTCGGCGTGAACCTGCTGCGCCTGCCGCCCGGCGCCTGGTCGAGCCAGCGCCACTGGCACAGCCACGAGGACGAATTCGTCTACGTGCTGGAAGGCGAGGTGGTGCTGGCCACCGACGCCGGCGACTGCGTGCTGCGCGCGGGCGAGTGCGCGGGCTTCCGCGCCGGCGACGCCGACGGCCACCACCTGCAGAACCGGTCGCAGGCCGATGCGCTGGTGCTGGAAGTCGGCAGCCGCGACGACGCGCGCGACGCGACCCGCTATCCCGACATCGATCTCGAATACCGGCCCGGCGCCGGCTACGTGCATCGCGACGGCAGCCCGTACCCGCCGAAGACGTAGCGCCGGCGCGGCCCGAGGCAGGAACGATGTGATGTAGGAGCGACGGAAGTCGCGACAGGAGTCGCAGCGAAAATCCAGTCGCAGGGGAAAGCGTCGCGACTTCCGCCGCTCCTACAACAGCGCTTCTCCGGCTTACGGCTAATCGGGCACCGGGCAGAACAGGCCGACCGAACATCGGTACTCGGGCTTCTGCTCGCTTGCCAGCCCGTCGAAAGCGTAGGCATCGCCGCGACCCAGTGCAGGAACCTTGTGGGAGCGACGGAAGTCGCGACAGGAGTCGCAGCGGAAATCCAGTCCCAGGGGGGAAAGCGTCGCGACTTCCGCCGCTCCCACAAACGCCCTTCTCCAGCTTACGGCTGGTCGGGCGCCGGGCAGAACAGGTCGGCCGGGTACTCGGGCTTCTGTTCGCGCGCCAGCAACCGCTGCAGCGCCTGCGCCGGGGTGATGTCGCCGTGCAGGACGGCGCGCACGTTCTCGGAGATCGGCAGCTCCAGGCCATGGCGTTCGGCCAGGCGCATGACCTCGTTGGCGGTCTGCACCGATTCGACCACCTGGCCGATCTCGCGCACCGCGTCGGCCAGGCTCTGGCCGCGGCCGAGCGCGAGGCCCAGGCGGCGGTTGCGCGAAAGATCGCCCGTGCAGGTGAGCACCAGGTCGCCCAGGCCGGCCAGCCCCATCAGCGTCTCGGCGCGCCCGCCGATGGCGGCGTTGAGCCGCAGCATCTCGTTGAGGCCGCGGGTGATCAGGCCGGTGCGGGCATTGAGGCCGAGCTGCATGCCGTCGGCGGCGCCGGTGGCGACCGCGAGCACGTTCTTCATCGCGCCGCCCAGTTCCGCCCCGCGCATGTCGTTGCCGGTGTAGGCGCGGAACTCCGGGCCGTGCAGCACGTCGGCGACCTGCTGCACGAATGCCGCGTCGTCGCCCTGCACGGTCAGCGCGGTCGGCAGGCCGAGCGCGACCTCCTTCGCGAACGATGGCCCGGTGACCACGGCCAGCGGCACGTCCGGACCGAGCAGGTCCGCCGCCACCTCGTGCAGGAAGCGTCCGGAGCCGGGCTCGAAGCCTTTCGCCGCCCAGGCCACGCCCGCGTGCGCGGGCCGCAGCGGCGCGATCGCGCGCAGGGTCTCGGTGAACGCGTGCGAGGGCACCACCACCAGCACCAGGTCGGCGGCGGCCATCGCCGCGGCCAGGTCGGTGGTGGCGCGCAGGGTGGCGGGCAGTTCGATGCCCGGCAGGTAGTGCGGGTTCTCGTGTCGGCGGTCGATCGCCTCGACGACCGCCCCATCGCGCCCCCACAGCACGGTCGGGAACCCGTGCCGCGCGATCAGCGCGGCGAGCGCGGTGCCCCAGGAGCCCGCGCCGAGGACCGCGACCGCCGGCGCGTTGCCGGTCGCCATGGGCTCAGGCGTTGCCCGCGGGTTCGCTGCCGGCGAGGTCGTCGCCGTCGCCCTTGGCCTGCTGCGCGGCGCGCTGGCGCAGGCTCTCGGCGTAGAGCGCCTCGAAGTTGATCGGCTGCAGCAGGAACGGCGGGAAGCCGCCGGCCTGGATCAGGTCGCCGATGGTCTGGCGCACGTAGGGATACAGGATGTTCGGGCAATGCGTGCCGAGGATCGCGTCGAGCGCGGCATCGTCGAAGCCGGTCAGGCCGAACACGCCGGCCTGCTGCACCTCGGCCAGGTAGGCGGTCTTGTTGTCGGCGAACGTGCAGGTGAGGGTGACCCCGAGCACGACCTCGAAGGCGTTCTCGCCCAGGCGCTGCACGCGCTGGTTGAGGTTCATCTGCAGCTGCGGCTGGGCCTGCTCGTTGAACACGGCCGGCGCGTTCGGGGCCTCGAACGACACGTCCTTGACGTAGATCTTCTCGACGCTGAACTGCGGACCGTTCGGATTGGCGGCGCCGTTGCTGACGGGCTGGTCGGACATCTCGGGAAACTCCGGAAGAATGGGAAAATGCGGGGAAAGAGGCCGATTATGGCACGCCAGGGCCGGCGGCCCGGGCCGCGGATCAGCCCTTGCTGCGGCCCTTGGCCAGCGGCAGGTCGGCCTGCTGCCAGCCGCCGATGCCGCCGTCGAGCACGTGGACGTGCTCGAAGCCGGCCTTCCTCAGCCGCTTGGCCGCTGCGCCGGCGGTCTGCCCGGTCTTGCACACCAGCACCACCGGCAGCGCCTTGGCCGGCGCCAGCTGCTTGCTCTCGGGATCGAACTGGCTCATCTGCACGTTCTTCGAACCGGGGATGTGGCCCTTCTCGAAGTCGGCCATCGGCCGCAGGTCGACCACCAGCGCGTTGTCGCGGTTGACCAGCGCGGTCAGGCCGGCCGGGCGCAGCACCTTGTAGCCGCGGAACAGCTGCGCGACCTCGTTGGCGACGATGGCGACGGTCAGGCCGACCAGGCCGATCGACAGCAGCTGGTGGCGGCCCGCGAAGGCGAGCAGGTCTTCGAAATTCACGGAATGGCCGGGCGTGCTGAAAAGCGGGCGGCGATTGTCGCATAGGCGGGAGCCGGAACCGGCCGGGGCCGGAGGGGATCGCGCAGGCGGGGCCGCCACCCCGCTCTCCCGTGCCGGGCCGCCCGCACGTTCCCGCGAAAGCGGCGACGGCGACCGCTTTCCGCCGGCGCGGAGCCGGTGCCCCTGTCGCCCCTGCGCGGGACGCTCCCCGGCTCCGGACCGCCTGGCCCCGGGGTTCGCGCGCGTGGGCGCTGGCCGGGCGGGCACGGCCCC
>JAYRKR010000005.1:81409-82627 GCA_041905645.1 Luteimonas sp.
CGTGGCCGATGCCGGGAAGGCATCGGCCACGCGCTCACTCACCCTGCCACAGGTCGGGCAGGCCGCTGGTCTGCCACCACGCCTTGGCTTCGCCGTCGTAGTGCCAGCGTTCGGTGTAGCGCATGCTGCGCTCGGTCATGGTGTGCTTGTTGATCACGCCCAGCTCGATCTCGCGCACCACGTCGCCATCGCCCAGGGTCTGCTCGCCGAGGTCGTGGTAGGCAGAGATGCCGACCTGCTCGTAGCGCTCGAACTCGATCGGGGTCATCGGATGCGCCTGCCGGTACTTCGGGTCGACCAGGTTCCATGCGCCCTCGAAGTCGCCCCAGCGGATCGCCGCCGACCAGGCGTACTGGGCTTCGTCGAGCTTGCCGGCCTTGCCGCCGGAAGTGGCGCACGCGCCGGCCAGCAAGGCCACGGCGACGGCGAGCCACCAGGATCTGATCATGCGCATCGTGCCCCTCCTCCGCGGTCTGCGGGCGCGGACAAGGGTAACCCGTCGACGCCGCGCCGGGCGCTCAGCGGTGCTGCCGGAGGATCGCCACGAAGCGCGCGCGGCACTGGGTGGCGATGCCGCCGTCGGGCAGCGGCACCTGCGCGACCAGGGTGGCGCGCGCGCGCCCGCGCTCGCGCAGCGCCGCGATGAAACCGTCCCAGTCGCCGTCGTCGGCGAGGCGCGCCTGCGCATGGATGTCGGCGAACAGCGGCGCCAGGTAGCGCACTTCGCTGTCGGCCACGAACACGTCGGCCTCCAGCCCGGCCTGCTGCACGTGCAGGGTGACCAGTCCCCAGGACGCCAGGGTCAGCAGCGACACCAGGCTGCCGCCGAAGGCGCAACCCTTGTCGTTGACGTGGCGCGAGAGCGGCGCCTCCAGGCTCAGCGTGCGGCCGTCGTAGCCGGCGATGCGCAGCTGCATCGCCGCCACCGGCGGCATCGCCTGGTAGTGCGCGTCGAGCGCGCGCAGGGCGTGTTCCCGTTCCAAGCCTGTGTCCTCGTGCGTTGCGGCGCGGCGGGCTTGCGGGCGTCGTCGCGACCGCCCAAGCTGGCCGCATGCGCGACCGCCTTCCGCCTTCCTCGTTGCTTGCGGGATGCTACGTCATCTCGCTGCGGCCGGTCGGCGGCCACGCCGCGATGCGCCGCGCCGCGGCCAGGCACGGCGCGTGCGTGCTAGCGCTGTCGCCGTGGAAGCTGGTGGCGCGCGACGACGCGGCCACCCG
>JAYRKR010000114.1:0-8506 GCA_041905645.1 Luteimonas sp.
CCAACCCACCACCCTGCCCCCGCTCCACGTCTGCGAGCAGGCGCGGCTGAGCCGCGATCCGCGCTTCGACGGGCTGTTCTTCACCGCGGTCACCAGCACGCGCATCTACTGCCGGCCGGTGTGCCCGGCGCCGACGCCCAAGCCGCGCAACATCACCTATTACCCCACCGCGGCGGCGGCCGAGGCGGCGGGTTTCCGGCCGTGCCTGCGCTGCCGTCCCGAACTCTCGCCCACCGACGGCGCCTGGCGGCGCGGCGACGCGGCGGTGGCGCGCGCGCTCAAGTTGATCGAGCAGGGCGTGCTGGCGGAACAGCCCGTGGCGGCGCTTGCCGAGCGCGTCAACCTCGGCGAGCGCCAGCTGCGGCGCCTGTTCGTCGAGCGCCTGGGCGCCTCGCCGGTCGAGGTGCACGGCACGCGCCGGCTGCTGTTCGCCAAGCAACTGCTGACCGAAACCGCCCTGCCGATCACCGACGTCGCCCTGGCCGCGGGCTTCGGCAGCCTGCGCCGCTTCAATTCGGCCTTCAAGGACGCCTACCGGATGGCGCCGCGCGACCTGCGCCGGCGTCCGGCCGAGGCCGACGGGGAGCACGGCGAACAGCTGGTGCTGCGGCTCGCCTACCGGCCGCCCTACGATTTCGACTCGATGCTGGCGTTCCTGCGCACGCGTGCGCTGCCGGGCGTGGAGCAGGTGGACGGGGACAGCTATGCGCGGGTGATCGCGCCCGCCGGCGCCGGCGGCATCCCCGGCTGGCTGCGCGTGAGCGCCTGGCCCGGCGGCGAGCACGCGCTGCGGCTGGAACTGCATGCGCCGCTGGCCTCGCGGCTGCTCGACGTGGTCGGGCGGCTGCGGCGGATGTTCGACCTCGACGCCGACCCGCAGGCGGTGGCGGCGGCGCTGTCGACGGACCCCAGGCTCGAGCCGCTGCTGCGCAAGCGGCCCGGGCTGCGGCTGCCCAGCGGCTGGGACGGCTTCGAGATCGCGGTGCGCGCGATCCTCGGGCAGCAGGTCAGCGTGGCGGCGGCGCGGACCTTCGCCGCGCGCATCGCGCAGCGCTTCGGGACGCCGCTGCCGGACGAGCACGCGGCGCACGGCCTGGCCCACCTGTTCCCGGCGCCGGAAGCGCTGGCCGACGCCGACCTCGCCAGCATCGGCATCACCCGCTCGCGCGCCGAGACGGTGCGCACGATCGCCCGCGCGCTGCTCGATGGCCGGGTGGACTTCCAGGTCGAGCGCACGCTCGGCGACTTCGTCGCGCGCTGGACCGCCCTGCCCGGCATCGGGCCGTGGACGGCGCACTACGTCGCCCTGCGCGCGCTGGGCCATCCCGACGCCTTCCCCGCCGACGACCTGGTGCTGCAGAAGGCGGTGCCCGAAGACGGCGGCCGGATGTCGGCGAAGGCGCTCACCGCGCGCGCCGAGCGCTGGCGGCCGTGGCGCGCCTACGCCACGCTGCAGCTGTGGCGCGAGGCAATGGCAGTGCCGGTGCGCGTCGAAGCCCGCGAGGACGCACCCGGGCGCGTCCGGAAGGTCCGGCCGGCGGCGCCCGTGCGGCCGCAGGCGCGCGCCTCCGCGGAGACGGCGCGATGACGCTCGTGTCGAAGCACGTGCCGAGCCCGGTCGGACCCTTGCTGCTGGCCGCCGACGACGACCACCTGCGGATGATCTGGTTCAGCAATCCGCGCCATCCGATTCCGCGCGACGCGGCGCTCGAGCCGGGCGACAGCGCGGTGCTGCGCGAGACCGGTGCGCAGCTGGACGCCTATTTCACCGGGAGGCTGCATGCGTTCGACCTGCCGCTGCGCCCGGCCGGCACGCCGTTCCAGTGCCAGGTGTGGTCGATGCTGGCGCAGATCCCGTACGGCGAGACCTGGAGCTACGGCCAGGTGGCGCGGCGCATCGGCAAGCCGGAGGCGGTACGCGCGGTCGGCGCCGCCAACGGCCGCAACCCGATCCCGATCGTCCTGCCCTGCCACCGGGTGATCGGCGCAGACGGCTCGCTGACCGGATTCGGCGGCGGGTTGCCGACGAAGCAGTTCCTGCTCAGCCTCGAAGGCGCGCTGCCCGGCGGCGACCTGTTCGCCTAGATCGCATCTTTGTGGGAGCGACGGAAGTCGCGACGGAATCCGCGATCGCTGATCGAAGTCGCGACTTCCGTCGCTCCCACAAACGCGGGCGCCGGCACGGATCGCGGCCTCGCCGCTCCTACAATGGCGCTTCCCGCCGAGGACTTACCGATGACGCTCTCGCTCCACGCCCAGTTCGCCGCCCTCCACGACACCGACGTGCCGCTGCTGCTGCCCAACGCCTGGGATGCCGCCAGCGCAAGGCTGTGGCAGGAGGCCGGCGCGACCGCCGTCGCCACCAGCAGCGCGGCCGTGGCGTGGGCGCTGGGCTACGCGGACGGCGGCAGGCTGCCGCGCGAGGCGCTGCTGGGTTCGCTGCGCGGCATCCTGCGGGTGGTGTCGGTGCCGGTGACGGTCGACATCGAGGATGGCTACAGCGACGATCCGGCGATGGTCGCAGCGCTCGTCGGCGAGATCGTCGCCGCCGGCGCGGTCGGGGTGAACCTGGAGGACGGCGGCGGCGACCCGGCGCTGCTGGCGGCGAAGATCCGCGCGATCCGCGCCGCGGACGGCGCGGCGCCGCTGTTCGTCAACGCGCGCACCGACGTCTACCTGCGCGGCATGGCGGAGGGCGACGCGGCCGTGGCGATGGCCGCGGAGCGGCTGGCCGCGTACCGCGCCGCCGGCGCCGACGGCGGCTTCGTGCCGGGGCTGGCGGCCGCCGAGGACGCGGCGAGGATCGCCGCCGCGGTCCCCGGCCTGGCGGTCAACGTGATGGCGATGCCCGGGCTGGCCTCGCTGGACGCGCTGGCGCGCGCCGGCGTGCGGCGCGTCAGCGCGGGGCCGGCGTTCTTCAAGAACGCGTACGGCACCGCGGAGCAATCGGTGAAGGCGTGGCTGGCGGGCGACTTCGCGCCGTCGTTCGCCAATGCGCTCGACTACGCGCGGTTGAACGCGCTGTTCCCGTAGGCCGGAGCTTCGCTTCCGGAAAAAAACGAAACGGCCGCGCACGCACACCGAGCGGCCATCCGGGTGCGTCGAGACCGAGTCCCGACCTACATCAACGCATCGATGGCCCTGCGATAGCGCGCGGCGATCGCATCGCGGTCGCGGTGGCGGCCGTCGACCACCACGCGCTCGCCGCCCACCGCCACCTCGCGCACCAGGTTGCGGTTGCCGCTGAAGACCCAGCGGTCGGCGACGTCGTCGTCGATCGCGCCGAACAGGGTCGGCGCGGCGGCGTCGAGCAGGACGTGGTCGTCGGCATCGTCGAAGCCGGTCGAGTTCGCACGGCTCGCGGCGACGCCCTGCAGCAGCGTTTCGCCGACGCTGGGCGAATCCGCGCGCACGGCGATGTTGCGGTGGCGCGTCGCCAGCCGCTGGCCGTACTCGAGCCAGCGCAGCTCCTCCACCGGCGAAACCGAGATGTGCGAATCCGAGCCGATGCCCCAGGCGCCGCCGGCGTCGAGGAAGCCGCGCAGCGGGAACAGGCCGTCGCCGAGGTTGGCCTCCGTGGTCGGGCAGACCGCCACCGTGGCGCGGCTGGCGGCGATGCCCCGGGTTTCCTCCGGCGTGAGGTGGGTCGCATGCACCAGCGTCCAGCGCGCGTCGACGTCGGCGTTGGCCAGCAGCCATTCCACCGGGCGCGCACCGCGGATCGCGAGGCAGTCCTGCACTTCGCCGACCTGCTCGGCGATGTGCACGTGGACGCGCGCGTCGCCCGGCAGCGCGGCCAGCACCTCGCGCATGGCCGTCTCCGGCACGGCGCGCAGGCTGTGCAGCGCGCAGCCGATGCGCAGCGCCTCGTCCCCGGGCGCGCGCAGCGACGCGAACAGGCGCAGGTAGCCGTCGACGTCATGGCCGAAGCGCTTCTGGCGCTCCCCCAGCGGGCGACCGTCGAAACCGCCGGACATGTACAGCACCGGCAGCAGGGTCAGGCGGATGCCGGCCTCGCGCGCGGCCTCGACGAGCGCGCGCGACATCGCCGCGGGATCGTCGTACGGCCGGCCGTCCGGGGCGTGGTGCAGGTAGTGGAACTCGCACACCTGGGTGTAGCCGGCCTCCAGCATCTCGACGTAGAGCTGCGCGGCGACCGCGCGCAGCGTGTCCGGGTCGAAGCGCGCCGCGAAGCGGTACATGGTCTCGCGCCAGGTCCAGAACGAATCGGCGGGATCGGTCTGGCGCTCGGCCATGCCGGCCATCGCGCGCTGGAAGGCGTGCGAATGCAGGTTGGCGATGCCGAGGGCGCGCCAGCCCTCGGGAGTGCGCAGGATCGCGGCGGGCATGGTCATGCGCGCATTCTGCACCGGCGGGCGCCGGGGCGCATGCGAGAATGCGCCGATGGAAACGCCGCCGCCCGTCCCCGCCACCGGCATCGGCCCGCTCCTGTCGCGCGCGCTGTGGAAGCGGCGCCTGGTGCTGTGGGGCGGTGCGGTGGTGGTGGCGCTGGCGGCGCTGGTGTTCGCGCGCGCCAGCGACTGGGCGTTCTCGCTGTTCCGGCACGTACTCGCATGGTCGCCGTGGTCGACCCTGCTGCTCACGCCGCTGGTGTTCGGCCTGCTGGCCTGGCTCACCGCGGGGCGGCTGGCGGCCACGCGCGGCAGCGGCATCCCGCAGGTGATCGCCTCGCTCGAGCGCCAGGACGCGGATTTCCGCGAGCGCAACCTCTCGCTCGGGGTGTCGGCCGGCAAGCTCGGGCTGACGGTGCTGGCGCTGCTGGGCGGTGCGTCGGTGGGGCGCGAGGGCCCGACCGTGCACGTCGGTGCCAGCCTGATGTACGTGATCGGGCGCCGTTTCGGCTACGCGGACGCGCGCGAGGCCTCGCGTTTCCTGCTCGCCGGCGGCGCGGCGGGCATCGCCGCGGCGTTCAACGCGCCGCTGGCCGGCGTGGTGTTCGCGATCGAGGAGCTCAGCGACCGCTACGAACACCGATTCTCGGGCACGCTGCTCACCGCGGTGATCGTCGGCGGCGTGGTGTCGCTGGGCCTGGTCGGCAACTACACCTACTTCGGCAAGGTCGGCGGCGAACTGCCGCTGGGCAGCGGCTGGCTGGCGGTGCCGTTGTGCGGCATCGCCTGCGGCCTGCTCGGCGGGCTTTTCAGCCGCATGATGCTGGCCGCGGGCAGCGGCAGGCCGCGCTGGCTGGGCGCGTTGCGTCGGCGCCATCCGGTCGTGATGGCCGCGGGCTGCGGGCTGGCGCTGGCGCTGCTGGGCATCGCGTTCGGACCCGGTGCGTTCGGCACCGGCTACGACCAGGCGCGCAGCCTGGTGCAGGGCCATGCGATCGTGGGCCACGAGTTCGGCGCGATGAAGTTCGCGGCGAACGTGGTGTCGTACGTCGCCGGCATCCCCGGCGGCCTGTTCTCGCCCGCGCTGGCGGTGGGCGCGGGCATCGGGCACAACATCGCCGGACTGTTCCCGGGCATGGACGGCACGGTGTTCGTGCTGCTGGGCATGTGCGCCTACCTGGCCGGCGTGACCCAGGCACCGCTGACCTCGGCGGTGATCTCGATGGAGCTGACCGACAACAGCGGGATGATGCTGCCGATCCTCGCCACCGTGCTGCTGGCGCGCGGCGCTTCGGCGCTGGTGTGCCACACGCCGATCTACCGGGCGCTGGGCCAGCAGCTGCTGGCGGGGCTGCCGCCGGCCGACGCGGGCGGCGCCGGCACGGCTAACATGGCCGCTCCGCCCGCCCCGCGTCCCCCGCAAGCGCATGACTGAGCCCCCCGACCGCGCGCCGCCTCCCGCCGACGGATTCGACGGCCTGGTCGTGGGCGCGACGCTGGTCACCCTGGACGGCGACGCCGGCTATGGCCTGGTCGAGGACGGCGCGCTGGCCTGGCGCGACGGCGTCATCCGCTACGCGGGTCCGCGCGCGGGCCTGCCGGACGGGCTCGCCGGCGGCGCCGTCGACCTCGGCGGCGGCTGCGTCACGCCCGGGCTGGTCGACTGCCACACCCATGCCGTGTTCGCGGGCGACCGCGCCGGCGAGTTCGAGCAGCGCCTGCAGGGCGCGGACTACGAGCAGATCGCGCGCGCCGGCGGCGGCATCGTCTCCACCGTGCGCCACACCCGCGCCGCGGGCGAGGACGCGCTGCTGGCGCAGTCGCTGCCGCGCGCGCGCGCACTGCTCGCCGACGGGGTCACCACGCTGGAGATCAAGTCCGGCTACGGCCTGGATTTCGACGGCGAGCGCAAGATGCTGCGGGCGGCGCGGCGCATCGGCAAGGCGCTCGGCATCGAGGTGCGCGCCACCTTCCTCGGCGCGCACGCGCTGCCGCCGGAATTCGCCGGCGACGCCGACGGCTACATCGACGCGGTCGTCGGCTGGCTGCCGCGGCTGCACGCCGAAGGGCTGGTGGACGCGGTGGACGCATTCTGCGAGCGGATCGGCTTCACCGCGGCGCAGACGCGGCGGGTGTTCGAGGCCGCGCGCGCGCTGGGGCTGCCGGTCAAGCTGCACGCCGACCAGCTCAGCGACGGCGGCGGCGCCGCGCTGGTGGCGGAGTTCGGCGGGCTGTCGGCCGACCACGTCGAGCACGCCTCGGTGGACGGCGTCGCGGCGATGGCCGCGGCCGGCACGGTGGCGGTGCTGCTGCCCGGCGCCTTCCACGTGCTGCGCGAGACGAAGCTGCCGCCGCTGGACGAATTCCGCGCCCGGCACGTGCCGATGGCGGTCGCCACCGACTGCAACCCCGGCACCTCGCCGCTGCTGTCGCTGCGCCAGGCGATGCAGCTGGCGTGCACGCATTTCCGGCTGACGCCCGAGGAGGCGCTGCGCGGCGCGACGGTCAACGGCGCGCGCGCGCTGGGCCTCGACGACCGCGGCGCGCTGCGCGCCGGCCTGCGCGCCGACTTCGTGCACTGGCGGGTCTCGCAGCCCGCCGAGCTGTGCTACTGGCTGGGCGGCGCGCTGGCCGAAGCGGTGTACGCTGGCGGGCGGCGGGTTGCCTGAAGTGCCTTCCACGTCGGAACGCCGGGGCGCTCCTTCTCGTGGGAGCGACGGAAGTCGCGACAGGGAGTCGGCCTTGCCTGCGAAGAGCATCGCGACTTCCGTCGCTCCCACATGCGGACCGCCCTCGCATCAACCCAGACCTGCGGCTGAAGCCGCACCCACATCCACACCGGAGACCACCATGCGCCATCGCACGCTGACCTGTTCCCTGCTGCTGGGCCTCTGCCCCGCGCTGGCCATGGCGCAATCCGCTCCCGACGCGGCGCGCAGGCTCGCGCAGGACGCGGTCATCGTCGACACCCACATCGACGCGCCGGGCATGCTCACCGATCGCTGGATGAACCTGGGCGAGGAAGCCGAGGGCCGCGAGTTCGACTACCCCAAGGCGCGCGCCGGCGGCCTGGACGTGGCCTTCATGTCGATCTACACCTCCCCGAAGCAGGACGACGACGGCACCGCCTGGCAGGCGGCCAACGAGATGATCGATTCGGTCGAGGCCCTGGTCGAGCGCCACCCCGACCGCTTCGCGCTGCTGCGCTCGCCCGGGGACGTCGACCGCCTGCGCCGGGGCGACCGCGTGCTGCTGCCGCTGGGCATGGAGAACGGCGCGCCGCTCGGCGACGACGTCGCCAACGTCAGGTTCTTCTTCGATCGCGGCGTGCGCTACATCACCCTCGCCCACAGCGCGCCCAACCGCATCGCCGATTCGTCCTACGCGGTCGAGCGCAAGTGGCACGGGCTCAGCCCGTTCGGCCGCCAGGTGGTGGCGGAGATGAACCGGCTCGGCATCATGGTCGACGTCTCGCACATCTCCGACGAGTCCGCGCGCGAGGCGATCGCGATCAGCACCGTGCCGGTGATCGCCAGCCATTCGGCGTTCCGCCACTTCACGCCCGGCTTCGAGCGCAACATCAGCGACGAGCTCGCCAAGGCGGTCGCCGACAAGGGCGGCGTGGTGCAGATCCCCTTCGGCACCGCGTTCGTGGACCCGAAGGGCGCGGCCGACACCCAGGCGCACTTCCGCGCGATCAACGACTTCAACGCGCGCAACGCCGCGCTGAAGGCGGCCGGCAAGCCGGAGGAGGACCGCGACGCCTTCGGCAAGGCCTGGGCGGCCTCGCATCCGCCGCCGCAGACCAAGATCGACGCGGTGCTCGACCAGGTCGACTACGCGGTCAAGCTGATCGGCATCGACCACGTCGGCATCGGCTCGGACTTCGACGGCGTCGACGGCGAGCTGCCCGACGGGCTGCGCTCGGTGGCCGACTACCCCAACCTGGTCGCCGGGCTGCAGGCGCGCGGCTACAAGGACGACGACATCCGCAAGATCCTCGGCGGCAACCTGCTGCGGGTCTGGGCCGCGATCGAGGCGGGGGCGGCGGGCGGCTCTGCGCGCTGATCGTCCTCATCCTGCCGTGGGAGCGGCTTCAGCCGCGAGCTCTTCCGATCGGTCGCGGCGGGGCCGGAAAGCTCGCGGCTGAAGCC
>JAYRKR010000162.1:0-1617 GCA_041905645.1 Luteimonas sp.
CTCGTCGCGATAGTCACGGTACTCGTGACGGTCGCGGCGGTTGTCGTAGCGGTCGTAGCGGTTCGGGATGCCGTCGTGATCGCGGTCGCCCCAGCCATGGTGGTGCCGCGGGCCATAGACGACGGGCACCGGGTAGACCACACGCGGAGGCGGCGCATAGACCACCGGCGCGGGTGCGTAGACCACCGGCGGGGGCGGCGGCGCGTAGACGGGGGCCGGCGCGTAGATCGGGGCCGGTGCATACACCGGCGCGCTGGAGATCACGGTGGCCACGGGCGGCAGGTTGATGCCGATCGACCAGTGCACGTCGCTGGCCTGTGCGGTGCCGGCGGCCAGCAGCGAAGCGGCGGTGGCGACAGCGGCGATCAGTGACTTGTTCATGCGTCTTTCTCCTTGGGCGGCGCGCAAGCCTTGCGCACCTGCCGTCGACAACGGCCGGCCGGGGGGGCTTCGTTGACGGCACAAGGTAAGGACATGTTGCGCCCGGCTCCCCCGCAAGAGGGAGGCGCCGCGGGGCGCGTCGATAGAATCGCCGCATGAGTTCCGCGCCCGCCGACGACAGCCCCAAAGCCACGCACGCCAGCAACTTCCTGCGCCAGATCATCGAGCGCGACCTCGAGCAGGGCAGCTACGCGCAGCGGCACTTCGCCGGCTCGCCCGGCGATGCGGCCCACCACGCCGCGGGGCCGCTCGACCCGGCGCGCATCCGCACCCGCTTCCCGCCCGAGCCCAACGGCTACCTGCACATCGGCCACGCCAAGAGCATCACGCTGAACTTCGGCCTCGCGGCGGAATACGGCGGCGTCTGCCACATGCGCTTCGACGACACCAACCCGGAGAAGGAGGAGCAGGAGTACGTCGACTCCATCCTCGACGCGGTGAAGTGGCTGGGCTTCGACTGGAAGGTGAACGGCGTAGCCCACCTCTACTACGCCAGCAACTACTTCGACTTCATGTACCGCGCCGCCGAGGCGCTGATCGGCGCGGGGCTGGCCTACGTCGACGAGCAGAGCGCCGAGCAGATGCGCGCCAACCGCGGCGACTTCGCCACGCCGGGCACGAACAGCCCGTTCCGCGAGCGCAGCCCGGCCGAGAACCTGGCGCGCTTTCGCGAGATGCGCGACGGCAAGCACCCCGACGGCGCGATGGTGCTGCGCGCCAAGATCGACATGGCCTCGCCCAACATCAACCTGCGCGACCCGGCCATCTACCGCATCAAGCACGCCGAGCACCACAACACCGGCAGCCGCTGGTGCATCTACCCGATGTACACCTACGCGCACCCGATCGAGGATGCGCTCGAGCAGGTCACGCACAGCATCTGCACGCTGGAGTTCGAGGACCAGCGGCCCTTCTACGACTGGTTGCTCGACACGCTGTGCACGCTCGGCCTGCTGGCGCAGCCGCGCCCGCACCAGTACGAGTTCGCGCGGCTGAACGTCACCTACGTCATCACCAGCAAGCGCAAGCTCAAGGCGCTGGTCGACGAGCGAATCGTCGACGGCTGGGACGACCCGCGCATGCCCACCATCGTCGGCCTGCGCCGGCGCGGCTACACGCCCGAGGCGATCCGCCTGATGTGCGAGCGCGCCGGCACCAGCAAGGCCGGTGGCTGGA
>JAYRKR010000163.1:0-1577 GCA_041905645.1 Luteimonas sp.
GACCCGGATGTAGGCGGCCGCCAGCAGATTCATCACCGGATTGTCGCCCGTATAGACCAGCACGTCGGCCTGGCCGCCGATGCGCGCGTTGCGCAGGCGCTCGTGGTCGGCCGGGTCGAACTCGATGGCCACCGGGAAACGCTGCGCCTGCCGCAGCCAGTCTCGGTTGTTCTGGATCGTCGGCAGGGCGCCCGGGGAACCGGCCTGGCCACTCTCGACACCGCCGCCGACGCTGCGGACGCGGCCCTTGAACACCTCACCCGGCAGCACGTCGAGGACGATGGCGACCTCGTCGCCGGGGTCGATGTTGCCGAGGTTGTTCTCGGTCATGTCGGCGCTGATCCACAGGTCGTGCAGCGCGATCAGCGTCATCAGCGGCGTGCCGGCGGCCGCGAAATGGCCGGCGTCGATCTGCAGGTCGGTGACGGTGCCGCGCGCCGGGGCGACGATGCGGGTGCGCGCCAGGTCGAGCTCGGCCTTCTCCACCGCCTTGCGTGCGCTCTGCAGCTGCGCGTTGGCGTCGCCGCTGTCGCCGGCCGATTCCTGCGCCTTGCGCAGGTCGGCCTCGGCGCGCCGGGCCTTGGCGCGCGACTCCTCGCGCGTCGCCTGGGCGATTTCGAGGCGGCGGACCGAGATGGCACCCGGGTCCTCCGCGTACAGTCGCTCCTGGCGGGCGGCGTCCTTTTCCGCCATGTCGCGGTTGGCCTCGGCCGCCTGCAGCGCGGCGCGCGCCGCGTCGACCGCCGCCGCCGATGCGTTGACCGAACGCCGCACCGATTCGTGATCGGCGCGGGCGCGCTGCAACGCGATTTCGTACTGGCTGCGGTCGATGTCGAACAGCGGCTGGCCCGGTTCGACCTCGTCGTTGTTGCGGACATGAACCTTGAGCACCTTGCCGGGGACTTCGGCGGCCACCGGCACGACGAAGGCCTGGAAGCGCGCCTGTGAGGTGTGCGGGGTCAGGCGGTCGCCGATGAAGTAGAGGACGAGGCTGGCGAAGATCAGGATGGCGACGGCGAGGGCGCCGAGGCGCGTGCCGCGGCCGACGTCCGGTGCGGCCTGGGGAGCGGGGGAGTCCGGGGTCATGGCGTTTCCTTCGGCGGCGGCAAATCCGCCGTGGCGGGTGGGAGCGGGGCGTTCAGCAATTCCTTCCAGGCGCTGCGCTCGCCCATCGTCTCGCGTGTTTCGGCATCGACGACCGGGCGCGCCCGGGCGGGCTGCCAGCCGCCGCCCAGCGACTTGTAAAGCGCGATCAGGTTCTGCGTGACGGCGCCGCGGGTGGTGACCAGCCGCTCCTGCTGGCTGAACAGGGTGCGCTGCGAGTCGAGCACGCGCTGGAAATCGACCAGCCCTTCGCGGTACTGGATGGTGGCGATGTCGAGCGAGCGGATGGCCGCCTGCACGGCCCCTTCCAGGAATTCGATCTGGGCGCGGCTCTTGGCGAAGGCGGCCGCGGCGTCGTCCATTTCCCGCGCGGCGCGCAGCACGACGTCCTGGTATTGCTCGTAGAGCTGCTGGAAGCGGGCGTCCTGGACCAGCACCTGGTTCTTGAGGCGGCCCCAGTCGAAGATGTTCCA
>JAYRKR010000115.1:0-8246 GCA_041905645.1 Luteimonas sp.
CGGCATGGGCATCGTGGTCCGGGTCGAGCCGGAACACCGCCACCGTCTGCACCAGCTGCTCGGACTGCTGCTCCATGCTGCGCGCGGCGGCGGTGGCTTCCTCGACCAGCGCGGCGTTCTGCTGGGTGCCCTCGTCCATCTGGGTGATGGCGTGGTTGACCTGCTCGATGCCGGCGCTCTGCTCCTGCGAGGCGGCGGAGATGTCGGCGATGATGTCGGTCACGCGCTTGACGCTGGTGACGATCTCGCCCATGGTCCGGCCGGCCTGGTCGACCAGCTGGTTGCCGTCCTCGACCTTGCTCACCGAATCGGTGATCAGCTGCTTGATCTCCTTGGCCGCGCCGGCCGAACGCTGCGCCAGCGAGCGCACCTCGGCGGCGACGACGGCGAAGCCGCGCCCCTGCTCGCCGGCGCGCGCGGCCTCGACCGCGGCGTTGAGGGCGAGGATGTTGGTCTGGAACGCGATGCCGTCGATCACGCCGATGATGTCGACGATCTTGCGCGAGGACTCGTGGATCGCGGACATGGTCTGGACCACGCGGCCGACCACTTCGCCGCCCTGCGAGGCGACGTCGACCGCGCCGATCGCCAGCTGGTTGGCCTGGCGCGCGTTGTCGGCGTTCTGGCGCACGGTGGAGGTGAGCTCCTCCATCGACGAGGCGGTCTCCTCCAGCGAGGCCGCCTGCTGCTCGGTGCGCTGCGACAGGTCGCCGTTGCCCGAGGCGATCTCGCCGGCCGCGGTGCTGATCGCGTCCGAGCCGACGCGGATCTGGCCCACCACCTGCGCCAGGCGGCGCACGGTGTCGTTGGCGTTGGCGGCCAGCTCGCCGAAGCGCCCGGGCAGCGCCTCGTCGGCGTGGCGGGTCAGGTCGCCCTCGGCGACCGCGGCCAGCAGCGTGCCGATCTCGCCCATGCCGTGGTCGGCGCTGGTCATCAGCGCGTTGAGGCCCTCGATCATCTCGCGGTACACGAACTCGAAGCGTTCGGCGTCGCCGCGCCGGCTGAAGTCGCCGGCCACGGCCGCGTCGACCAGCGCCTTGATCTCGCCGTTGACCGCCTGCATGCCGGCCTTGACCGCATCGACCGCCGCGGTGATCTGCGCCTTCTTGCCGGGCATGCGTTCGATCTCGGCCGACAGGTCGCCGCGCGCGTACGCCGCCACGATCTCGATCACGCGCGTGTTGACCTCGATGTGCGAGCCGACCAGGGTGTTGATCTCGTTGGCCATGTCGCCGAACGAGCCCGGGAACGCGTCCGCGTCGAGCCGCTCGTCGATCTCGCCCTGCTCGTGGGCCTCGAACAGCGTCCGTTGCGCCTCGGCGAACCCGCGCAGCGCGTCCACCGCGCGCTGCAGGCTGCCGGCGATGTCGCGCAGCTCGTCGCGGCTGTCCACCCGCACGCGCTCGGGGAAGCGGCCGGCGGCCAGCTCCTCGGCGGCGTCCTGGATCGTGCGCAGCGAGCCGCGCGTGCTGCGGCTGAAGCCCAGGAACAGGTAGGCCGACAGCACCAGCACCAGCAGCACCACCGTCGAGGTCAGCGCCGCCTGCCGGCGCAGGCGCGAGATCTGCGCCGTCGCGGCCGCGTCCAGCGACGCGTCCGCCGTGCGCAGCAGGCCGGCCATCGCCAGCCGGGTGGCGTCGTCGCGCGCGGCCATCGCCTTGACCGGCAGCGACGGCGTCTCGGCGTCCAGCACCTTGTCCTGGATCAGCTTGTTCTGCTTGTCGACCAGCGCCTGGACGGCGCGCATCCGCGCGCCGACGGTCGCGCGCAGCGACGGCATGCGCGCCTCGGCGTTCGCCAGCTCCAGCTGGATCCGGCCGCGCAGGAACTCCTGCATGTTGCGCGAGACCGCCAGGCCGATGCGGTCGTCGACCCAGATCGCGCCTTCGCCGAGCACGCGCACGCCGACCGCGCCCTGCAGCGAGGTCGATTCGGAGAGCGTCGGCAGCCACTCGCTGGCCGCGCGCGCCATGTACAGCACCGCCGGGTCGGAGGAATGCGCCGAGCCGCTGACGTCCGCGACCACGCCCATCTGCGCCCGCACCGCGTCGATCGCGGCCGCATGGTCGGTCGCGGCGGAAGCGGCGTCGGCATGGGCGGCTTCGGCCTTGGCCCAGGCCGCGCGCGTGTCCTGCATCGCCTGCTTCATGTCCTCGTCGTCGAAGGTCGCGGCCTGCCAGCGCGAGGCCGCGGCCAGCGCCTGCGCGACCTCGCCGGCCGCCTTCGCCTGCGCGTCCGCCGGCACCGCGTCCTTCGCCGCCGCCCGCGCCACCAGCTGGCGGTGCGCCTGCATGGCCAGCATCGCCTCGTGCAGGTGCGAGAGCCCGGCGGTCGCCGCGCGCGCCGTCTTCGCGGCGCCGATCTCGGCCATCGAACGGGTCAGCAGCACGCCGGCCAGCACGCCGCAGGTGAGCATGAAGGCGGCGCCGATCACCAGCGCCTTGCGGCCGAAGCTCAGCCGCGACATCAGGCCGGCGGCCGGCGCCAGCGCGCGATCGAGCAGGGAAAGGGAACGACGGGTGGACATGGCGGCCTCGCTTGCGGAGCGGACCCGGAGCGGGTCGACACAGGACGCATCGGCGCCGGCGCCGGAAACTTTAGGTACGCGTGCCCTGGTGCGGCCGCGCGCAGCGCTCAAGGAAGCGCGGGCCCGGCCGATGTCCCGGGTGTCGTCCGACATCCTGGGAGCCTCCCATGCGCCATCGCATCCTCGTCGCCGCGCTGTCCGGCGCGGCCCTGCTGTCCATCCTGCCCGCCCACGCGGGCCTGGAGCCGATCAAGCGCGTCGAGCCGAGCTATCCGCCCGAGGCCGCGCGCGCCGGCACCACCGGCTTCGTCGAGGTCGAGTTCACCGTCGACGCCAGCGGCAAGGTCGCCAGCGTGTCGGTGGTCAACGCCAAGCCTTCGCGCACCTTCGAGAGCGCCGCGGTGAAGGCGGTCAAGCAGTGGCAGTTCGCCCCGGGTTCCGACGGCCGCGGCAAGGTGCGGCTGGATTTCAGCCTGTAGCGCAGTTCCGGGCGTCGTGCCCGGTGCCATCCTCGGCGCGGGGCGCTGCGCCGCGGACGCTCATCCCGGGGCTGTCATCCCGAGCGCAGCGAGGGATCCGGACATCCGGCGAAGCGGATCCCTCGTTGCGCACGGGATGGCGGCATCCGCACCGGGGCATGACCCGCCCGCAGGGCGTCGCCGGCCACGCGCAAACACAGCGCTCAAGTCGCGCGGCCGGCGGCCGATATGGGGGCGTCGTTCGACACATCCCTCCCTGGAGACTCCCCATGCGCCACACGTTCCTGTTCGCCGCCGCCGCACTGGCGCTGGCGTCCGCCACCGCCCACGCCGACCCCAAGCCGATCAAGCGCGTCGAGCCGGTCTATCCGCCCGAGGCCGCGCGCGCCGGCACCAACGGCTTCGTCGAAGTCGAGTTCACCGTCGACGCCAGCGGCAAGGTCGCCAGCGTCTCGGTGGTCAACGCCAAGCCGGCGCGCGTGTTCGAAAGCGCCGCGGTCAAGGCCGTCAAGCAGTGGCAGTTCGCGCCCGGCTCCGACGGCCGCGGCAAGGTGCGCCTGGACTTCACGATCTGAGCGATTGCCAGGGCACCCAAGGCGCGCCGCCCGGCGCGCCTTCTTCTCTCTACAACATCTAAAGCAGCGGATATGGCCTGCTGATCGATGAGGGACCGCTGCTAGCCGGTAGGCAGGCTCTACAATGGAGATCGTAAGCATGAATACTGAATCGATCTGGTTGTTCTTCCTGATTCCAGTGATCGGGATTGTTGCAATCTTCCTATGGATGATGCGTACACACAGGAAGAACAAGGCGCGCTTACTCGCGCTACCTTCCTTTGATGAGTATCGAGATCAGAATGAGGGCGCTGTAAGGAACGGACGGGTCCACTGTGGGAGATGCGGGTCCCATCAGATATTCATGCATATGGGCGGGGACCTGAACATCCATGTCTGCCGCGCCTGCGGCACCGCGTTGTATCGCTCGCGCGCTCTTGAAAAATAGCCGAGGATGACGAATCTGGATTTCACGGCCTGAGCGGTCGATCATGCCCGACAAGGCGCGCCTCCAGGCGCGCCTTTCTTCTTGGTTCCTCGCCTGATCGAAGGAAGAACGCGACGACCAGTATTGCGAAGCACGGATGGATCTGAAGCAGGAATGTTTCCTGCAACCGAAGCGGTAGGCGTTCGGCAGGAAGGTGGCGGCCGGGGAGTCGCGTCAAGCAGGCCATGGTTGGCCGGCGCCCTCGTCAGGACAGGATGTCCTGCCGAGGGAAGAGCGACTCCCCGGCCGTCGCCTTCCCGCGTGACACCACCGAAGCCGCAGCCCGGTGCGGCTTCAAGTTCACGTGGTCACTGCTCCGGCTGCGGCGCCACCAGCCCCATCTCGGTACTGGTCATCAGCCGCTCGATGTCCAGCAGGATCAGCATCCGTTCGTCGAGCGTGCCGATGCCGGTGAGGAACTGCCGGTCGATCGTCGCGCCGAGCTCGGGCACCGCGCGGACCTGCTCGCCGCCCAGGCGCACCACGTCCGACACGCTGTCCACGACCATGCCGACCACGCGATCGGCGACGCTGAGCACGATCATCACCGTCAGCGCGCTGTAGTCGGCCTTCTCGAGGCGGAACTTCAGGCGCATGTCGACCACCGGCACGATCGTGCCGCGTAGGTTGATCACGCCCTTGACGTAGTCGGGCGCGTCCGGCAGCCGGGTCACGCCCTCGTAGCTGCGGATCTCCTGCACCTTGAGGATGTCCACGCCGTACTCCTCGCTGCCGAGGACGAAGGTGAGGAACTCGCTGCTCGCCTCGTCGGCGTGCGGGGCGCCGGGCGGGGCGGCGCGGGAAAGGGATGGCTGGGCTTGCGACATGGCGGGGATCCTCGGGAGGTTGGCGCGTGCGGCCTCAGGCGGCGGCCGCCGCGGCGCCCGCGGGCGAGAGGCCGGCGGCATCGACGATCAGGGCGACGCGGCCGTCGCCCAGGATGGTGGCGCCGGACACGCCCGGCACGCGGCGG
Organism: Luteimonas sp.; assembly: GCA_041905645.1. GTDB lineage: Bacteria > Pseudomonadota > Gammaproteobacteria > Xanthomonadales > Xanthomonadaceae > Luteimonas. The sequence goes on from JAYRKR010000115.1 coordinate 5,021, forward strand.
TAGTTGGCTTCCAGGTTCTTGACCACGACCTGCTGCTGGCCGAGCAGCTCGTCGACCTCCAGCGCCACGCGGCGGCCGTCGCTTTCCACGACCACCGCGATCTTCGCCGCGGCCGCGTCGCCGCCGCGCGCCGCCGGCAAGCCGTACTGGGCGGCCAGGTCGAGCAGCGGCACGTACTCGCCGCGCACCCGCAGCACGCGGGTGTCGCCGGCGATGGTGCGCACGTCCGCCGCCGCGGGCTGCAGCGACTCGATCACCATGCCCAGCGGCACGATGAAGACCTCGCCGCCGACCGCGACCGACATGCCGTCGACGATCGCCAGCGTCAGCGGCAGGCGGATCGACACCGTGGTGCCGGCGCCGCGCCGGCTGCGGATCTCGACGTGGCCGCCGAGCGCGGCGATGTTCTTCTTCACCACGTCCATGCCGACGCCGCGGCCGGACAGGTCGGTCAGGGTCTCGGCGGTGGAGAAGCCGGGCGCGAACACCAGGTCCCAGACCTGGGCGTCGCTCGGGTGCTCGGGCACCGCCAGGTTGCGTTCGGCCGCCTTGCGCAGGATCCGTTCGCGGTCCAGGCCGCGGCCGTCGTCGCTGATCTCGATGAGGATGTTGGCGCCCTGGTGGGCGGCGCTCAGGCTGATGGTGCCCGCCTCGGGCTTGCCGGCGGCGCTGCGCTCGCTCGGCAGCTCGAGGCCGTGGTCGATCGCGTTGCGCACCAGGTGCACCAGCGGGTCGACGATCTTCTCGATCACGCCCTTGTCGAGCTCGGTGGCCTCGCCGCTCGTGCGCAGCTGGACCTGCTTGCCCAGGCGGGCCGCGAGGTCGCGGACCATGCGCGGGAAGCGGCTGAAGGCGAAGTCCACCGGCAGCATGCGCACGCCCATGACCGATTCCTGCAGGTCGCGGGTGTTGCGCTCGAGCTGCACCAGCCCAGTGAGCAGCGGCTCGTTGGCGACCGGGTCCAGGTGCCCGCAGCGCTGTCGCAGCATCGCCTGGGTGATGACCAGCTCGCCGACCAGGTTGATCAGCGCGTCGACCTTGGCGACGGCGACGCGGATCGAATTGTCGCCGTCGCCGGCGCGGCGGCCGGCGGGGGCGGCGAGGCCGGCGAGCCCGGCCGCGGCCTCGCCGCCGGCCTCAGGTCCTGCGCGCAGGTCCGGGTCCCTCGTCGCCGCCAGCGCGGACTCGATCGTCAGCTCGCACTCGTCCTCGACCCAGGCGAAGGCCTCGTCGATCGCCGCGCGCGGCACGCTGCCCGGCAGGGTCAGGTTCCAGGCGAGGTAGGCCTCGAACGGATCCATCTGCGCGAACGGTGGCAGCCGCTCGTCCAGGCAGGTCACGCCCAGCTCGCCGTGCCCGGCGAGCTCGCGCAGGATGCGCAGCGGATCGTTGCCGCTCATGAACATCGAAGGCGCGGGCGCGAAGCCGATGCGCCAGTCGCCGGCGGGCGCGTCGTCGTGCGCTGCGTTGCCCGCGGACGCCGGCGTTCCGGAGGCGAGCAGGCGGTCGAGGCCGGCGCGCGCGGCCGCGAGCGCGTCCTGGTCGATGGCGCTGCCGTGCTCGCAGGCCGCGAGCAGGCCGCGCAGCACGTCGACCGCCGCGAACAGCGCACCGACCGCGTCCTGGTCGAGCACGCGCCGGCCGCCGCGCGCCTCGTCGAGCAGCGTTTCCAGCAGGTGGGTCAGGTCGGCGACCGCGGCGAAGCCGAACGTCGCCGCGCCGCCCTTGATCGAGTGCGCGGCGCGGAACACGACGTGGATCGCCTCGGGATCGGCGTCGCCGGACTCGAGCGCGAGCAGCCCGCGTTCCATCGCGTCGAGGCCGTCGCGGCTCTCCTCGAAGAACGCGGCGTGGAAGCGGGTGATGTCCATGGTCGCGCGGCCCGTCCTATGCCAGGACCTTGCGGATGGTCGCGACCAGCTGGTCGGGGTCGAAGGGCTTGACCAGCCAGCCGGTGGCGCCGGCGGCCTTGCCTTCGGTCTTCTTGTCGCTGCCCGACTCGGTGGTGAGCATCAGCAGCGGGGTGAAGCGGTAGCTGGGCAGCTGCCGCAGCTCGCGGATCAGGGCGATGCCGTCCATGCGCGGCATGTTGACGTCGGTGACCACGGCGTCGAAGCGCTGCGTGCGCGCGATCTCGAGCGCGGCCTGGCCGTCCTCGGCCTCGCGCACGCCGTAGCCGCCCGAGGTCAGGGCGAAGGCGACCATCTGCCGCATGGACGTGGAATCGTCGACGATGAGCAGTTCTTTCTGCGCGCTCATGCGCGGTCTCCGGGGGCTGCGCGGCGGCCGTGCGGGGCGGTCGCCGGGAGGAAGGGAAGGGGATCGGACGGGGTGGGCGCGCGCATGTCAGGCCGCCGCCTCGCGGTCGACGCCCAGGCTCGCGGCCAGGGCGAGCTGGCGCGCCGCCGCGGCCAGCACGGGCGAGGCCGCGGTGACCGTGGTGCGGTGGCCGCGCGCGAGGCGGTCGCGCACGAAGGCGTGCAGCAGCTGCAGGCCGGCGGCGTGCACGCGTTCGACGCGGTCGCCGACCAGCGCCAGCGCGTCCTCGTCGTCCAGGTGCGGCTGCAGCGCGGCCTGCAGGTCGGCGATGGACTCGATGCCGAGGTCGGGTTGCAGGGGGATCTGGGTCATGGGATCGCCGCGGGCCTGGATGCTGTCCGGGTTAACGGCGCACGCGGCGTCGACTTGAGCGGGCGCCGGCGCTCAGCCGTACAGCGCCGCGGCGTCGAGCAGCACGGTCGGGGTCGCGCCGACGCGGGCGACGCCGAGCGTGGGGCCGGGATCGGCGCCGGGCAGCGGCGGCTCGATGCGGTCGCGGCCGAGCGTGACCACGTCCTCGACCGAGCTCACCAGCACGCCGATCAGCTCGTCGTCGCGCTCGACCACCACGATGCGGTTGCGCTCGTCGCGCCGCACGCGGTCGATGCCGAGCCACAGGCCGAGGTCGAACACCGGCACGATGCGGCCGCGCAGGTTCATGGCGCCGAGCACGGCGCGGTCGGCGCCGCGCATCGCCACGATCGGCGCCAGCCGCACCACTTCCTGCACGCACAGCAGCTCGAGCGCGTAGCTGCCCGCGCCGACGCCCACGCGGATCCAGCGCCGCGGCTGGGCGGTGGCGGGGAGGTCGGCCGGCGCGTCGCCGGCGGCGACGTCGTGGATGCGGTCGGGGCGCGGCTGCGCGGGCGCCGGCACCGGCCGGGGCGCGGCCGGCGCGGCGCCGTCG
>JAYRKR010000164.1:0-1570 GCA_041905645.1 Luteimonas sp.
TGCTGGGCCCAGTCCATGTAGCCCTGGTTCCAGTTGCGCATGTACTGGATGGCCGGCGGCAGATGGTGCTGGAAGACGCAGTTGTTCTTCGCGTACATCTCCCACTGGCGCGGATTCGGCTCGCCGCGCATCGCCTTCTCGCCGCCCTTGCCGCGCCAGCCGGCCAGGAAGCCGATGCCCGAGCCGGGCGCGGTTTCGTAGTTGACGACGAAGTCGGGGTAGTCGCGGTATTTGCGCGAGCCGTCGGCGTTGACGAAGGCGGGAAACTTGAGCCGCGAGGCCAGCTCGACCAGCACCTCCTGGAAAGGCTTGCACTGGCCGGTGGGCGGCAGCACCGGGATGCGCACCGAATCGACCGGGCCGTCGAACTCGCTGATCGGCCGGTCGAGCATCGACATGCAATCGTGCCGCTCGAGGTAGGTGGTGTCGGGCAGCAGCAGGTCGGCGAAGGCCGTCATCTCCGAGTGGAAGGCATCGCAGACGACCAGGAACGGGATCTTGTACTGCCCGTTCTCGTCCTTGTCGTTGAGCATCTTGCGGACCTCGGACGTATTCATCGTCGAGTTCCAGGCCATGTTGGCCATGAAGATGAGCAGCGTGTCGATGCGGTACGGGTCACCGCGCCAGGCGTTGGTGATGACGTTGTGCATCAGCCCGTGCGCCGACAGCGGGTGCTCCCAGCTGAAGCCCTTGTCGATGCGCACCGGCTCGCCGGCCGCGTCGACGAACAGATCCTGCGGGCTCTCCGGCCAGCCCAGCGGCGCGCCGTTCAGCGGCGTGTCGGGCTTGACCGCCTCCGGGCCCTTGGGCGGCCGCGCATTGGGCGGCACCGCGCGCGGGTAGGGCGCCTTGTGGCGGAAGCCGCCCGGGCGGTCGATGGTGCCCAGCAGGCTCATCAGGATCGCCAGCGAGCGGATGGTGTGAAAGCCGTTGCTGTGCGCCGCCAGGCCGCGCATGGCGTGGAAGGCCACCGGGTTGCCGGTCACCGTCTCGTGGCGCTTGCCCCAGCAGTCGGTCCAGGCGATCGGCAGCTCGATTTTCTGGTCGCGCGCGGTGATGCCCATCTCGTGCGCGAGGCGGCGGATGGTCGCGGCCGGAATGCCGGTGATGCCCGCCGCCCACTCCGGCGTGTACTCGCGCACGCGCTCCTCGAGCAGCTGGAAGGCGGGCACGGCGGGGGTGCCCTTCAGCGGGCCGTCGGGCATCTTGTAGCGGCCCAGCAGCGCCGGGTCGGTGCCCTCGGTGTGGTCGGCCACCGGCTTGTGCGTCAGCCGGTCCCACCACCAGAAGTTGTGCGGCCGCAGCGGGTTGACGACGTCGCCCTCGACGTTGCGCAGCATCAGGCCGAAGTCGTCGCTCGCCGCATCCTGGTTCACCAGCTGGCCGGCGTTGGTGTAGCGCGCCAGGAACTCGCGGTCGTACAGGCCCAGCGCGATGATCTCGTGGATGAGCGCGAGCAGCAGCGCGCCGTCGGTGCCCGGCTTGATCGGCACCCACTCGTCGGCGATGGCCGCGTAGCCGGTGCGTATCGGGTTGATGGCGATGAACTTGCCGCCCTGGCGCTTGAACT
>JAYRKR010000116.1:0-8062 GCA_041905645.1 Luteimonas sp.
GCTTTTCCTGTGCCAGGTTGCAAAAGGAAAAGCTCGCGGCTGAAGCCGCTCCCACAAGGCCGTGGATCCTTCCGACCGCCACCATGACCTTTGGCCTGCATCGCGACGCCCGCCTGCCGCTACCATGCGCGGCGGGGAAGGGGTTGCCCCGCCATCGAAATCCGAGATGAACCGATCCATCCCGCGCCGCGCCGGCGCGTCGACGCTGCTGTTCGCGCTCCTGCTCCCGTTCGCGCTGCACGCGCAGTCGCTGCCGAAGCCGAAGGAGTTCTATTTCGACCAGGACGCCACCGCCACCCGGCCGCTGGTGCTGCTGGAGGGCGGGGACGAGGCGATCCAGCAGAAGCTCGCCAAGGCCATGGGCGGCCGCGGACGCAAGGCCGACCTGGCCACCGCGCAGCTCGCGCACATCGCCTACGCCAGCGGCCGCGCCGGGACCGGCGACATGCTGTACGCGCGCGTCGTGGCGCGCGTCGACCGCAACGACAGCCTGTACCGCCCGCTGCTGTGGAACCGCGGCTGGGACCAGTACCGCGGCGGCGACGCCGCGGGCGCGCTGGCCAGCTGGCGCGAGGCCGGCGTCGAGGCGCGCGGCAATCCCGGCTGGGTGCCGCCGACCCTGGCGCTGGCGCTGTGGACGCTGGACCGCCGCGACGAGGCCCTGCAGTGGTACGCCGCCGCGGTGCGCACCGAGCCCACGCTCTGGCGCGATCCGGCCAACCTGCCGTCGCTGCTGCCGGACTGGCGCGAGGCCGATCGCGCGAAGCTGGCCGAGGTCGCCGCCGCCTGGCAGGCGGCGCCGCCGGCCTGGCCCTGAGCGGTTCGGCCCGCCCTGGCGGAGCGGCTCAGCCGCGAGCCCTTGTGGGAGCGACGGAAGTCGCGACGCTTTTCTGCAGGAGCATCGGCTCCCTGTCGCGACTTCCGTCGCTCCCACAGGGCTGCTGCCCTACGAGCGGCTCGTGGCGAAAGCTCGCGGCTGCAGCCGCTCCCACAAGCCAGGCGGCTCGTTCGAGCATCGCTACTGCGATGGAGCGGTTACTGCGATGAAGCGTCCTCGACGGGGACGTTGTGCGCGCGCAGCCAGTCGCGCACCTGGTCGCGCTCGCGGCGCGCCTGCGCGTTGAGCATGGCGTCGCGGGTCATGAACAGGTAGCGCTGGAAGGTCACGCCCTGGGCGTTCTTCGCGTTCGGATCGGCGCCGGCCTCGAGCAGCTTCAGCACCCAGTCCATCTGATTGATCTTCGCGGCCACGTGCAGGGCGGTGTTGTGCTGGCGGTCGCTGGCGTCGACCTGGGCCCCGGCCTCGAGCAGGCGTTCGGCGTTGCCGCCGCGCTCGGACATCAGCGCCGCCATCAGCGGCGTCGCGCGGGTGACGGTGTTGGGCGTGTCCGGGCTGGCGCCGCGCCCGAGCAGGGTCTCCAGCCAGTACGGCGTGTCGCCCTGAGCGGCCAGGTGCACCGCGGTCATGCCGTCGTCGTCGCCCTGCGCGGGGTCGGCGCCCGCGGCCAGCAGCGCCTCGAAGCCGGTGCGGCTCTGCTGCAGCATCGCCCATTCGAGCACCGTGGTGCCGTTGGCGCCGTGGGCGTTGGGATTGGCGCCGCCGGCGACCAGCTCGCGCACGCGCGCCGCATCGCCCGACCCGGCGGCCTGCGCGAGCTGCGCGGCGACGGGATCGCTGAAGGTCTTCTGGGTCATCGGTCCGGGTTCCTGCTGGGCGCATGCGCAGCACGCGAAGAGCATAAGCGAGGCCAGCGCGAGCGCGCGCACGGCCGGCGCGGCTGGCCTTCCATGGATGGGAAGAGGGGCGGTCGTCATCGGCATCGCGACATCTTAGGCCGCGGCGGGCCGCGCCGCCGTGGGCGTGCGCGGCTGCCGGTTGCGGCCGCCGCAAAAACGACGCCGCCAGTGCTGGCGGCGTCGGCTGGCCTGGAACGGCCCCGCTTGCGCAGGCGCGGTCACCAGTTCCAGGGCATCGCCTTGCTGACCTTGTCGCCGACCCACGAGGCGCCGTCGGACAGTTTGTCGCCCACCCACGAGGCGCCGTCGGAGACCTTGTCGCCGACCCACTTGGCGCCCTCGACCGTCTTGTCGCCGACCCACTTGGCGCCTTCCACCGTCTTCTCGCCGACCCACTTGGCGCCGTCGACGGCCTTGTCGGTGACCCACTGCGCGCCGTCGCCGAGCTTGTCCATCGCCCATTCGGCGCCGTCGCCCAGCTTGTCCAGGCCCCACTCGATGCCGTTGCCGGCGGCGTCCGCCCAGTCGCTGACCTTGGCGCCGGCGCCTTCGACGAAGCCGGCGATCGCGTTGGCGGGCGTCTGCAGGCCGGTGAGGTCGCCGAGGTCGCGGATCACGTTGCCGCCGAAATCGGCGACGTTCTGCACGCCCTTGCCGGCCAGGCTGACCGCGCCGGAGGCGGCGTCGCCGACGATGTCCAGGCCGCCGTCGACCACGTCGCCGGCGATGCTCACCGTGCCCTCGACGTAGTCGCCGTTGGCGTAGTCGGTGGAGACGACGTCCTTGATCTGGCCGGCGGTGTCCTTGACCACGTTGACAGTGTCGCCGACGAAGCCGGTGACCGCGTCGATGGCGCTGCCGAGGGTGTTGAAGTTGAGCTCGCTGAAGTTCTGGAAGGTGTCCACCGCCAGCCCGGCCACGGTGCCGTCGAGCGGCCGCACCGGCTCGTGGGCGGTGTTCTGCTTGAGCGCCTCGACGTAGGTGGTGCCGTCGCCGCTGCCGCCGTGTGCGCCGATGATCGGGGTGGTGCCGGCCGGCGCCTGGATGCGCAGCTCGTGGCCGACCGCGTTGGGCGGCGAGAGCGGCGGCAGGCCGGGGATCGGCAGCGCCGGCACGTCCTGCTGGGCGAGCGTGAGCGGGTCGCCGTCGACCACGTAGCGGCGCACCTGGCCGCTGTCGGCGACCTGGTCGCGCGCGGCGTTGGGGTTCAGGCCGAGGTCGCGCAGGGTCTCGTTGCTCAGGCCGGCGGCGTTGAAGGTCACCGCGGACGCATCGGTGGCGAGCGCCGCGGCCGAGGCCAGGCCGCCGCCCAGCGAATGGCCGGTGAACACCACGTTGCCGTCGCCGAAGGCGACCTCGGCCTCCTTGGCCAGCGCGATCGCCTGGTTGTACTGCTTGGTGTCCATGCCGAAGGCCTGGGTGGCGTCGGCCTTGAGGTCGCCCAGCTCCTTGGGATTGGTGCCGGCGTAGGCGACGACGTACTGGCCCTGCTGGTTCTGGTAGATCGCGGCGCGGAAGCCGGTGGACTTGTCCTCCAGCGAGGCCGGGTCGATCGCGATCTCGTTGCCGTTGGCGTCGACCAGGTGGTCGCCCTCCGGCTGCAGCCGGGTCCAGCCCGCGGCGGCGAGGTCCTTCTCCGACTGGGTGCCGGTGGTGCCGTCGGGACCGCTGACGTCGTAGGCGTCGTTGGCCATTTCGGCCAGCTGCAGGTCGGTATCGCGCTGCGGCGAGGTGCCGGCGACGGAGTCGCTGAAGCTGCCGTTGCCGATCGGCAGTGGCCGGTAGGCGCTGTTGTTGGCCGCGGCGAGGTTGGCCTGGCTGGCCTGGGGCGGGATGAAGTCCGGGGTCAGTCGGATCGGGAAGCCCATCGTCGTCGCCTGCGGGTGAGATGCCCGCAAGTGGGCCACCGTCGGCGGACGCCCGACAGCTGGGACGTACCCTAGGGTATGTCGGGAAGGGATGCCGGGCGTTCGGACGCTCGGCGATCGTCAAGCCGGACGACAGGGGATCCGACGCCATCGCGAACGGGGCGATCCGGCCGGCAACGCTGCTGCTGCACGGCCCGGCGATCGTGCGCGAGCAGGACCTGGTCGCGCGCGTGCTGGCCGACGCCGGCGTGCCGCCCGATCCGCCGGAGGGCTGGCTGCCGCCATGGCAGCGCGGGCGGCCGGAAGGCCGTGCCGGCCGCCGCTGAACGCGGTCGCGGCCCCGGCGCCCCCGGTGTACCCTCGCGGATCCTGTCGCCGAAGCGGAGCGAACGCATGAAGACAGTGCTGGTGGCCAGTTCCAAGGGCGGCGTCGGCAAGACCACGATCGCGACCCACCTCGCCGCGCAGTCGGCGCTGTCGGGCCAGCGCACGGTCCTCGTCGACGCCGACCCGCAGGGCTCCTCGACCCGCTGGGCCGAGCGCCGTGCGGGACTGGAGAGCGCCGTGCTGCCGGTCGACGGGACCCGCAAGGGCTGGCGCAAGGCGGTCCCCGGCGACGCCCAGCGGGTCGTCGTCGACGCGCCCGCCGGGGCGATGGCCGACCATCTCGACGGCTTCCTCGCGGAGGCCGACGCGGTGGTGGTGCCGGTGCTGCCGTCCACGCTCGACATCGACGCCACCGTGGCCTTCCTCAACACCCTGGCCAAGCATCCGCGCGTGCGCCGCGGCCAGCTGCGCGTGGGGCTGGTCGGCAACAAGCTCAAGCCCTGGACCAACGCCTCGCAGCAGGCGCTGGACCTGCTCGCGCAGTGGCCGTACCCGGTGGTCGCGCAGCTGCGCGCCAGCCCGGCCGACGGGCTGCGGGTCGGGCTGGGCAAGAGCGTGTTGGAGGACCATTCGGCGCAGGTGCGCGACCATCAGGACGACTGGCAGCCGCTGCTGAAGTGGGCGAGAAAATAAACAGTGATTGGTGATTGGCGATTGGTGATTCGCAAAAGCTGCAGGTCGGGAATGGCCGGACGATCCTCCCGGCGGATCCCGGGCTGCAACAGCACCGGGCCGCTCCGAATCACGAATCACGAATCACCAATCACGGCTTTCCGATGCGCGAACTGATCCTGCTGCGCCACGCCCACGCCGAATCGACGGTGCCCGGGCAGCCCGACCTCGAGCGGCCGCTGTCGGCCGAGGGCGAGGCCGAAGCCGAGGCGGCCGGGCGCTGGCTGCGCGATCGCGCCCTGGTGCCGGACCTGGCGCTGTGCTCCCCGGCGCGGCGCACCCGCCAGACGCTCGAAGCGGTGCTGGCGCAGGCCGGCTACTTCGAACAGCGCCTGGAGGACGAGATCTACGAGGCCTCGCCCGGCACCCTGGCCGCGCTGGCCGACCGCTACCGCGAGGTCGAGCGGCTGCTGCTGGTGGGCCACAACCCGGGGCTCGAGCGGCTGGCCGCGCTGATGCACAGCGGCCAGTCGGGCGACTACCGCGGCATGCCGCCGGCGGGCATCGCGGTGCTGGCGCTGCCCCGGGACGCGGCGATCGAGCCGGGCGTCGCGACCCTGTCCGCGTTCTGGTGGCCGTGACCCCACGCGGCGCCCTTGCGGCGGCCTGCGTGATCGTCGCCCTGCTGGCCGCCGTCGCGCGCGCCGCCGAGATCGACCCGGCCGCCTCGGCGATCGGCTTCACCCTGAAGACCCGCTGGGGCAAGACCCTGGTCGGCCACTTCCCGCGCTACCAGGGCGAGATCGCGGTCCTGCCGGACGGCCGCCACCAGGTCAGGCTGCAGCTGTCGGCGCGGGACGTCGAGATCGAGGACAGCCCCACCTACACCCGCCTCACCCGTGGGGAAGGGTTCTTCGACGCCGAGCGCTACCCGCTGGTGGAGTTCGTCTCCGACCCGTATCCGGCGCAGCTGGTGCGGGACGGCGGGCGCCTGGGCGGCGCGCTGCGCATCCGCGGCGTGCAGCGGCGCGAGGTGTTCGCGATCAGCCCGGCGGTGTGCGGGCGCCCGGCGGTGGAGTGCGACGTCGTCGCCCGGGGCAGCATCAATCGCAACGACTACGGCGTCGACCGCTGGGGCTTCGCGCTGTCGAGCCGGGTGGTGTTCTCGCTGCGCGTGCGCACCCGCCCCGAAGGCGGCGGCGCGTGAGCCGCGCGGCGCGCACGCTGCTGCTGTGCCTGGCGCTGGCCACCGCCGCCTGCACCAGCCTGTCGCCGCTGCAGCGCGAGCGCGCGCTGCGGATCGCCGGGCAGGCGCAGTCCACGGTCGACACCTGCGCCGGCCCCGGCACCTGCGCCGAGCCCTCGCCGCTGCACGCCCTGGGGACCCGTGCCTACGCGCAGAGCGCGCCGGGCGCGCCGCGCCACTACGCGCTGCTGCTCGACTACGGCCAGGACGCGCTGCTGGCGCGCGTGAACCTGATCCGCAGCGCCAGCCACGACATCGACCTGCAGACCTACATCTTCGACGAGGACGACGCCGGCCACCTCGTGCTGGACGAACTGCTGGCGGCGGCGCGGCGCGGCGTGCGGGTCCGGGTGCTGGTCGACCAGCTCTCGGCGCTCAAGCACGTCGACACCCTGGCCGCGCTGGCCGGCGCGCACCGCAACTTCGAGCTGCGCATCTACAACCCGGTGCTGGGGCGCGCACGCATCAACTACCCGATGTACGCCTTCGCCGCCGCCTGCTGCTGGCGGCGCCTCAACCAGCGCATGCACACCAAGCTGCTGCTGGTCGACGGCATCGTCGGCATCACCGGCGGCCGCAACTACCAGGACGACTACTACGACTGGGACCCGGCGTACGACTTCCGCGACCGCGACGTGCTGGTCGCCGGCCCGGTCACGGCCGAGATGGCGGACAACTTCGAGGCGTTCTGGAACGCCCGCCGCACCCGCCGCATCGCCGAGCTGGTCGACGTCGGCCACCGGATCCTGCGCGCGGGCGTGCCGGCACTCCCGCAGCCGGCCTTCGCCCTGCCCGAGCGCGCGCGGCGCATGGCCCGCGACGCCGGCGACGAGGCGCTGGTCCAGGAACGCCTGGTGTCGGCGGCGCTGCCGGTGGGCGAGGTCGAGTTCATCGCCGACCTGCCGCAGAAGCACCGGCGCTCGGCCGAGCGGCGGATCGCCGCCGCCAGCCACGGCCTGCGCGAGCTGATCGCCTCGGCGCAGTCGGAAGTGCTGCTGCAGACGCCCTACCTGGTGCTCTCGCCGGCCGCGCAGGACCTGTTCCGCGAGCTGCGCGCCCGCGACCCGCGCCCGCGCGTGCGGATCTCGACCAACAGCCTCGCCGCGACCGACGCCTTCATCGCCTACGCGCTCTCGTACAAGTACAAGCGCCGCTACCTGCGCGACTTCGGCTTCGAGATCCACGAGTACAAGCCGTTCCCGCGGGACGCGCCGTTCGACCTCGACGCCACCGGTGCGTTCACGGTGGAATGGCGCGCGGACGGCACGCCGGTGTTCACCCAGGCGCCCGCGCAGCCGGGCAGCCGGCGGCCGCTGGGGCGCGAATACTCCGCGCTGCGTTGGTCGGGCTTCTCGGCCAACGAGCCGGTGCCGCTGCAGCGCGGCGGCGTGCGCTTCGGCCTGCACGCCAAGTCGCTGGTCGTGGACGAGCGCATCGGCGTGGTCGGCACCCACAACTTCGACCCGCGCGGCGACCGCTACAACACCGAGAGCGCGGTGGTCATCGAGGATCCCGCGTTCGCGAAGCGGCTGGCCGACAGCATCCGCCGCGACATGGCGCCGGCCAACGCCTGGACGATCGCGCGGCGCGACAAGCCGCCGATCTTCTCGGGCCTGGAGTACTCGCTGGCGAAGGTGTCCGAGCAGTTGCCGATCTTCGACCTGTGGCCGGTGCGCTATGCGACCAGCTACGAGTTCGTGCCCGGCCCCGAATGCCCGCTGCCGCTGCCGCCGTCGGATCCCGGCTTCCGCAAGTGCTACACCCCGGTGGGCGACTTCCCGGAGGTGCAGCTGGGCCTCAAGAGCCTGCTGACCAGGATCTTCACCGCGTTCGGGGCGGGGCTGGCGCCGATCCTCTAGCGGGAGCCGGCCTTTGGCGGGGAGCCGGTCTCTGGCGAAGAGCCGGCTTTCAGCGAAGGAGTCGGAGTCGATCGGACAGGGGCGCGGGGGCGCCGCGGATCGAACGCCGTGGGCAGGCGGCCATCGAGCGGGAGCTACTCAGGCATGGGCGCCGCGACGCTCCCCCGCTCGTCATTCCCGCGAAGGCGGGAATCCAGGGACGTAGATTCGGCTTGTTCCGGCAGCCGGCATGCGGTCCTTCCGAATTTCCACCGGCGTCGTGCTTTTCGCTGCGTGCCCGACGTTCTGGGGAACAGGGCCGTCGCCGCCGGCAACGCGGGACATGAGCGGCAACGTCCCTGGATTCCCGCCTT
>JAYRKR010000006.1:0-44193 GCA_041905645.1 Luteimonas sp.
GCGGGGTGTCTGGGGTGGCGGGGCGCGGCGCGGTGCCCCACCCCCCCCACTTCTCTCCGCTCACTCCTGGCCTTTCCGCGCGAGCCACTTGCGGGCCATGCGCCGCAGCGAGGCGTCGACGGATCCGTCGCCCGCCAGCGAGGCGATCCCGCGCCAGGCCAGCGCGTGCGATTCGTCGCCGACCACGAACGCCTCGCCGCCCTCGGCGACCACCACGTAGCGCACGTCGTAGTGCCAGTGCGCCGGCACGCCCTTGCGCTCGGGGATCAGGTGGCGGTCGAGGTCGAAGATGCCCGGCAGCACGCGCAGGCCGGCCAGGCCGGACTCCTCCTCCGCCTCCTTCAGCGCCACGCGCTCGAGATCGGCGTCGCCGTCGGCGTGCCCGCCCAGCTGCAGCCAGCGGTCGAGCTTGCGGTGGTGGGTGAGCAGCGCGCGGCCGCCGCCGCGGTCCACCAGCCAGGCCGAGGCGGTGAAGTGCCCGGCCAGGCGCTCGCGCACGAAGGGATCGGCCGGATCGCGCAGCAGTTCGAGGAAGCCGTCGATGCCCTCCTCCACGGCCGCCGCGGGCGCGCGGGCACGGTATTCATCGAGCTCGGCGAACAGCTTGCCGGCCGGCCCGGAATCGGCCGTGGGGAGGGCTTCGGGTGTCTTCGACGCATGCGGATCCATACCGGCAGTCTATCCGCGCCGGGGCCTTCGGCGCTTGTGCGGGCTGCGCACGGCGGTTATGTTCGCCGGGTTCCGGGCGGGCGTCCGGCCGGAGCGCAGGCCTTCCGCCCGCCCACAGCTCCGGGGAGAACCCAATGCTTTTCAAGCGCGTCAAGCCGCTCGACCTGATCCTCCAGACAGCCGAGAAGAAGGCGCTCGTGCGCCAGCTCGGCCCGATCCAGCTCACGCTGCTTGGCGTCGGCGCCGTCATCGGCACCGGCATCTTCGTGCTGACCGCCGAGGCCGCGCAGAAGGCCGGGCCGGCGATGATGGTCGCCTTCGTGATCGCGGCGGTGGTCTGCGGCCTGGCGGCCTTCGCCTACGCCGAACTCGCGGCGATGGTGCCGGTCTCCGGCTCCGCCTATACCTATACGTACGGCGTGATGGGCGAGCTGGTCGCCTGGATCGTCGGCTGGGCGCTGGTGCTCGAATACGCCATCGGCGCGACCGCCGTCTGCGTCGGCTGGTCCGGCTACATGAACGGCCTGCTCGCGCACACGACGTTCTTCGGCATGGTCGAGCCGGGCGCGCTCGCGCTGCCCAAGCAGCTGCAGACCGGCGCGTTCTCCGGCGGCGGCTTCAACCTGCTCGCGTTCCTGATCGGCGCCGCGGTGACCTGGCTGCTGGTGATCGGCACGTCCAAGAGCGCGAAGGTCAACGCGGTGCTGGTGGCGATCAAGATCATCGCGCTGACCGTGTTCATCGCGCTGTCGGTGCCGGTGGCCAAGTCCGGCAACCTGCAGCCGTTCCTCCCGGGCGGCTGGGGCACCCCGCTGGGCGGCGTCGGCGTACTCGGCGCGGCCGCGTCGATCTTCTTCGCCTACGTCGGCTTCGACGCGGTCTCGACCGCGGCCGAGGAAACCCGCAACCCGAACCGCAACATCCCGATCGCGCTGATCGGCTCGCTGACGATCTGCACCATCTTCTATCTGCTGGTCGGCTACGGCGCCGCCGGCTCGATCGGCGCGCAGCCGATGATGGGCGCGAACGGCCTCCCGATCGACCCCGGCACCCCGGCGATGACCGCCGCCTGCGCGCTGCCGGCCAACGCCCAGGCGCTGGTGTGCAGCAACGAGCCTCTGGCGCACGTGCTGCGCGTGCTCGGCCACGTCGAGATCGGCAACTGGATCGGCGTGGCCGCGATCGTGGCGCTGCCTTCGGTGATCCTGATGATGATGTTCGGCCAGACCCGCATCTTCTTCACGATGTCGCGCGACGGCCTGCTGCCCGAGATGCTTTCGAGGATCCATGCGCGCTTCCACACCCCGCACGTGGTGACGATCATCACCGGCGTCGTCGTCGCGATCTGCGCCGCGCTGTTCCCGGTCGGCAAGCTGGCCGACACGTCGAACGCCGGCACGCTGCTCGCGTTCGCGATGGTCTCGATCGGCGTGATGGTGCTGCGCAGGCAACAGCCGGACCGCCCCCGGTCGTTCCGCGTGCCCTTCATCTGGATCGTGTGCCCGCTGGCGGTGCTGGGCTGCCTGCTGCTGTTCGTCAACCTCAGCATCGTCGCCAAGGTCGTGTTCGTCGTCTGGGCGGTGATCGGACTGCTGTTCTACGCGCTGTACGGCTACCGACGCAGCGACCTCGCGCCTGGGCGCCATCCCGAACAGGGCAGCGCGCACCTGGAGCCTTCGCCGAAGTTCCACGAAGGCCCGGATCCCGGCCCGTAACGGTTGACGGCACGAAGGCCGGCCATGCGCCGGCCTTCTGCGTTGCCGAGACCCCATTCTTCCCGCGGACGCACGCATGAAACAGCTCTTCGCCACCAAGCACCCCCATGCGGTCGCCGCCGACGCCGGGCAACTCCAGCTGCATCGCGCGCTCGGCCCCTGGGGCCTGACCGCGCTGGGCATCGGCGCGGTGATCGGCGGCGGCATCTTCGTCATCACCGGCCAGGCCGCGGCGGAGCACGCCGGGCCGGCGATCATGCTGTCGTTCGTGCTGGCGGCGATCTGCTGCACCTTCTGCGCGCTGGCCTACGCCGAGTTCGCGGCGATGGTGCCGGTCTCCGGCAGCGCCTACACCTACACCTACGCCACCCTCGGCGAGCTGGCGGCCTGGTTCATCGGCTGGATGCTGGTGCTCGAGTACGGCGTCTCCGCGTCGGCGGTGGCGGTCAGCTGGACCGGCTACTTCCTCAGCCTGCTCGACCATTTCGGCATCCACCTGCCCGCGGCGCTGGCCAGTGCGCCGCTCGACGGCAAGCTGCAGGCCACCGGCGCGATCGCCAACCTGCCGGCCGCCGCCATCGTGCTGCTGCTCACCTGGCTGTGCTACGTGGGCATCCGCAAGTCCTCGGCGATGAACATGGCGATGGTCGTGCTCAAGAGCGGCCTGATCGTGCTGGTGATCTTCGCCGGCTGGAAGTACGTCGATCCGGCCAACTGGCATCCCTTCATCCCGGCCAACGAAGGGCCGGGCAGGTTCGGCTGGGACGGCGTGCTGCGCGGCGCGGCGATGGTGTTCTTCGCCTACATCGGCTTCGAGGCGGTGTCGGTGGCGGCGCAGGAATCGCACAGGCCGCAGCGCGACCTGCCGATCGGCATGCTGCTCTCGCTGGCGATCTGTACCGTGCTCTACATCGCGATGGCCGCGGTGATGACCGGGCTGGTGCCCTACACCCTGCTCGGCACCGACGAGCCAGTGGTGACCGCGGTCGCGGCGCACCCGCAGCTCGGATGGCTGCGCGTGGTGGTGGAGGTCGGCGCCCTGATCGGCCTGTCCTCGGTGGTGCTGGTGATGATCATCGGCCAGCCGCGCATCTTCATGATCATGGCGCGCGACGGCCTGCTGCCGCCGGTGTTCACGAAGATCCATCCGGAATACCGCACGCCGCACATCAACACCGTGATCACCGGCATCGGCATCGCGGTGCTGGCGGCGGTGTTCCCGCTGGACGTGCTGGGCGAGCTGACCTCGATGGGCACGCTGATCGCGTTCGCCTCGGTCTGCGCCGGCGTGCTGATCCTGCGCCGCACCCAGCCCGACCTGCCGCGGCCGTTCCGGATCCCCTTCGCCTGGGGCATCTGCCTGGCCGGCATCGTGAGCTGCGCGATCCTGCTTTCCACGATGACGGCGCACAACTGGTTCCTGCTGGTGGTCTGGACCGCGCTCGGCTTCGCCGTCTACTTCCTCTACGGCTACCGGCACAGCCTGGTCGCGCGCGCGAACCGGGCTTCCGGCGCCGGCCGGGCGCAGTAGCGCAAACGCCATGCCCGGGCCGGCACGCGCATGAACCGGGACGGCGCCCGCAAGATCGGCCCGGTGCTGGCGACCTTCGTGGTCGCCAACAACATGATCGGCTCCGGCTTCTTCCTGCTGCCGGCCACGCTGGCCAGGTCCGGCGGCGTGACCGCGCTGGCGTGGCTGCTCGGCACGATCCTGGCGGTGGTGCTGGGCGGCGCGTTCGCGCGGCTGGCGCGCGAGTACCCCGACCTGCAGTCGCCCGACGACTACGTGCGGCCGGCGCTTGGCCGCGACATGGGCTTCCTCGCCACCACGCTGTACTGGGTGTCGTCGTGGATGGGCAACAACGCGATCGCGGTGGCGGCGTTCGGCTACCTGGCGATCCTGCTGCCGATCGGCGGCGGTCCGACCGTGCAGCTGCTCGGGCAGGTGGCCCTGATCTGGCTGATGTTCGCGCTCAACCTGCTCGGGCCGCGCGGCATCGCGCGCTTCCAGTCGCTGTGCGTGGTGCTCGGGCTGCTGCCGGTGGCCGCGGTGCTGACCGCCGGCTGGGCCAGCTTCGACCCCGACCTCTATCGCGCGGCCTGGAACGTCACCGGCCGCTCCGACGCCTCGGTGGTGCTCGGCTCGCTGGCGCCGATCTTCTGGGCCTTCGTCGGGCTGGAAACCGGCGCGATGGTCGCCGGCGTGGTCGACGATCCCGACCGCAACGTGCCGCGCGCCACTCTCGGCGGCATCCTCGTCGCCGGCATCGTCTACCTGGTCTCGTCGGTGCTGATGATGGGCATCGTGCCGGCCGAGGAGATGGCGCAGTCGAGCGCGCCGTTCGCGCTGGTCGCCGGCAGGATGTTCGGCGCCTGGGCGGTGCCGATGATCGCGGCGGCCGCGGCGCTCAAGGCCACTGGCACGCTCGGGGGCTGGATGCTGGTCACCGGCGAATCCGGCGCCCGCGCCGCGCAGCGCGGCCTGCTGCCCTCGATCTTCGGCCGCGTGCGCGCGACCGGCTCGGCCGGCTGGGGGCTGTTCATCATCGCGGCGGCGATGACCGCGATGTCGGCGCTGACCATCGCGCCGACCGTGTCCGGGCAGTTCGAGACGCTGATCGAGATGGTGGTGATGCTGGTGGTGATGGCCTACGTCGCCGCCGGCCTGAGCCTGCTGCTGGGCGCGCGCGGCAAGCCTTCCGGCCCGCGCGAGCGCCTGCTCGGCATGGGCGCGCTGGTGGCCTGCGGGCTGCTGGTGTTCTCCAGCCCGGTGAAGACCCTGGTCGGCGCGGGGGTGGTGATCCTGCTGTCGTGGGCGGCCTGGCGCGGGTTCGGGCGCGGCGCGGGGCGGGCGCGCGGCGCGTCGGGGCGGTGAGGCCGGCCTGCACCGGCGCAGCCAGCGCCGGGCGGCGGCGTTAGACTTGCGCGCATGAGCGACGCCCTGCCCTACGACCGCCACCGCCTGTGCGAGCTCGCCGGCGAGATCATCGTCAACGTCCGCGAGCTCTCCGCGCTCGGCTGGACGCCCGCCACCAGCAGCAACTTCTCGCGCCGGCTCGACCACCGCCACGCCGCGATCACCGTGTCCGGCCGCGACAAGGGCAAGCTGCGCGAGGCCGACATCATGGTGGTCGACTTCGACGGCAACGCGGTCGGCAGCGACCACCGCCCGTCGGCGGAGACGCTGCTGCACACCCAGCTCTACCGCCGCTTCGGCGAGGTCGGCTGCGTGCTGCACACGCATTCGAAGGCGCAGACGGTGGCCTCGCGGCTGTTCGCCGGCGCCGGCCACGTGCGGCTGGAGGGCTACGAGCTGCTGAAGGCCTTCAGCGGCAACACCACCCACGAAACCGCGCTGGACGTGCCGGTACTGCCCAACACCCAGGACATGCGCGCACTGGCCGCGCAGGTCGAGGCGCTGCTCGACGCCGGCCCGATGTGGGGCTACCTGATCGACGGCCACGGCCTGTACGCCTGGGGCCGCGACATGGCCGAGGCGCGGCGGCACCTGGAGGCGTTCGAGTTCCTGTTCGGCTGCGAGCTGGAGCTGCGCAAGCTCGGCTGCGCGTAGGCGGCGCCCCGCCCGGCCTGCGGCAGCCGGAGGCCCTGGCGACGACGGCGGATCGCTGCGCCGCCGCCGCGGCCGTGCCGGCGCCGGCAAGGCTTGGTAGGCTGGACGCCCCGCGCCGAGCCACCGCCATGAGCCGCCTCCGCATCTTCGCCGACGACGCCCCCGACACCCCGCAGTTCGCCAGCAGCGACGGCGACGCCATCGCCCGCGAGCTGGCGAAGATCGGCGTCACCTTCGAACGCTGGCAGGCCGCCCAGCCGATCGCCCCGGGCGCGAGCCCCGAGGACGTGATGGCCGCCTACCGCGCCGACATCGACCGCCTGGTCGCCGAGCGCGGCTTCCGGACGGTCGACGTGGTCAGCATCGCGCCCGACAACCCCAAGCGCGAGGAGATGCGCGCGAAGTTCCTCGACGAGCATTTCCACAAGGAGGACGAGGTCCGCTTCTTCGTCGCCGGCGCCGGCCTGTTCACCCTGCACGTGGGCGACAGGGTCTACGAGATCGAGTGCGTGAAGGACGACCTGATCGCGGTGCCCGACGGCACCACCCACTGGTTCGACATGGGCCCGGAGCCGAGCTTCGTGGCGATCCGCTTCTTCACCGAGCCCGACGGCTGGGTCGGCCACTTCACCGGCACCGACATCGCGCAGCGCTTCCCGCGCTACGAGAAGCGGTGATTGGTGATTGGTGATTGGTGATTCGAAAGAGCCTCGCCAACACCGAATCACCAATCACGAATCACGAATCACCAATCATGAATCACGGCCTTGACTAGACCGACGATCCTCACCGACATCGAAGGCACCACCAGCAGCATCTCCTTCGTCAAGGACGTGCTGTTCCCCTACGCCCGGCAGGCGCTGCCGGGCTTCGTCCGCGCGCGCGGCAGCGAGCCGGAAGTGCGGCGCTGGCTGGACCAGGTGGCGATGGAGAACGGCGGCATGTGCCAGGACGCGATGATCGTCGAGACCCTGCAGGGCTGGATCGACGAGGACCGCAAGCACACCGCGCTCAAGGCGCTGCAGGGCATGGTCTGGGAGGCGGGCTACCGCAGCGGCGACTTCACCGCGCCGGTCTATCCCGACGCCGCGGCGGCGCTGCGGCGCTGGGACGAGGCCGGCTATCCGCTCGCCGTGTATTCGTCGGGCTCGGTGCCGGCGCAGCGGCTGCTGTTCGGCAACTCCGACGCCGGCGACCTGCTGCCGCTGTTCCACGCCTTCTTCGACACCGCGGTGGGGCACAAGCGCGAGGCCGCCAGCTACCGGGGCATCGCGCGCTCGCTGGGCCGCGATCCCGGAGACGTGCTGTTCCTGTCGGACGTCGTCGAGGAGCTCGACGCCGCGCGCGAGGCCGGCATGCGCACCGTGCTGGTCGACCGCCGCGCCGACTACCCGCAGCCGCGCACCGGCGAGGCCACCCACGGGCATGCGCGGGTGGAAAGCTTCGCCGACATCGACCCGGGCGCCGCCTGATGGCCCGGCGCCGCGCCGTCGCCGCGGTCGCCCTGTCCGCCTTCGTCGCGCTGGCCCTGCTGCTGCCGGCCTGCGCCGCCGACGAGAGCGTCGCCGAGCGCGACCGCAAGCTGCTCGCCGCGGACACGGCCGCGCTCGCGCCGCAGGTCCCGGGCAAGGCCGACCTGTACGTGGTGGGCTTCGCCGGCGACAGCACCGAGGACGTGTTCCGCAACGAGGTCGCCTACCTCGACACGCTGATGTCGCGCCGCTTCGGCGCGCAGGGGCGCGTGGTCACCCTGGTCAACCACCTCGACAGCCTCACCACCGCGCCGCGGCCGCTGGCGACGCTGGAGAACCTGCGCCTCGCGCTGGCCGGCATCGGCAAGGCGATGGACCGCGACCAGGACGTGCTGCTGCTGTACCTGACCATGCACGGCACCGAGGACCACGAGCTGGCGGTGACCCTGCCGCCGGTGCTCGAGCAGTGGATCACGCCGGAGCAGCTGCGCGCCGCGCTCGACGACGCCGGCATCCGCAACCGCGTGGTGGTGATCTCCGCGTGCTACTCGGGCGGCTTCATCCCGGCGCTGCGCGATGCGCACACGCTGGTGGTCACGGCCGCGCGCGAGGACCGCAGTTCGTTCGGCTGCGGCAGCGAGTCGGACGCGACCTTCTTCGGCCGCGCCTGGCTGGTGGACGGGCTCAACCGCGGCACCAGCTTCATCGGCGCCTACGACATCGCGACCGGGGAGATCGCGCAATGGGAGCGCGAGGACGACGAGACGCCGTCGCTGCCGCAGATCGACATCGGCGACGGCATCCGCGGGCCGCTGCAGGCCTGGCAGGCGCAGCTGCGGCCCGGCCCCGCGGTGCCGTATCCGTACGACCCGTAGGAGCGCCCCCTGGGCGCGATCGCTTTCCCGGGAAGGCCCACCGCGCCCCGGGGGCGCTCCTACGACGGATGCAGCTTCTCGCCGCGCGCCAGCATGGCGACGAACTTCTCCGCGCGCGCCAGCCGCGTCTCGGGCTTCTTGGCGGTCTGCACCCGCCAGCAGAAGGCGTAGCGGTTGGCGCCGTCGAGCGCATCGAAGCAGGCGCGCGCCTTGCGGTTGCCGGCCAGCGCCGCCGCCAGTTCGTCGGGCACTGCCATGCGCGCGGCGCCGGCGTAGGCGGCCTGCCAGCGGCCGTCGGCCTTCGCCGCCTCGATCTCGCGCAGCCCCGCCGGCCGCATGCGGCCGGCCGCGACCAGCCGCTCGGCATGGCCGACGTTGATCTTCGACCACGGGCTCCTCGGCCGCCGCGGCGTGAAGCGCTGCAGGAACCAGCGCTCGTCGCAGGCGCGCTTCTGGCCGTCGATCCAGCCGTGGCACAGCGCGACCTCGAGCGCCTCGGCATACGTGACCGAGGCGATGCCCGCGTCCTTCTTGGCGATCTTCAGCCACAGGCCGCGGGCGCCGGGCTGCGCCGCCAGCCACGCCTCCCAGGCCGCGGCGGTGCGGAAGGGCTTGACCGGCAGGCCGTCCGGCGACTCAGTGGCCATCGGTGGCCCGCGCCGCTTTCTTCCCGCTGCCGCGCGGGCAGGCCGGCGGCCAGTCCTCGTCGCCCTGCAGCCGCCACACGAACAGCTCGCCGGACTTCTTCCCCTTGGTATCGCGCGCGAACAGCATCGAATGGCCGCTCGGCGAGAACAGCGCGCCGACCTCGCTGCCGTTGGCGTTCAGCGCGTCGGGCAGGCGTACGCGCGGTTGCCAGGCGCCGCGCGCGTACTCGCTGCGGTACAGGCCGTCGCCGGTCATCAGCACCAGGAAACCGCCATCGGGCGACGGCAGCGCCTCGTATTCGTCGCCGGCGGTGTTGAGCGCGGCGCCGGCGTTCTCCACCCGCCAACCGCCGGACGGTTCCCGGCGCGCGCGCCAGATGTCGGTCTTGCCGAAGCCGCCCGGCCGGTCGGAGCCGAAATACAGCCAGCCGTCCTTCGCCGGCCGCGGGAACCATTCGTAGCCGGTGGAGTTGAGGGGCGCGGGCAGCCGTTCGGGCGTGCCCCAGGCGCCGGCCTTGTCCCGAGCGACCCGCCACAGGTCGAGGTCCTTGCGCCGGATGCCGTCGGTCGAGCGCGTGCTGATGAACCAGAGCGTGCCGCCGTCGGCGTCGAACCAGGGGTCGGCCTCGAAGCCGTCGCCCGCGAACGACGGCGGCCGCGGTTCGGACCATCCCCCTGCGCCGCAGTGGCTGGTGAACAGCCGCCAGCCGGAGAAGTCCGGCGCGCTGCGGACGAAGTACAGGTCGCCGGTGCGCGGATCGAACGCGGGATGCGACTCGAACCGCGGGCTGGAGATGCCGGGCGGCGACCAGGGTTCGATCCGCGGTGCCGCGGCGGCGGCATCGCGCGCGGCGGAGGGCGGCGCGGCCGCGGCCGCGGCCGCGGCGGCGATGACGAGCGTCGCGAGCGCGATGGCGCCGGTGCCGGCCGTGGTCGTTCGCTTCATGGGGAGGCCTCCATCAGTCGGTACTGGGTGCGAGCGCGCTGCTCGCCCTGCCAGGCGTCGAACTCGCGCACCTCGACGGCGTGCGTGCCGGCGCCGAGGTCGGTCGGCAGCGCGCCGCGCCACAGGTGCGCGGACGGGTCGGCCTCGGGCGAGCGGTCGTAGCCGCGCAGCGCGTCGGCGAGGTCGTCGCGGACGTTCTCGACCAGCAGGCGCGGATCGGGCTGCGATACCCGCTTCATCGGCTTCCACGCGCCGCCGTCGACGCGGTACTCCACCCGCGTGTCGTCGCGCCCCATGTAGACGTTGGCGTACACGCCCCAGGCCGGATACGCGCCGGCGCGCAGGACCTTCGGCGCGTGCAGCGCCATCGCCGCGGTCGAGGCCGGGTCGCCCGCGCGCAGCCGCGCCGGGTGCCAGGCCAGCGAATAGGCCCCGTCGCGCGCGACCCGCAGCGTCGCGTGGCCATTGGGCGTGCCGTCGGCCATGGTCGCGTCGGGAATGCCGTCGGCATCCTTCACCCCCGACCAGAACGCGCCGCAGGCGGCGCCGACGTTGTACTCGTGCAGCGGCGCGGCGCCGTGCCACCCGGTCGATGCGTCGTGGAACCAGTGCTGCTGGGTGTGGCTGTGCGCGCTGAGCACCAGCACGTGCGGGAAGCCCTGCAGCAGCGCGAACAGGCGCTCGCGGTCGGCGTCGCGGAAGGTGTCGCGGCCCGCGGCCTCGAACAGCGGGATGTGCATGCCCAGCACCAGCAGCCGCTGCTTCGGCACCGTCGGCAGGTAGGCCTCGAGGAAGGCGAACTGGTCGTCGCGGAAGCCGCCGACGTAGGCCGGCTTGGCGCCGGGCAGGTGGATCACGTCGTCGAGCATGACGAAGGTCGCCTGCGGCTCTTCCCAGGCATAGGTGTCGGGGCCGAAGCGGTGCCGGAAGCTCTGCAGCGCGTCGGCGTCGTCGCGCGCGTCTCGGTCGACGTCGTGGTTGCCCGCCACGTGCAGCCACGGCACCCGGAGCGAGGCGGTGACGGCGGCGACCTCCGGGTAGAGCGACAGGTCGTCGTCGACGATGTCGCCCAGGCTCAACCCCAGCGCCGCGCGGGTGTCCGCCAGGGGCGCGACGATGTCGCGCCGGTAGTAGTCGACGTCGACCTTCGACTTCGGCTGCGGATCGGCGAACACCAGCACGTCCAGGTCGGCGCCGGACGCCGGCGCGCGGCGCAGCGCGAAGTCGACGCGGTCCTCCAGCGGGCCGGCCGGAAGGCCGCCGTAGCGCAGCCCCGACGGCGCCGCCAGCGGCTGCTGGCGCCAGAACGCCGGCAACCCGGCCGCATCGTCCGGCACCTGCCAGCCCGCGGGCTTGACCACGAAAACGGTCTGCCCGGCCCGCATCGGCAGGACGTAGCGGCCCTGCGCGTCGGTGCGCGCCACCTCGCGGCCGTTCGACACCGCCACGCCGGGGACGCCAGCCTCGCCCGCTTCGCGCGCGCCGTTGCCGTTGCCGTCGTCGAACACCACCCCGCCCTGCGCCTGCGCCATCGCGCCGCCGCAGGCCAGCCAGAGCACCATCGCCAAGCCACACCGCATCGCGCCCTCCGGGTGGGAACCGTTTCCATTATGACGTGCGGCAGGCGCCGGATCGGGCGGATCCGCCGTCGCCGTTCCGCCATCGGGCTGCCGTAGAATGCCCCAGGGCCCATCGCGGCCCGGGGGACGGTCGGGGGCATGGAAATGCGCAACGTACGGATGCTCGCGTGGCTGTTCGCGATCATGCTCGCGGCGACGCTGCCCCGCGCCGCGTCCGCGCAGCAGGCGCTGCAGCTCGTGCCCGGCCACGGCGACGTCCAGCTCTCGCCGTACCTGGCCTACCGCCACGACAGCGGCGGCATCGACACGGCCGAGGACGCGTTCCGGCGCTACGCCGCCGGCGAGTTCGCGCCCTTGCCCGGCGGGCAGTCCGAGTTCGGCTTCCAGCCCGGGGCGTACTGGTTCCACGCCGGCCTGGTCAACCACGACGCGGCGGAGACGCGCTGGATCCTCGTGCAGCAGTACGCGCTGAGCGACTACGTCGACCTCTACGTGCGCTACCCCGGCGGCCGCATCGTCCACCAGGCCAGCGGCGACCACCGTCCCTTCGACTCGCGCAGCGTCCACGATCGCCACCCCAACTTCCGGGTCGACCTGCCGGTCGGCCAGCCGGTCGAACTGCTGGTCCGGGTGCAGAGCGAGAGCTCGATGCAGGTGCCGCTGGCGCTGTTCACCACCACCGCCTTCGCCGAGATCGCCCGCGACGCGCAGTTCGCGATCGGCATCTACTACGGCATCCTGCTCGCGCTGTTCTTCTACAACCTCGTGCTGTGGCTGATGCTGCGCGACGCCAGCTACTTCTGGTACCTGTTCCACCTCAGCGCGTTCGGCATGGTGCTGTTCACGCTCAACGGCCTGGGCTTCGAGTACCTGTGGCCGGACTCGGCGTGGATGACCGACAAGTCGGTGCCGCTGTCGATCTGCCTGGCGCTGATCGGCATGCAGCAGTTCGCGCGCACCTTCCTGGAGCTGAAGAAGCGCTTCCCGCGCGGCAACCTGGTCAGCCTGGCGCTGATCGGCTTCTTCGCGCTGCTGGGCATCGCCTCGCTGTGGCTGCCCTACCGCGTGTCCACCCCGATCGCGGCGCGCGCGGTGCTGGCCGGCGTGCTGTGGATCGCGGTGGCCTGCGTGGTGGTGGTGCGGCGCGGCTACCTGCCGGCGCGGCTGTTCATGCTGGCCTGGGCGATGTTCCTGCTCGGCACCACCATGTTCACGCTGATCGCCTTCGGCGTGCTGCCCAAGACCTTCTACACCGAGTACGGGGTGCAGATCGGCTCGGCGACGGAGATGCTGCTGCTCTCGATCGCGCTCGGCAACCGCTACGCGGCGCTGCGCAAGGAGAACGCGCGCATCACCGAGGAGGCCAACCAGAGGCTGGAGCGCAAGGTCGCCCAGCGCACCCAGGAAGTGCGCAGCGCCCTGGTGCAGCTGGAGGAGGCGCACTCGCGGCTGCGCGACTCCAGCCGCCGCGACGGCCTGACCGGGCTGTACAACCGCACCTACTTCCACGAGGCCTTCGAGAAGATGCTGGCCGAGGGGCGGCGCGGCCACCAGGCGGTGTCGCTGCTGATGGTCGACCTGGACCACTTCAAGGCGATCAACGACCGCCACGGCCACCTGGTCGGCGACGACTGCCTGCGCTTCACGGCCCAGCGCATCGGCAAGGTGCTGCGCGCGCACGACGCGCTGCTGGCGCGCTTCGGCGGCGAGGAGTTCGTGGTCGGCCTGCCCCACCACGACCTGCACGAGGCGGTCGCGGTGGCCGAGGAGCTGCGCCGCGCGCTGGTCGAAAGCCCCTGCGGCGCGCAGGGCCACAGCATCCGCATCTCCGCCAGCGTCGGCGTGCACACGATCGTGCCGGGCACGCTCGACGACATCGACCGGGCGCTCGAGATCGCCGACCGCGCGCTCTACGCCGCCAAGGCCAACGGCCGCGACTGCGTGAAGACGTCGATCACCGCGGCCTGAGGCGCCACATCCGCGCGGCATCGAGGACTTTGTAGGAGCGACGGGAGTCGCGACTGCCACAGGTCGCGACTTCCGTCGCTCCTACAAGGGCTCACGGGCAGCCGCCGGCCGCTCCTGCTACGACGCCCGGGTGTCCCCGCCGCGCGACTCGAACCCGAGCCAGGCCACCAGCACGCCGCCGAGGGCGCCGAGGATCTCCATCACCGCGCGGGTGCCGAGGCCGTCGGGGTCGTGGATGCCGGCCAGCGCCAGCTGCACGTAGGCCGGCGAGCCGGGATTGACGAAGAACAGCGAGAACAGGTGCCACAGGTCGATGCCGGCGCCGATCGCCACCGACGCGAACGCGGCCCAGCCGATCGCGTGGCCGGCCGGCCAGCGCAGGAGGCGGGCGACGAAGTGGCCGAGCAGGTAGGCGAGCAGGCCGATCGCGAAGGCGATGAGGCCGGCCTCCAGCGCGCCCAGCCAGCCGGTGTGCAGCGGCAGGTTCACGGCGCGCGCTCCGCGCGCGGGTCGACGGCGCGGGCGGCGGCGAGCAGCGCGCCGTCGGCGACCAGGCGCACCGCGGCGGCGACCTCGCCGTCGAGCGCACGGTCGCGGTCGAGGAACGGGATCGCCTCGCGCAGCGTCGCGTGCGCGGCGGCGACCACGGCCCCCGGGTGGAAGGCGTCGGCCGCCGCGAGCTCGGCGCGCAGCGCCTCGACCTCGGCGATGAAGCCAGCATGCGCATCGGCATCGTCCGCCGGCGCGCCCTGCACCTTCGTCGCCAGCGCCCGTGCGCCGGCGCGGCGCGCCAGGTCGCGCGCGGCGTTGATCGCCTCCCGGCGCAGGTCCAGCGCCTGCGCGGCGGTGTACAGCTCCAGCGCCAGCACCTTGCCCAGGTCGTCGGCCATCGCCAGCACGTGGCGCGCCTCGTTGGCGCCCATCGAGACGTGGTCCTCGGCGTTGGCGCTGGTGGGGATCGAGTAGACCGACGCGGGCATCGCGCGGCTGGCGAGGTCGTTGACGATCGCCGCGGCGGTGTACTGCACGATCATGAAGCCCGACTCGGTGCCGTCCTCGTTGCCGATCAGGAACGCCGGCAGGCCGTCGCTGGTGGCCGGGTCGACCAGCTTGTTGAGGCGACGCTCCGAAATCGAGGCCAGCACCGGGATCGCCGCCTTGACGTAGCTCATCGCCAGCGCCAGCGGCATGCCGTGGAAATGCCCGGCCGAGACCACCTGCTCCTCGACGTGCTCGGCCTGCTTGTCGGGGAACACCAGCGGGTTGTCGGTCACCGCGTTGAGCTCGACGTCGAGCACGCGCCGCGCCTGCGCCACCGCGTCGCGCACCGCGCCGTGCACCTGCGGGATGCAGCGCAGCGAATAGCTGTCCTGCGGCTGGTGCTTCTTGCCGCCGCGGAAGGGCTTGAAGCGGGTATAGAACTTCTCGCGGCCGTGGCGCTGCGAGAACGGCACCCAGTCCCAGCCGATGTCGAAGCCGAGCGCCCGCGACGCGTCGGTGTCCCAGCTCGATGGCAGCCACGGGCGGAACCTGGGCACCAGGTGGTAGGGGATGTCGGCGAGCGTCGAGCCCGAGAGCAGCGCGCGCAGGTTGGCCGCCACCTGCACCTGGCCCGGATGCGGGCGCAGCGCGTGCACGTCCTCGCCGAAGGCGCCCAGGCGCCCGGCGAAGGCCTCGATGGTCATCGCCGCGGCGAGGTCGGCGGTGTCGAGCAGGTCCTCGAGCCGCTGCAGCGCCAGCGCGCCGGTGGCGAGCATCTGCGCGGTGCCGTTGTTGAGCGCCAGGCCCTCCTTGTACGACAGCGACACCGGCTGCAGGCCGGCGCGCACCAGCGCCTGCGCGCCCGGCAGGCGCTCGCCCCGGTAGAAGGCCTCGCCGCCGCCGAGCAGCACGATGGCCAGGTGCGAGAGCGGCGCGAGGTCGCCGGAGGCGCCGACCGATCCCAGCTGCGGCACCACCGGCACGATGCCGGCGTTGAGCATCGCCGCCAGCGCCTGCAAGGTGCCGACGCGGATACCCGAATGGCCCTTGAGCAGGGTGTTGATGCGGATGCACAGCATCGCGCGCACGACGTCGGGCGCAAACGGCTCGCCGACGCACACCGCGTGGGTGACGACCAGGTTGGCCTGCAGCTCCTCGTGCAGCGAGCGGCCGCTGGGCCTTGCGCCCGGCAGCTCGTCGCGCAGCGGGTGCGCGCCCAGCAACTTGTCGGCGTTGCTGCCGAAGCCGGTGGAAACGCCGTAGATCGGCTCCTCGCGACGGACCTGCTCGGCGAGGAAGTCGGCCGCGCGCGCGACCGCGCGCAGCGCGCCCTCGTCCAGCGCCACCGGCGCGCCGTAGGCGACCTCGGCGAGCTGGCGCAGGGTGAGGGACTTGCCGTCGAGGAGGATGGGTTTCATGCAGCGGGAATCCTGTGGTTTGGCTTCATCCGGGCGAATCGACAAGGTCGCCGGGTCCGTGTGGGAGCGGCTTCAGCCGCGAGCTGTCTCCGCACCGCGTATCGAAGCAGGAGCCCGCGGCCGAAGCCGCCCCCACAGGGGTTCATCGATTGTCGGCGATATGCGAACGCTCACGCCGTTCCAACAGCTTGCCAGCCAGCTCCGCCTCCGCCGCCTCGAACTGCTCGCCGCTGCGCAGGTCCTTCACCGCCACCACGCCGCGCGCGGCCTCGTCCTCGCCGCGGATCGCCACGAAGCGGATGCCGCCGCGGTCGGCGTACTGCAGCTGCCTGGCCAGCTTGCGCGGCTCGAGCTGGGCCTCGACGTTGAGCCCGGCCTCGCGCAGCCGCTGCGAGAGCGCGAGCGCATGGTCGAGGCCGGCGTCGTCGAGCAGCGCCACCAGCACGTCCACCGTGCTGCCGGCGCCCGCGACCAGCCCGGCGTCGCGCAGCTGGAAGAACAGCCGGGTCAGGCCGATCGAGATGCCCACGCCCGGCAGCTTCGACTTGGTGTAGTGGCTGGCGAGGTCGTCGTAGCGGCCGCCCGAGCAGATCGAACCGATCTGCGGCCAGGCGTCGAGCGTGGTCTCGTAGACCATGCCCGTGTAGTAGTCCAGCCCGCGCGCGATCGACAGGTTGATCGCGTAGCGCGACTCGGCCACGCCCATCGCCTTCAGGCGGCCGAGCAGCTCGCGCAACTCGTCGCGGCCCTCCTCGAACAGCGGCGTGCCCGGGCCGAGCGCGTCGAGCCTGGCCAGCGCATCGTCGTGCCCGGCCGAGCGCACGCGCGAGAACGCGAGCAGCCGGTCGGCCACTTCCGGCGACAGGCCGAAGCCCTCGCCCACCAGCGTCGCGCGCACCGCGTCCTCGCCGCGCTTGTCGAGCTTGTCGATCTCGCGCAGCACCGCCACCTGGCGCTCGCCGGCGATGCCCTGCCCTTCGAAGAAGCCGCGCAGCAGCTTGCGGTGGTTGAGCTGGATGGTGAACGCGCCGATGTCCAGCGCCTCGAACACCGCCGCGATCACCGCCGGGATCTCGGCGTCGAAGCGCGGCGACAGCGTGTCCTTGCCGATCACGTCGATGTCGCACTGGTAGAACTCGCGGAAGCGCCCGCGCTGGGCGCGCTCGCCGCGGTAGACGCGCTGCATCTGGTAGCGGCGGAACGGGAAGACCAGCTCGTGCTCGTGCTCGGCGACGTAGCGCGCCAGCGGCACGGTCAGGTCGAAGCGCAGCGCCAGCTCGGGCAGGCCGTCGCCGCCCCCGCCCTCGGACGACTTGCCGAGCGCGCCGGTCGACTGCACGAAATACACCTGCCGCTCGGTCTCGCCGCCCGACTTGGTCAGCAGCACCTCGGACAGCTCGAACACCGGCGTCTCCACCGGCAGGAAGCCGAAGCGCTCGAAGGTCCGGCGGATCGTGTCCAGCATGCGCTGGAACGCGACCTGGTCACGGGGCAGCAGCTCCATGACCCCGGGCGGGGTGCGGGGCTTGATCAAGGCGGGACTCCGGCGCGCTACGCGGGCCGCACAGTTTAGCCGGTGGACGAACGTCGCCCGCGCCCGGCCGCGGGCGCGAGGAGGCGACCTGGCGCGACTATTGCCGCAACCCCACCCGCATCCTTACAATGGGCGGCTCACCCAGTCGGGGTGTAGCTCAGCCTGGTAGAGCGCTACGTTCGGGACGTAGAAGTCGCAGGTTCAAATCCTGTCTCCCCGACCAATCGAATCAATGGTTTACGAAAACCGGCCCGCGCCGGTTTTTTCGTTCTCGGCCGTCCCCTGCGGCCACGGGAATCCAAGCAGATGAGCCGGCACGCAGCGCACCTCCCTTCCGCCCGGCCCGGCCTGGCCGGGGGACGGGCGCTGGTGCTGGCCGGCATCGTGCTCTCGGCGTTCAACCTGCGCACGGCGGTCACCTCGCTCACGCCGCTGCTCGACGAGCTCGGCCGCGTCTTCGGCTTCGGCGCCACCATGGCCGGCGTGCTGGGGATGCTGCCGAGCGCGGCGTTCGCGGCGTTCGGCGTCGCCACGCCCGCCCTCGCCCATCGCGCGGGCCTGGAGCGCACCGCGCTGCTGTCGATGCTGCTGGCCGCGGCCGGCCTGGTGCTGCGCTCGCTGGCCGGCGGCACCGGCGTGCTGCTGCTGGGCTCGGTCGTCGCGCTGGCCGGCATGGGCATCGGCAACGTGGTGCTGCCGCCGCTGGTCAAGCGCTACTTCGCGGACCGGGTCGGCGCGCTCAGCGCGCTCTACCTCACGGTGCTGCAGATGGGCACGATCCTGCCGGCGCTGGTGGCCGTGCCGGTGGCCGCGGCGGTCGGCTGGCGGATCTCGATGGGCGCCTGGGCGGTGCTGGCGGTGGCCGCGGCGCTGCCGTGGATCGGCGTGCTGTGGATCGAGCGGCGCCGGGAGTCCGACCTGGCGCGCTGCCACGACGCCGCCGTCGCCACCGGCGACGAAGCGCCCGAACTGGCCGCGCCGCCGGCGCGCGGCCGCGTCTGGCGCACGTCGCTGGGCTGGGGCATGACGCTGATGTTCGGCATGACCTCGCTGGCCACGTACTCGATGTTCACCTGGCTGCCGAAGCTGCTGGTGGAAGCCGGCGCCACGCCGGCGTTCGGCGGCACGATGGTGGCCTTCTACTCGTCGCTGGGGCTGCTGGCCGCTTTGGGCATGCCGGCGCTGGCGGTGCGCATGCGCAATCCCTTCCCGCTCGTGCTGGCCTGCGCGGCCTGCCATCTCGCCGGCTTCGCCGGCCTGCTGCTGGCGCCGATGGCGCTGCCGCTGCTGTGGGTGCCGCTGATCGGGCTCGGTCCGAGCACTTTCCCGCTGGCGCTCACGCTGATCAACCTGCGCACCCGCACGCCGGGCGGCTCGGCGGCGCTGTCGGGCTTCATGCAGGGCGTGGGCTACGCGCTCGCCTCGCTGGGGCCGCTGCTGTTCGGCGCGCTGCACGAGGCGACCGGCGGCTGGGCGTGGCCGTTCGCGATGCTGGCCGCGAGCGTGGCGGTGATGGTGCTCGGCGGCTGGCTGGCGTGCAAGCCGCGGGTGCTCGAGGACGCCTGGTAGGAGCGCCCCATGGGCGCGATGCGTTCCCGGGAGAGCAATCGCGCCCATGGGGCGCTCCTACGGGGTTCGGAGGACCGGCAGCGCCATGAAGCTCGCGGTCGATGGAGGGGATGCGCTCGATCTGGATCTCGGGGACTTTCAGAAACTCAGGGATCTTCTCGCTGTTTCTACAGTTTCTACGGCCTGCGGCCACTGCCTCGCCTCCGAGGCGCTCCGGGCGCCGCGTCCCTGCCCGCAGGTCCGACCGGTCGCCCCGTGACTATCCTCACTATGGGCCACTTCGTGCCGGTGACACAGTCGCGGCTCCAGCGCGAACCCGGGAGCCGAGATGTCGCTGCGATCCTTGCCGGCCCGCCTGCTCAGCCTGCTGCTGTTCTCGTGCCTGCCGTGCGTCGGCCTCGCGGCCGGGACCGGCCTGCACGGCGGCGATGTGGAGGTTGGCCAGGGCGTGCGCATCCACTATCTCGAAGGCGGTGCACGCGATGCAGCGACGACCTGGCTGTTCGTCCCCGGCTGGTCGGCGACGACTGCGATCTGGCGCGACCAGATGACCGCGTTCGCGACCGATGCACGCGTGGTCGCGATCGATCCGAGATCCCAGGGACAGTCCACCGTCACCCCGTACGGCAATACCCCCGAGCAACGCGCCCGCGACCTCGAACAGGTGATACGTGCCCTGGACCTGCGCCACGTGATCCTGGTGGGCTGGTCGCAGGGCGTGCAGGACGTCGCGGCCTATGCGGCGGCGGCGGGAGGCGACCGCATTGCGGGCTACGTGTTGGTCGATGCAGCCGTGGGCGCCGGCGCGGCGGACTCGGTTTCGCACCCCGAACAGCTCACCGGATTCCTCGACCGGCTTTCGCTTTACCAGCGGAACCAACGCGCCTACCTGCATGGCATGTTTGAAGCGATCATCAGCGCACCGGCGGCGCGCACCCGCATCGACGCATATGTCGATGCGGGCATGCGCACCCCGCCGGACCTGGGCATCAGCATGCTGCTGATGGATTTTGTCGCCTATGACCGCCGCGCGGCGCTGGATCGCTTCGACCGTCCCACGTTGATCGTCGCATCGGCGCGTTCCACCGAGCTCCAGGCGCAGCGGGCAATGGCCGAGCGGATTCGTGGCGCACGCCTGGAAGTGGTCGCCGATGCCGCGCACGCAGTGTTCCTCGACCAACCGAAGCGGTTTCAGGAACTGCTGGCGGGCTTCGCCGCGGGCCTTGCGTCGCCTGCGGCGCGCTGAGCGGAGCGATATCGCGGCTCCACTGCCGTTCCGCGGGCCGCGTCAGCGCCTGTGGACCCAGTGCCGCGACAGGAAGCCGACCTTGCCCGACAGCAGGTCCGCGGCCGGCTCGAGCACTTGCGCATCGCGCAGTCCGAGGCGGTGGTCGAGGCCGCCGACGATCAACGTGTTCAACGCGACCAGCGCGAGCCACATCCGCTCGAAGCGCAGCGCCCCGTGGCGGCCGACGTGGGCGTCCTTGCCGGCGAAGGTCCACTTGCCATTGAGCCAGAAGCCCGGCATCGCGCCGCAGACGCCCGGCGCACGCGCACGCCGGGCGGGCGGCTCGGCGCTGTGGGCTTCACGCAGGGCGCGGGCTACGCGCTGGCCTCGCTGGGGCCGCTGCTGTTCGGCGCGCTGCACGAGGCGACGGGGGGCTGGGCCTGGCCGTTCGCGATGCTGGCCACGAGCGTGGCGGGGATGGCGGCCGGCGGCTGGCTGGCGTGCAGCCGCGGATGCTCGAGGGCGCCTGGCAGGCCGATCCGGCCCTTGCCTGTGGGAGCGGCTTCAGCCGCGAGCCTTGCTCCGGTTGCCGGAAAGCTCGCCGCTGAAGCCGCTCCCGCGCGGAACGACGGCTACAGCACCGGCAGGCTGATGAAGCTCGCCGCCTCCGGCGTGTGCCACACCCGCTGCGTCGCCTTGCGGTAGTCCCCGGGCCTGGCGAAGAAGATGTTGGGCACGAAGGTCTGCGGGTTGCGGTCGTACAGCGGGAACAGGCTCGACTGCACCTGCACCATCACCCGGTGCCCGGGCTGGAACACGTGGTTGGCGTTGGGCAGCGCGAAGTCGTACGGCAGCGCCTTGTCCGGTTCGATCGCCTTGGGCGCATCGAAGCCCTCGCGGTAGCGGCCGCGGAAGATCGCCAGCGCCACCGCCAGCTCGTAGCCCCCCATCTCCGGCTTCGACGGCACCTGGTCGGGATAGACGTCGATCAGCTTCACCACCCAGTCGCTGTCGCTGCCGCTGGTGGAGGCCTGCAGGTGCACCTCCGGCACGCCCGAGATGCGCAGCGGCTGCGTCAGCGGCTCGCTGGTCCAGGTCAGCACGTCGGGGCGGCCGTCGACGAAGCGCTGGTCGTGCACCAGCCAGGTGGTCCACGACTCGCGGTCGCCGAAGTGCACCGGGCGCGGCACGTAGGGCACCGGCTTGGCCGGATCGGAAACGTATTCGTCGTACTCCGGCTGGCCGGCGACCGGCGCATCGAATCCGAGCTTGCTACCGGCCAGCAGGTACAGCGGCTTCGGCTTGCCCGCGCAGCCCTTGTCGCAGCTGCGCGGCCACGCCTTCAGGCGGTCCCAGTGGTCCTCGCCGGTGTTGTAGACCAGCACCGGCGGCGTGTCGGCCTTCGGCGCGCCGGCGACCAGGTACTGGTCGAAGAACGGCTTGAGCACGTCGCGGCGGAACTGCAGCGCGGTGTCGCCGTTCCACTCCAGCGCGCCGAGCGAGCGCGCGTCGTAGTTGACCTGGCTGTGCCGCCACGGGCCCATGACCAGGTAGTTGCGGTCGTTGCCGGTGTCGCGTCCCTCCATCGCCGCGTAGGCGTGGTTGGCGCCGTACATGTCCTCCTGGTCCCACAGGCCCTGCAGCCACATCGTGGGCACCTTCAGCGGCGTGCGCGCCATCACCTTGTCCAGCGCCTGCTGCTGCCAGAAGGCGTCGTAGGCCGGGTGCTCGGTGAGCTTGTGCCACCACGGGATCTGCTCGAGGCCGTTGGCGCGCGCGTAGTCGCCGGTCGAGCCGGCGCGCAGGAAGTTCTCGTAGTCGTCGTAGCCGGCGCTGGCGATCTGCGCGCCCTTGCCGCGCTTGGTCATCTGGCCGGTGAAGTAGCCCAGGTTGACCTGGCGGAAGGCGCCGTAGTTGAACCAGTCGTCGCCCATCCAGCCGTCCACCATCGGGCTCTCGGGCGCGGCCACCTTCAGTGCCGGATGCGGGTTCACCAGCGCCATCACCACGGTGAAGCCCTCGTAGGACGAGCCGAGCATGCCGACCCGCCCGTTGGACTCGGGCAGGTGCTTCACCAGCCAGTCGATTGTGTCGTAGGCGTCGGTCGAATGGTCGACCTGGGTGTCGTTGAGCGGCCCGCGCAGCGGCCGGGTGGTCACGTAGTCGCCCTCGGAGCCGTACTTGCCGCGCACGTCCTGGAACACGCGGATGTAGCCGCCGCGCACGAACACCTCGTCGCCCTCCGGCAGGATGTCCAGCATGTGCGGCGAGGTCATGCGGCTGGCGCGGCCGTCGGCGTCGTAGGGCGTGCGGGTGAGCAGGATCGGTGCGTCGTGCGCGCCCTTGGGCACCACGATGACGGTGTGCAGCTTGACGCCGTCGCGCATCGGGATCATCACCTCGCGCTTGACGTAGTCGTAACTGTCGGTGGGCGCGACGAATTCCTTGCCGGTGATGTCCGGCGTCATCGGCGGGGTCTGCGCGAACGCGGGCGCGGCGGCGAGCAGGCCGGGCAGCAGGCAGCGGAGCAGGCGGGCGGAAGCGGCGTGCATGGCGGGTCCCCGATGGCGAAACGACGACTCTAACGCCGGCACGCCGGCGCGTGCGAAGAACGACCGGCCACAACGCGACATCAATCACAGGAGCATGACTTTCGGCCCATCCCGGCGCGGCAGGACGAGGCACCGGCGGTTCCTTCCGGCCGCGGCCACGGCGGAACCGGAGGGCTTCTTGTGGGAGCGGGGGGGGGGGGGGGGGGCCCCCGGGGGGGGGGGGCGGCGGGGGGGCCCCCGCCCCCCCCCCCCCCCGGGGCCGCCCCCCCCCCCACAAAGGCCCGGCCTCAAGGGGCCTCCGGCCCGTCGCATCTCCCTCAGTGCTCAGCCTTCCCGCACCGCCTGCAGCCGCTGCCGCAGCGCCTCCAGCCGCAGGTCGCCCGCCGCGCCCGGCGAGACGCGCGCGGCGAGGCTGGCGGCGGGATCGCCTTCGGCCCAGCGCGCGGGATCGGCGGCCTGGCGGTAGGCGTCGCGGAACGGCACGCCCTGCTTCGCCATGTCCACGGCCAGGTCGGTGGCGTACATCGACGGCTCCAGCGCCGCACGCATGCGCTCGGGCTTCCATTCGAGGTTGCGCAGCAGGTCCGGCAGCAGCGCCAGCGCCTGCAGGCCCTTGCCGAAGCCGTGGAACAGCGCGCCCTTGGACAGCTGCAGGTCGCGGTGGTAGCCGGACGGCAGCGAGAGCAGCTGCTCGACCTCGCTGCGCGCGGCGGCGACGCTGGCGTAGCTCGCGCGCATCAGTTCGATCACGTCCGGGTTGCGCTTGTTGGGCATGATCGAGCTGCCGGTCGTGTACTGCGCCGGCAGCGCCACGAAGCCGAACTCGGCGCCGGTGAACAGGCTCAGGTCCCAGGCCACGCGGCGCAGGTCGAGCATGGCGCTGCCCAGCGCCTCGAGCGCGGCGAGCTCGAACTTGCCGCGCGAGAGCTGCGCGTACGGCGGCGAGACCTGCAGGCGCGCGAAGCCGAGCGCATCGGTCGCGTGGTCGCGGTCCAGCGCCAGGTTGACGCCGTAGCCGGCGGCGCTGCCGAGCGGGTTGGCGTCGATCCAGGCGCGGGCGTCGCGGGCGCGCGCCGCGTCGTCGATGAAGGCCTCGGCCCAGGCGCCCCACCACATGCCCAGCGACGACACCACCGCGCGCTGCAGGTGGGTGTAGCCGGGCAGCGGCACGCCGGCCTCGGCGCCGGCGCGCCGCAGGGCGACGTCGGCCGCCTCCACGCACAGCGCCTGCGTGCGCGCCAGCTTCTCCTTCAGCCACAGGCGGGTGGCGACCAGCACCTGGTCGTTGCGGCTGCGGCCGGTGTGGATGCGGCGGCCGGCGTCGCCCAGGCGCTCGGCCAGGCGCGATTCGATCGCGGAGTGGCCGTCCTCGAAGCGCTCGTCGAGCACGAAGGCGCCGCTGCGGAAGTCGCCGGCCAGCGCGTCCAGCTCGCGCGCGATGCCGGCCAGCTCGCCGGCGGACAGGATGCCGATGCGCTGCAGCCCTTCGGCGTGCGCACGGCTGGCGGCGATGTCGTGCAGGAAGAATTCGCGGTCGAGCACCACGTCGTCGCCGGCCAGGAAGGCCTGGATCTGCGCGTCGACGGCGACGCCGGGTTTTTGCCAGAGCAGGTCGGACATGGCGGATTCGGTGTTGGCTTTTGGTGATTGGTGATTGGTGATTGGTGATTGGTGATTGGTGATTGGTGATAGGTGGTTGGTTGCTGGTGATTGAAAGCTCGATCGCTTCCTTGCTGTCATCCCGGGCGCAGCGAGGGATCCTCATTGTCGCGGAGACAGATCCCTCGCTGCGCTCGGGATGACAGGATGTGAAAGATTCACGCTTTTACGAATCACCAATCGCCAATCACCAATCACGGCTCCACGGGAATGCCCTCGGTTTCGGGGAACCCGAAGGCCAGGTTGAGGTTCTGCAGCGCCTGCGTCGCGGCGCCCTTGAGCAGGTTGTCGAGCGTGGCCACCGCCACCAGGCGGCGGCCGTCGCCGGCGAGCGCGAAGCCGCCGACCTCGACGCCGTGGCGGCCGGCGATGCGGCTCACCCAGGGCGCGTCGTCCAGGACGCGGACCAGGGGCTCGCCGGCGTAGCGAGCGGCGTAGCGCGCGCGCACCGCGTCGAGGGTCGCCCCGTCGCGCAGGTGCATGTTGACCGTCACCGTCAGGCCGCGGAAATGCGGCGCGACGTGCGGCATGAACTCGACCGGGATCCCGAGCTGGCGGCCGGCCTCGCGCTCGTGCACGTGGTCGACCAGCGCGTACGGCATCAGGTTGTCGCGCAGCTTGTCGGGGTCGTTGCGGTCGGACGGCGTGGTGCCGGCGCCGGAATAGCCGGAAACGCCGAAGCACTGCACCGGGCCATCGACCAGGTCGAGCGCCGGCGCGATCGCCAGCTGCATCGCGCTGGCGTAGCAGCCGGGGTTGGCGATCCTCTTCTGGCCGCGATAGCGGTCGCGGGTCAGCTCCGGCAGGCCGTAGTACCAGGCCTCGTCGAAGCGATGGTCGGCCGAGAGGTCGACGATCACCGGGTCGCCGCCCTGCCCCGCCAGCCCGGCGATGCAGGCGCCGGACTTGCCGTTGGGCAGCGCCAGCACGCAGGCGTCGACGCCGAAGTCGCCGAGCGCCTCGTGCGCGATGTCCGCGTAGCGCAGCGCGCCGCGGTACTCGGGCACGTGCGCCGACACCGGCTGGCCGTCGAGCTCGCGCGAGGACACGAACGCCAGCTCGAAGCCCGGATGCGCGGACAGCAGGCGGATCAGCTCCGCACCGGTGTGGCCGCGCGCGCCGACGATGCCGACGATCCTCTTCTCAGCCATGCCCGTGGCCTCCCAGTTCGAGCCGGCGCTGCAGGTTACGCTTCACCGCCGGCCACTCGGACTCGATGATCGAGAATGCCACGGTATCGCGCACGCTGCCGTCGGCATGGCGGCGGTGGCTGCGCAGGACGCCGTCCTGCTTGGCGCCCAGCCGCGCGATCGCCGCCCGCGAGCGCTGGTTGAACCAGCTGGTCTCGAAGCCGACGCAGATGCAGCCCAGCGTTTCGAAGGCGTGGCCGAGCAGCAGCAGCTTGGCCTCGGTGTTGACGCCGGTGCGCTGCACGCGCGGGGCGTAGAAGGTGTAGCCGACCTGCAGCCGCGGGACCGCCGGGTCCATGTCGTAGCAGCGGGTGCTGCCGACCACCTCGCCGGCGGCGTCGAGCACCGCGAAGGCCCAGGAGTCGCCGCGCGCCTGCTTCTCCAGCGCGGCGTCGATGTAGGCGGCGGCGTCCGCCGGCGCCGGCACGCTGGTGTACCAGCAGCGCGAGAGCTCGCCGTCACCGAGCGCGGCGCGCAAGCCCCCGGCGTGCGCGGGCGACAGCGGCTCGAGCGCCACGTGGCGGCCGGTGAGCCGCGGCGGCCGGGTCCAGCCGGGTGCTTGGGCATCCATGGTTCAGTCGCGCAGCGTGGGTTCGCGGACGGCGCAGTGCGCGACCGCCCGTTCGATCTCGGCGAAGCCTTCGAGCCCGTACCAGAACGCCTTCCACCTCTCCTGCTTGAGGCAGCCGTCGGACTCGGCGTAGTAGAAGATGTTGACCGCGTTGTGGTGGCGCGAGCGCCAGAACAGCCTCGGCGTCTGCTCGCGCATCACGTTCCAGACCGCGCGCCCCAGGCCCTCGCCCTGGGCATCGTCGAGCACCGCGAACTTGTCCAGGTACGGCAGGCCGTCCACCTCGGTGAGGATGACCGCGGTGCGGTAGTGCTCGCTGACGTAGGCGCGCAGCAGCGGCGTGCGCTCGAAGTAGTCGTCGACCAAGCGGCAGCCGAAGGCCGATTCGACCAGCCCGCGCAGGCGCGGCAGGTCGAGTTCGTCCCAGCGCGTCGCCTGCAGCACCCGCTCGCCGCGCCGCACCAGCGTGCCCGAGCCCTTGTGGGTGAACAGCTCCTTGGCCAGCTCCGCCGGCCGGGTGATCGACACCGACGAGGACGGCGGCAGCGCCATCAGCAGGTCGTGGATCTGCTCGATCTTCACCCGCATGCCCGAATGCAGCCACGGCTGCGCCAGCAGTTCGTCGTACTCGGTGCTCAGGTTGATCGAGTCGATCACCCTGCCCTCGCCGTCGAGCAGCCCGCCGGTGCCGGTGAGAAAGACGATCTTGTACGGCTGCAGCCGCTTGATCAGCTCGTTGGCCGCCCAGTCGGCGTTGACGTTGACGATCTGGCCGTCCGCGGTTTCGCCCAGCGAGGCGATCACCGGGATCGAGCCGACCTTGATCGCGGCGTGGATGCCGTCGGTCTCCACCCGTTCCACCCTGCCGACCAGGCCGTAGCGGCCGCGGTCGAGGAAGGCGGCCTCGAACACCCCCGACTGGATCGAGGTCGCGCGCACGCCCTCGGCCTGCAGCGCCTCGACCAGGCGCAGGTTTTCCTGCCGCAGCACGCGCCGCACCACCGCCAGCACCGCGGCGTCGGTGTGGCGCAGGTTGTCGACGACCTGCTTCTCGATGCCGGCCGCCTGCATGGCTTCGTCGAGCTGCGGGCCGGCGCCGTGGACCACGATCGGGGTCAGGCCGACCTGCTGCAGGAAGGCCAGCGACGAGACCAGCGACTCGAGCTCGTCGCGCAGGATCGCGCCGCCGACCTTGACCACGGCGAAGCGCGCGGCGTCGAGCTGCGAGAAGCGCTTGAGGTACTGGCTGATCTCCTTCGCGCTGCCCATGCCCGAAAGCAGGCGGACGATGGTCTGGCGGGTCTGGCGGTGGGCTTGCATGGCGTCTCGTCGGGTCGTGTTCTGCTTCCATGTGGGAGCGGCTTCAGCCGCGAGCCTCGTGGGCTCTGCCGCTTTCGGAAAAGCTCGCGGCTGAAGCCGCTCCCACATGTCTAAGGATCGATCCTGCTATCGTTGGCGATGATGCGGCGCGCCGCCCCGGCGTAGGCCTCCAGCTGCGCCAGCGACACCCATTCGTCGGCGGTGTGCGCCTGCGCGATGTCGCCCGGGCCGCAGACCAGCGCGGTGAGCCCGGCGGCGGAGAACAGCGAGGCCTCGGTCCAGAAGTCCACCGCGCCGCCGATCGGCAGGCCGAGCGCGTCGGCGAGGTCGCGCGCGGCCAGGCGGCGGTCCTCGGCCTCGGCGACGTCGCCGGCCGGCAGCGGCGGGCCGCGGAAGGTTTCCTCGTAGCGCTCCAGCGTGCCCGGCGCGGCGCAGGCGCCGAAGCGCGCGTGCAGCTCGTCGATGTCGTGCGAGGGCAGCGGCCGGAAGCCGAAGCGCACCTCCGCCGACGGCGCGATCACGTTCGCCTTGATCCCGCCCTCGACCTTGCCGATGTTGAAGCGCAGCCCGGTCAGCCCGCCGAAGCGGCGATGCGATTCGCCCTCGACGAAGTCGAGCGCGCGCGCGCCCCAGCGCATCGCCTGGTGCAGCGCATTGGCCTCCATCGCGGCCGCGCCCGAGGCGTGGCCGGCCTGGCCCTTGAAGCGCAGCAGCACCGAGCTGATCCCGCGGTGGGCGAGCACCGCCTCGCCGCCGGTCGGCTCGGCGACGACGACGCTGGCGAACCCATGCGGCTTCTTCAGGAACGCCTCGATGCAGCGCGCATCGTTGGCCTCCTCGTCGCTGCCGAACAGGAAGGCCGCGTCGCCCCGCGTCGCCTGCGCCGCCGCCAGCAGGCAGGCCGCCGCGCCCTTGATGTCGCAGGCGCCCAGGCCGATGGCGCGGTCGCCGGCGACGCGCAGCGCGAGCGGGTCCGCGCTCCAGCCGGGCGAGGACGGCACCGTGTCCAGGTGCACGTTGAACAGCAGCTGCGGGCGCCCTCGCACCGCCAGCAGCGACACCGCGCCGTCGCCGTGGTCGACGACCTCGACGCGGAAGCCGGGCAGCTGCGCGCGCAGGTAGTCGAAGATGCCGCCGACGCCGATCCGGCGCGGCGGGTTGCGGGTGTCGAAGGACACCAGGGCGGCGAGGTGCTGGAGGATGTCGTTGAGCATGTCGTCGTTCTTGTAGGAGCGCCCCATGGGCGCGATCGGGCGTGCGCCGCGAAAGCGATCGCGCTCATGGAGCGCTCCTACATGTTGATCTCGGCCCACAGGGTGCTGCTCATCCCGAACAGCTTGATGAAACCCTCGGCCTCCTCCACGCCCCAGTCCGCCGACTGCGCGTAGGTCGCGCCCTTGGCGTTGAGGAGATGCGGCGACGCCACCGCTACCGCGTCGACGCGGCCGCCGCGGGTCTCCAGCACCACCTCGCCGTTGACCATCCGCTGCGACGAGGCGAGGAACGCCTCCAGGTCGGTCTTCAGCGGGTCGTGGAAGAAACCCTCGTACACCAGCTCCACCCACTTGCGCGCGACCTCCGGCTTGAAGCGGTTCTGCTGCTTGCTCAGCACCGCTTCCTCCAGCGCGCGATGCGCGGCGAGCAGCGCGGTCAGGCCCGGCGCCTCGAACACGATCCGGCCCTTCAGGCCGATGGTGGTGTCGCCGGTGTAGAGGCCGCGGCCGACGCCGTACTGCGCGAACAGCGTATTGAGCCGGGCCAGCAGCTGGTGGCCCGGCATCTCGTTGCCGTCCAGCGCCACCGCCTCGCCGGCGACGAAGCGCAGCGTCGCGCGCAGCGGCTCCGCCGGCCAGGCGCTGCGCGGCGCGCACCAGCCCCGCGCGCCCTCGCCCGGCGCTTCCCAGCGGTCGATCTCGCCGCCGGACATGGTCAGCCCCAGCAGGTTCTCGTTGATCGTGTACGCCTTCTGCTTCGCGCGCACGCCGAAGCCGCGTTCCTCCAGGTAGGCCTGCTCGTAGGCGCGGGTCTGGGTGTGCTCCTTCTGGATCTCGCGGATCGGCGCCACGATGCGGTAGTCGCCGCTGGCCTTGACCGCGAGGTCGAAGCGCACCTGGTCGTTGCCCATCCCGGTGCAGCCGTGCGCGACGGCGGTGGTGCCGAGATCGCGTGCGCGCGCCAGCGCCGCGTCGACGATCAGGTAGCGGTCCGACACCAGCAGCGGATACTGGCCCTGGTAGCCCTCGCCCGCCCACACGAACGGCTTGACGAAGCCGTCCCAGATCGCCGGCCCGCCGTCGACGGTGACGTGGCTGGCCACGCCCAGCTCCCGCGCGCGCGCCTCGATGGTGCGGCGCTCCTCCGCGTCGACGCCGCCGGTATCGGCGAACACCGTGTGCACCGCCCAGCCGCGCTCCTGCAGCCACGGCACGCAGAAGCTGGTGTCGAGGCCGCCGGAGAAGGCCAGGACGATGTCCGTGGAGCCGTGATTGGTGATTGGTGATTGGTGATTGGAAGAAGCGGTTTGAGGCGACATACAAGCTACCTGGATAAGCGAGGCGTCAGTTCGATAGGGTCTGCTTTTGGCGAATCACGAATCACCAATCACGAATCACCACCGCGCGCCAGCGCGGTCATCACCGCCTTCTGCACGTGCAGCCGGTTCTCCGCCTCCTCGATGGCGATGCAGGCGGGCGAGTCCATCACCGCATCGGTGGCCTTGACGTTGCGGCGCAGCGGCAGGCAGTGGCTGAAGACGGCGTCGTTGGTCAGCGCCATCTTGGCTTCGTCGACGATGAAATGCCTGAAGCGGTCGCGGACCGGCTTCTCGGCCTCCCAGTTGCCGAAGTACGGCAGCGCGCCCCAGCTCTTGGCGTAGACGACGTCGGCGCCGGCGTAGGCGGACTCGATGTCGTGGCTGACCTGCAGCGAGCCGCCGCTTTCGGCCACGTTCGCCGCGGCCCAGCCCATGTAGCGCTCGTCGAGCACGTATTCGGGCGTGGGGCAGAGCAGGGTCACGTCCATGCCCATGCGGGTGGCGATGGTCAGCGCCGAGTTGGCGACGGCGGTATTGAGCGCCTTGGGGTGGTAGGTCCAGGTGAGGACGTACTTCTTTCCGCGCAGGGCCTGCCCCGGACTCGATCCGGGGTCGGAGGTGCCGAAGCGCTCCTGCAGGGCCAGCACGTGCGCGAGTTCCTGGCAGGGATGGGTGATCGTCTCCATGTTGATCACCGGCACAGTGGCGTATTTCGCGAAGCCCTGCAGCACGCGGTCCTGACGGTCCAGCGACCAGTCGACGAACTTCGGGAAGGCGCGCACGCCGATCATGTCGACGTAGCGGCTGAGCACCCGCGCCACCTCGGCGATGTGCTCCTCGGCCTCGCCGTCCATCACCGTGCCCAGGTCGAACTCGATCGGCCACGCGTCCTTGCCCGGCTGCAGCACCACCGCGTGGCCGCCGAGCTGGAACGCGCCGAGCTCGAAGCTGGTGCGGGTGCGCAGCGAAGGGTTGAAGAA
The DNA here is from genome assembly GCA_041905645.1 of Luteimonas sp. Taxonomy (GTDB): domain Bacteria; phylum Pseudomonadota; class Gammaproteobacteria; order Xanthomonadales; family Xanthomonadaceae; genus Luteimonas. The sequence goes on from JAYRKR010000006.1 coordinate 30,979, forward strand.
CACCAGCGCGATCGACTTGCCCTTGAGCGCGTCGGCGGCGGCGCCGCGCTTGAAGCGCGCGGCCTGCGCGAGCGCGGCGTCGAGCTCGGCGCGCGTCCAGTCCTGGGTGTTGAGGAAGTGCTTCATGGAAATGTCCAATAAAAAACCCAGCGCGGAGGCTGGGTTCGTCCTGTGAAACTCGTGCGAGGCGAGCTCCGGCTACCCAGCGATTCGGGCTTCCGGTCGGCGCGCGCGCGACGTCATGCCCGCCGCCATGCGGGCGGAGGTCAGGATGTCGGCGTGGGCGCGGGTCTGCTGCATGAGGGCGGCATCCTCGCATGCCGCGGCACGGCCCGCAAGCGGCAGGCCCGGTTTCACGGTTTGCCTGCGCCGACCGGCACGATCGGGGTGATCGACACGCGCACGCGCAGACGGTCACCGGGGTCGTACGGCAGCCGCGAGCGGTACTTCACGCCGTGGTGGACGTAATCGACGTCGTAGGCGATCGGGCGGCGGAACTCGCGGTCGGCCGGCACCATGCGGCAGCCGGCCTCCGGCGTCGCGGCCTCGTCCTTCCGGTCGTCCTTGTCGGAATTCGGGGTCAGCGCATCCTTGACCGCGCCGACCACCCGCGCCAGGCCGCGCCTGGGTGCTTCCTCTCCGGGGGGCCGGTCGTCGCACTGCTCGACCATCGCCGTGGCGCGCAGGGTCTGGTAGACCGGTTCCGCGCGCAGCACGCGGGCGTATTCCGTGCGCACGTTCTCGATCTGGACCACCGTCTGCGCGGCCGCGGGCAGCGCGGGGGCGAGCAGCAGGACCAGCGGAAGCGCGCGGAATCGGGGCATGTGGCGGCGGTCTGACCGACGGTGGCCGGGCGGCCAGTGTAGGGGGGCGCGGGACGCAAGGGCTGAATCCCGGCTGTCGTGGTCCGGCGCCGGCGGCTAGAATCCTCGGCCGTCCCCGCGATTGTCCGCGATGAGCCTTCGCCTCCACAACAGCCTGACCCGGCGCGTCGAAGCGTTCGTGCCGCTGGACCCGGCCTGCCCGACGATGTACGTCTGCGGGCCGACCGTCTACAACTACGTGCACATCGGCAACGCGCGCGGGCCGGTGGTGTTCGGCGTGCTCGCCGACGTGCTGCGCCGCCGCCACGGCGCGCTGCGCTACGCGCGCAACATCACCGACGTCGACGACAAGATCAACGCGGCCGCGGCCGCGCAGCGCGTGCCGATCTCCGCGATCACCGACCGCTACGCCGCCGCCTACCGCGAGGACATGGCCGCGCTGGGCGTGGCGCCGCCGGACCTCGAACCCGAGGCGACGCGCCACATCGCGCAGATCGTGGCCATGATCGAAGGACTCGTCGCATCCGGCCACGCCTATGCCGCGGAAGGCCACGTGCTGTTCTCGGTCGCCAGCTTCCCCGGCTACGGCAAGCTCTCGCGCCGCGATCCGGAGGAGATGCTCGCGGGCGCCCGCGTCGAGGTGGCGCCGTACAAGCGGGACCCGGGCGATTTCGTGCTGTGGAAGCCCTCGACGCCGGACCTCCCCGGCTGGGATTCGCCCTGGGGGCGCGGGCGCCCGGGCTGGCACATCGAATGCTCGGCGATGGCCGCCGCGCACCTGGGCGAGACCATCGACATCCATGCCGGCGGCGTCGACCTGCAGTTCCCGCACCACGAGAACGAGATCGCGCAGAGCGAGTGCGCGCACGACGGCCGCACTTTCGCGCGCGTGTGGCTGCACAACGGCATGCTCAACTTCGCGGGCGCGAAGATGAGCAAGTCGCTGGGCAACATCGAGAAGGTCCACGACCTGGTGCGCGCGCACCCGCCCGAGGCGCTGCGCTACGCGCTGCTCTCGGCGCACTACCGGCAGCCGCTGGACTGGTCGCCGGCGCTGGTCGAGCAGTCGGTGCGCACGCTGGACCGGCTGTACGGGACGCTGCGCGACCTGGCCGGCGTCGAGGCGGCGCCGGAAATCCCCGTCGCGGTCGAGGACGCGCTCGACGACGACCTCAACACGCCGCAGGCGCTGGCCGAGCTGGCGGCGATCGCGGCGGCCGCCCGCAAGGCGGGCGACGACGGCGAGCGCGCGCGGCTGAAGGCGCAGCTGCTGGGCGCGGGCCTCGCGCTCGGGCTGCTGCAGCAGTCGCCCGCGGACTGGTTCGGGCGCGGCACGTCCGGCGACGACGACGCGCGCATCCAGGCCTTGATCGACGAGCGCGCGCAGGCCAAGCAGTCGCGCGACTTCGCGCGCGCGGACGCGATCCGCGACCGGCTCGCCGCCGAGGGCATCGTGCTGGAGGACACGCCGCAGGGCGTGCGCTGGAAGCGCGGCGCGTAGCCAACTCGCGCTGGATACTCGTGGAATCACCTGTGGGAGCGGCTTCAGCCGCGAGCTCTTAGGTTATCGGACTGCGCGATCGCCCGGAAAAGCTCGCGGCTGAAGCCGCTCCCACAAGGGCAATGGATACCCGCGCGCACTCCGCGTTTGCGACAATAGGCCACTCCGTTTCCGCCCCAGGCCGCCAGGCGCCGTGACCGACACCCCCTTCCCGCTCGAACCCACCTCCGCCGCGGCCCAGCAGGCCATCCGCGAGGAATTCGGCTTCTTCGGCGACTGGTCCGAGCGTTACCAGTACCTGATCGACCTCGGCCGCAAGCTGCCGCCCTTCCCCGAGGCGTGGAAGACCGAGGAACACCGCCTGCGCGGCTGCCAGTCGATGGTCTGGATCGTCCCGTCCGGGGATGCGGCGCGGCTCGACTTCGCCGCGACCAGCGACTCGGCCATCGTCTCCGGCCTGGTCTACCTCGCGCTGCGGGTGTACTCGGGCCGCAGCGCGCGCGAGATCCTCGACACCGACGCGGACTACATCGCGCAGATCGGCCTGGCGCGGCACCTTTCGCCGACGCGCAGCAACGGGCTGGCCGCCCTGCTCGCCTTCATCCGCGAAGCGGCGCAGCGCGCCGCGTGAGCGCGGGCGGTTCGCCCTCGGTCGACGAGGCGCCCGGCTCGCCGCTGGCCAACCGCGGCTTCCGGGCGCTGATGGCCTACCGGATCTGCACGATCCTGTCCTACCAGATCGTCGCGGTCACCGTCGGCTGGCACGTCTACGAGATCACCCGCAGCCCGTTCGCGCTCGGGCTGATCGGGCTGGCCGAGGTGCTGCCGTACTTCGGCGTGGCGCCGTTCGCCGGCTACCTGGTCGACCACCTGCCGCGGCGCAAGCTCGGCGTCGCCGCCTGCGGCGGGCTGCTGGCCACCGCGCTGGTGCTGGCCGCGGTGACGCAGGGCTGGCTGCCGACCCGCAGCGTGTGGCCGATCTACGCGGCGATCGCGCTGACCGGCGTCGCGCGCAGCTTCCTCGGGCCGGTCTACAACGCGCTGTTCGCGCGGGTGCTGCCGCGCGCGCAGTTCGTGCGCGGGGCGAGCCTGGGCAGCGTGGTGTTCCAGGGCGGCATGGTGGTCGGGCCGGCGCTGGGCGGCGCGCTGGTCGGCTGGGGCGGCAAGGGGCTGGCCTACGCCGCCGGCGCGTGCATCGTCGCGGCGGCGGCGCTGGCGATCGGCACGCTGCGCGTGACCGAGCCGCCGCAGCTGCTGCAGCGCGCGCCGGTGTTCTCGAGCATCCGCGAGGGCCTGCGGTTCGTGTCCGGCAACCAGATCATGCTCGGCGCGATGGCGCTGGACATGTTCAGCGTGCTGCTGGGCGGCGCGGTGTCGATGCTCCCGGCCTTCATCAAGGACATCCTGCATTACGGCCCGGAAGGCCTGGGCATCCTGCGCGGCGCGCCGGCGCTGGGCTCGATCCTGGTGGCGCTGTGGCTGGCGCGACGCCCGCTGCAGGAGCACGCCGGACGCGCGCTGCTGGCGGCGGTGGCCTGCTTCGGGCTGTGCACGATCGCGTTCGGGCTCTCGCGGCACTTCTGGCTGTCGGCGGCGATCCTGGTCGCCTACGGCATGTGCGACGGCGTCTCGGTGGTGATGCGCTCGACGATCATGCAGCTGGTCACGCCGGACGAGATGCGCGGGCGGGTGTCGTCGATCAACGGCATCTTCATCGGCTCGTCCAACGAGCTCGGCGCCTTCTACGACGGCACCATGGCGCGCCTGCTGGGACTGGTGCCGGCAGTGGTGATGGGCGGCTTCGTCACCCTGGGGGTGGTCGGCATCACCACCTGGCGCGCGCCGCGGCTGCGGCGGCTGGACCTGCGCGAGCTGCAATAGGCCTCAGCCCGGCCTGGCTTCCCACTGCGCGTACAGGCCGCCCTCGCCCGCCGGGCGCAGCGCGCGCAGCGGCAGCGACTGCTCGCCGGGAGGCAGTGCCATCTGTGCGTACACCGCGGCGGTGGACAGCCCGAACGGTGCGCCGTCCTCGTTCGAATAGGCGTACCAGGCAGCCGAGATGCCGCACAGGTGCATCGCCGCCAGGCACATCGGGCACGGATGCCCGCTGGCGTACACCACGCAGCCGTCCAGCCGCGGACTCCCGAGCACCCTGGCCGCCTCGCGGATCGCCAGCAGTTCGGCGTGCGCGGTCGGATCGCAGGTGTCGTGGATGCGGTTGGCGGCGCGGGCGACGACTTCGCCCCCGCGCACCAGCACCGCGCCGAACGGCCGTCCGCCCTCGCCGATGTTGGCGCGCGCGAGCGCGAGCGCCTCGCGCATGAACCCCTCGTCGAGCGTCATGCCGGCCTCCCGTCGTCCCGCGGCCCGGTGCCGCGGGCGCATGATCGCATTTCGTCCCCGCCGCAACGAAAAACCCGGCCTGGGCCGGGTTTCTCGCATCGCGACCGGGACGGCAGCGGCTCAGTCGCCGATCTGCTTCTGCAGGTGCTCCCAGCGCTCCTGCTCGTCGATGGTGCGCTCGGCGGTCAGGCGCGCCTCGAGGCGCTCCAGGCCGATCTCCTCGCCCGAGTCGACGCTGTAGCCGTACTCGCCCGCGTCCAGGCGCTTGAGCGTGCTGTCGATCTTGCCGATCAGCTTGCGGTAGCGGTCGCGGGTGCGCAGTTCCAGCGAGTTCTCGGTCTCGCGGGTGGCGCGCTCGGCCTCGTCGCCGACGTCGCGCACTTCGTCCTTGAGGTTCTCGATGGTCTGCTTGGACTCCTCGACCAGGTCGGCGCGCCACTGCAGCAGGCGCTGGCGGAAGTACTCGACCTGCAGCGGGTTCATGTACTCCTCGTCCGTGGAGGGCCGGTAGCCTGCCGGGACGAGCGGGCGGCCGGTGGCGTCGTCGGTCTCGTAGGACACGACCTTGACCTTCACCCGGGGCGCCGGCGCGGCGGGCTTGGACACCACCGCCACCGCGACCTTGCCGACCGGGCGCGGCGCGAACGGCGACTTCGGCGCGGGCCTCGCCGGTGCTTCCTGCGGCGCCGCCTTCGCTGCCTTCACCGGCGCCTTCTTCTCGACCGCGGGCTGGGCCGCCTTCTGCGCCGGGGCCGGCCTGTCGACCTTCTTCGCGACCGGCGCGGACTTGGCGACCGGTTTGGCGGCCTTCTTCGGCGCGACCTTCGCGGGAGCCGGCCTGGCGGCCTTGGCGGCGGGCGCCGGCTTCTTCGCGGGCTTGGCGACGGGCTTCTTCGCCGGCGCGGGCTTGGGCGCGGCCTTCTTCGCGGGGGCCTTCTTCGCAGGCGCGGCCTTGGCGGCCGGCTTCTTCGCCGGGGCCGGCTTCGCGGCCTTCCTGACGGCCTTCTTGGCGGCTGCCGGCTTGGCGGCGGGCTTCTTGGCGACGGGCTTCTTGGCGGCCTTGGCGGCCTTCTTGACGGGTTTCTTCACTGCCACTTGCTGCGGTCCTTCCTGATCTCCCTGGCGGGGGAGATGTGGTTCCCTTGGATGGGAAAGCGCGCTGTTATACCCTGCCCTGCCTACAGCGGCAACCGCGCCGGCCGCCGCGGCGCCCCCGCATCGACACGCCGTGATCGCCCGCCTCCTCATCTCCCTGCTGCGCGCCTATAAACGCTGGCTGAGTCCCCTGCTCGGGCCGCGCTGCAGGTTCGTCCCGACCTGCTCGGAATACGCCATGCAGGCGATCGCGCGCCACGGCGCGCTGCGCGGCGGCTGGCTGGCGCTGCGGCGCATCGGCCGCTGCCATCCGCTCCATCCGGGCGGGCACGATCCGGTGCCGCCGGCCCGCCATCGCCATCCACGCCAGGACCCCCCATGCCCGACACGCTGATCGTCAACGCCCGCCTGGTCAACGAGGGGCGCGAATTCGACGGCGACCTGCGCATCTCGCAGGGCCGCATCGACGCCATCGGCCACGGGCTGGCCGCGCGCGCCGGCGAAACGGTGGTCGACGCCGCCGGGCGCCGCCTGCTCCCGGGGATGATCGACGACCAGGTGCACTTCCGCGAACCGGGCATGGAATACAAGGCCGACATCGCCTTCGAATCGGCGGCCGCGGTCGCAGGCGGCGCCACCAGCTTCATGGACATGCCCAACACCAGCCCGCCGACGCTCTCGGCCGGCGTGCTGGAGGACAAGTACCGGCGCGCCGGCGGGCGCGCGCGCGCCAACTTCGGCTTCTACATGGGCGCGAGCAATGACAACCTCGAGGCGATCCGCACCATGGACCCGCTCGCCGCGCCCGGCGTGAAGGTGTTCATGGGCGCCTCCACCGGCAACATGCTGGTCGACGATCCCGGGACCCTGGCCGGCATCTTCCGCGAGGCGCCGGTGCCGATCATCACTCATTGCGAAGACACGCCGATGATCGACGCGATGCTGGCGAAGTACCGCGGCGAGTACGGCGACGACATCCCCGCCGCCTGCCATCCGGACATCCGCTCGCGCGAGGCCTGCATCAAGTCGACCAGGCTCGCGCTGGAGCTGGCCCGCGCGCACGGCACCCGCCTGCACGTGCTGCACATCTCCACCGCCGACGAGCTGGCACTGTTCACGCCCGGCCCGCTGGTGGACGCCAACGGCGTGCGCAAGCGCATCACCGCCGAGACCTGCATCCACTTCCTGCGCTTCGACCGCGGCGACTACGCGCGCCTGGGCCACCTGATCAAGTGCAACCCGGCGATCAAGGAAGCCAGCGACCGCGAGGCGCTGATCGAGGCGCTCGCGTCCGACGTGGTCGACGTGCTGGCCACCGACCACGCGCCGCACACCTGGGAGGAGAAGCACAATCCCTACATGCGCGCCCCCAGCGGCCTGCCGCTGGTGCAGTACGCGCTGGTGGCGGCGCTGGAGCTGGTGCGCGAGGGCCGGCTGTCCAACGCGCAGGTGGTGCAGAAGCTGGCGCACGCGCCGGCGCAGCTGTTCGACGTGAAGCAGCGCGGCTTCCTGCGCGAGGGCTACTGGGCCGACCTGGCGCTGGTGGACGACACCCCGTTCACGGTGCGCCGCGAGGACGTGCTGTCCAAGTGCGCCTGGTCGCCGTTCGAGGGCACCACCTTCCACTCGCGCATCGCCGCGACCTGGGTGAACGGCGAGCTGGCCTGGGACGGCGAGCGCATCGTCGGCGAACCGCAGGGCCGGCGGCTGGAGTTCGATCGCTGATGCGGCCGGCGCGGGCCGCGGGCTGGCTGCTCGCCGCGTGCGTGCCGGCGATCGCGGGCGCGCAGGTGGCCGGCCGCGACGGGGGCGTGGTGTTCCCGGCGAGCGCATCGCAGGGCGCGCTGGTGTTCGGCCGCGTGCCGGCCGGCAGCGTCGTGCACTATGCCGGCCGCACGCTGCGGCCCACGCCCTACGGCACCGTGGTGTTCGGCGTCGACCGCCAGGCGCGCGGGCCGCTGCAGCTCGAAGTGGTGCGCGCGGACGGCATGCGCGTGCCGGAAACCATCGCGGTGACGCCGCGCGACTGGCCGCTGGAACACGTCGACGGCGTGCCGCCGAAGACGGTGAATCCGCCGCCGGCGATCGCCGAGCGCATCCGCCGCGAGCAGGCGCGTGTCACCGCCGCGCGCGGGCGCGACGACGACCGCGCCGACTTCGCCGCGCCCTTCGTCTGGCCGGTGCAGGGCCGGATCAGCGGCCGTTTCGGCAGCGGCCGCGTGTACAACGGCCAGCCGGGCGCGGGGCATTCGGGCATGGACATCGCCGCGTCCGCGGGCACGCCGGTGAAGGCGCCGGCAGCCGGCGTGGTGACCTTCGCCGACCCCGACCTGTACCTCACCGGCGGCACCGTGCTGCTCGACCACGGCCACGGCGTGAGCTCGAACTTCCTGCACCTATCGCGCATCGACGTGAAGGTGGGCGACCGCGTCGCGCAGGGCCAGGTGATCGGCGCCGTGGGCGCGACCGGGCGCGCGACCGGGCCGCACCTGCACTGGGGGATGAACTGGTTCGAGGTGCGCGTCGACCCGCTGCTGGTGCTGGAGCGGGCGCGGTAACGCAATCGTCGAAGAGCTCGCGGCTGAAGCCGCTCCCACAGGCCTGCCCGGTTCTCGTGGGAGCGGCTTCAGCCGCGAGCTTTTCCCATCCGGCGCTAAGCGCTACGCCGCCGAGCCGGTCCCGGAGACCCGCGCCACCGCGTCGTGCGGGTGCAGGCTCTCGAAGTGCGAGACGGTGGCGTCGAAGCGCTCGATGCGGGCGTCGGCCGACAGCGCGGCGGCGACGCGGCGCGCCGCGTCCTCGCAGAACATCAGGTTTTCGGCGTTCAGGCGCGCGAAGGCCTGCTCGTCCTCGCGCTTGACCGCGGTCTGCACCGGCGTGCCGAGCGCGGCCTCGATCGCGTCGACCAGGCTTTCGACCGTGAGCTGGCCGAACGCCGGCCGCAGGTGCACGCGCACGTCGGCGCGGCTGCGCTGCGCGTGCGGCGTCGCGGCCAGGCCGCGCTCGGACGCCAGCCAGTCGCGCACGACCGCGGTCGACAGCGGCCGCGCCGCGGCGAAGTCCTCGGCGAAACGCTGCGCGTTGAGCTGGCGCGACAGCGCGGCCGAGGCCGGGCAGGTGCTGGAGTACTCGACCGAGAACGCCAGCGCCAACGACAGGTGGCCGTCGGCCAGGGTCGCGTCGATCTCCACCGGATAGCGCTTCCAGCCGGCATTGCCGCTGGCCAGCGCGCGGCGCCGGAGCAGCTGCTCGTAGCGCAGCACGATGCGCGCGCGGGTCGACAGCCCATCCTGCGAGTCGATGCAGTCCTGCAGCACGCGGCGCAGGCCGGCGGGCGTGATCGCCTCGGACGCCAGCGCGTCCTGCAGGCGCAGGTACAGCCGCGACATGTGGATGCCGCGGGCGTCGGGCTCGGCCAGGTCGACGAAGACGTCGGCCGACGCGGCGACCTGCAGGGCGGCGCCATCCGCGCCGGGGACCGCCAGCGGCAGCGCGATGCGCTCCATGCCGACCCACTGCAGCGGGCGCGCGGCGATGGCGGGGTCGCCGGCGACGTCCGGCAGGGAGGGCTGGCTCGGGGGATTCACGGGAGGCTGCGCGGGGAAAACGGGCGCACAGTCTACCGGCAGCCCGTTCAACGCCCCCGAAACGCTGCGTTCCTGCCCGGGCCGCTCAACCGCGCGCCGCGCGCCAGGCCAGCCAGAGGCTGCGCAGCGGCGACGGCGGGCGGCGCGGTGCGCCCGCGGCCAGCGCGCGCAGCCGCTGGCGCAGGAACGCCGACTGCAGGCGCCGCGGGAGCGGGCCGGTGGCGTGCGCCGGCCACGCCGCGAGCAGCCCGCGCGCGCGCTCGGCGTCGCCCTCCATCAGCAGGCGCTCGGCCTGCAGGCAGTCCAGCACCGTCCCGGCCTCGCCAGCGCCGCCGAACAACGCGGCTTCGCAGCGGGCGACGGCTTCCGCGAAGGGCGCGAGGGCGCCGGCCAGCGCGGCGCGGTCCGGTGGCAGCTCGCGGCTGGCCTGCAGCGGGCGCAGCGCGGCCGCGAGTCCATCCCAGGGCGCGGGCAGCGCCTGCAGGCGTGCGCCCAGCGGATGCCGGCGCGCGCCCTTCGCCCAGCCCAGCAGTTCCTCGTTCCACCAGGCCAGCTTGGCCAGCCCGGGCGTGGCGTCGGCACCGGCCCACGCGGCGTCGGTCAGCTCCTGCAGCAGCGCGAACCAGGCTGGCGTGCAGTCGCGGTGCGATGCCGGCAGGAAGGCGCTGCCGGTGTTCCATTCCGGCCAGCGCGCGTGCCACTTGGCGGTGAATCCGTCGGCGGTGTCCATCGCGTCATTGTAGGAGCGCCCCATGGGCGCGACAGGCGTCCGCGGCGAAGGCTTCGCGCCCATGGGGCGCTCCTACAGGGGCCAGGCGGCAGGGTCGAGCAGGTCGCGCGGCGATTCCGCCATCGCGTCGGCCAGCCAGGCTTCGGGGTCGTCCTCGTGCAGGCGATAGCCCCACAGCGCCACCACCGACGGCATCGCCGCGCGGCGCGCGGCGAGGATGTCGCGCTCGTCGTCGCCGACGTAGGCGCACTGGCCCGGCCGGAAGCCGAGCGCCTGCGCCGAATGCAGCAGCGGCAGCGGATGCGGCTTGCGCTCGGCCAGCGTGTCGCCGCCGACCAGGATCGCGCAGCGCGACGCCCAGCCCAGCGCCGGCAACACCTGCCGGGCGAGGTACTCGGGCTTGTTGGTGACGATGCCCCAGCGCGCGCCGTCGGCCTCGAGCGCGGCGAGCAGGGCCTCGACGCCGTCGAACGGCCCGCCGTGGCGGCCGAGCTCGCGTTCGTAGGCATCGAGGAAGGGCTTCACCAGCGCCTCGCGCCCGGCCTCGTCGAGGCGCGGGAAGCCGGCGGCGATCATCGCGCGCGCGCCCTTCGACACGTGCGGGCGCAGCGCATCGAGCGCCATCGGCGCCTGGTCGCGCGCCGCCCGCAGCGCGTTCACCGCCGCCAGCATGTCCGGGGCGCTGTCGGCCAGGGTGCCGTCGAGGTCGAACAGGGCCAGCCGCGGGAAACGCACCGCCGGTTCGCCGCGTTCCTCTCCGCTATGCGCCATCCGCGTCCACCGGCTTGAGCGCGCAGGCGAGGTAGTTGACTTCCGTCCGCGGCGACAGCCGGGCCGCGTCGCGCCAGGGTTCGTACACCAGTCCGCCGACGTCCTCGAGCCGCAGCCCGCAATCGCGCAGCCAGGCGCCGAGCTCGGACGGCTTGATGAAGTCGCGGTAGCGGTGGGTGCCCTTCGGCAGCAGGCGCGCGACGTATTCGGCGCCGACGATCGCGAGCGCGAACGCCGCCGGGGTGCGGTTGAGGGTCGACACGAACAGGCGCCCGCCCGGCCTGAGCAGCGTCGCGCAGGCGCGCAGGATCGCGGCCGGGTCCGGCACGTGCTCGAGCATCTCCATGCACGCGACCGCGTCGAAGGAAGCGGGGCGTTCGGCGGCGAGGCCTTCGACCGCCTGCACGCGGTAGTCGACCTTCGCCCCGGATTCGAGCCCGTGCAGGCGCGCGACCTTGACCAGGTCCACGGCCAGGTCGATTGCGGTGACGTCGGCGCCCTCGCCCGCCAGCGCCTCGCTGAGCAGGCCGCCGCCGCAGCCGACGTCGAGCACCTTGGCGCCGCGCAGCGCGACCCGGTCGGCGACGTAGCGCAGGCGCACCGGGTTGAGCGCGTGCAGCGCCTTCTGCGGGCCCTTCGGATCCCACCAACGGTTGGCGAGCGCGGCGAACTTGTCGAGCTCGGACTGGCGGAAGTTGGATTGCGGCTCGGGGCTTGCGTTCATCGGTGATCCTGCCTGTAGGAGCGCCCCATGGGCGCGATCGCCAATCCGGAATGCCGTCGCATCGCGCGCACGGCGCGCTCCTACGTCGAAGCGTGGTCGATCGCGGCGATGCGGGCGCGCCACTGCCTGGCGTTGGCGACGATCGCATCGGCGTCCATGTCCACCAGCCGCCGCTCGCGCAGCTTCGGCCGGCCGGCGATCCACACGTCCCCGACCTGGTGGCGGCCGGTGGCGTAGACCAGCTGCGAGACCACGTGGTGCAGCGGCTGGGTCTCCAGCGCGGACAGGTCGAAGCAGGCCAGGTCGGCCTGCTTGCCCGGCTCGATCGAGCCGACCAGGTGGTCGAAGCCCATCGCCCTGGCGCCGCCCAGCGTGGCCGCGCGCAGCGCGCTGAAGGCGTCGAACGCGGCCGCGTCGTCGGCCACCGCCTTGGCCAGGATCGCCGCGGTGCGGGTCTCGCCGACCATGTCGAGGTCGTTGTTGCTGGCGCAGCCGTCGGTGCCGATGGCCAGGTTCACGCCCGCGCGCTCCAGCGCGCAGGCCGGGCAGAAGCCGGAGGCGAGCTTGAGGTTGGATTCCGGGCAGTGCACCACGCTCACGCCGCGCTCGGCGCACAGCTCGATCTCGGCCCGGGTGAGCTGGGTCATGTGGATCGCGATCAAGCGGTCGTTGAACAGGCCGAGCCGGTCCAGGCGCGCGATCGGGCGCTGGCCGTGCTTCTCCTGCGACTGCGCGACCTCCTGCGCGGTCTCGTGCAGGTGCAGGTGCACCGGCACGTCGAGCTGGTCGGCCAGCATGCGGATGCGCTCGAAGTTGGCGTCGTTGACGGTGTACGGCGCATGCGGCGCGAAGGCGGTGGCGACGAGCGGGTCGCCGCGCCACTGGTCGTGGACTTCGCCGGCCTTGTCGAAGTATTCGTCGTCGCTGCCCGCCCACGCGGTCGGGAAGTCGATCACCGGCAGGCCGACCCGCGCGCGGAAGCCGTGGCGCTTGTAGACCGCGGCCTGCACGTCGGGGAAGAAATAGTTCTCGTTGGTGCAGGTGGTGCCGCCGCGGAGCATCTCGGCGATGGCGAGCGTGATGCCGTCGGCGACGAAGTCCGGGCCGATCACCGCGCCCTCGATCGGCCAGATGTGCTCCTGCAGCCAGACCTTGAGCGGCAGGTCGTCGGCGACGCCGCGCAGCAGGGTCATCGGGTTGTGGGCGTGGGCGTTGACCAGGCCCGGCACCAGCACGCCGTCGGGGCGCGAGACGGTCTCGGCCGGCGCGAAGCGCGCGCGCGCCTCGGCGATCGGCAGCAGCGCGACGATCGCGCCGCCGCGCACGGCGACGGCGTGGTCTTCCAGCACCACGCGGTGCGGCTCGACCGGGACGACGAAGCCGGCTTCGATGAGGAGGTCGCAGGGTTCGGGGGCTTGCTCGGTCATTCGTCTCTATGTTTGCTCGTCATCCCCGCGAAGGCGGGGATCCACGGACTTCAGCGCGTCCGAAAACAGCCGAAAACAGCACGTCCCTGGATCCCCGCCTTCGCGGGGATGACGATTTGGCAGAGCCGTGGGGGGGGCGCGGCCCCCGGCCCCGGCGGCACCAGACACCCCCCGCCGACGAGCCCCAGCCCGGGGGGGGCCGAGGTAACACCG
>JAYRKR010000006.1:44203-75173 GCA_041905645.1 Luteimonas sp.
GGGGGCCGCCCCGCGCCCACGGGCCGAATCGTCACTTCACCCGCGAGACGTACTCGCCCGAGCGGGTGTCGACCTTGATCACCTCGTCCTGGCCGACGAACAGCGGCACGCGCACCACCGCGCCGGTCTCCAGCGTGGCCGGCTTGCCACCGGTGCCGGCGGTGTCGCCCTTCACGCCCGGGTCGGTCTCGACGATCTTCAGCTCGACGAAGTTCGGCGGCGTGACCTGGATCGGTGTGCCGTTCCACAGCGTCACCACGCAGTCCTCCTCGCCCTTGAGCCACTTTTCCGCGCCGCCCATGCCGGCCTTGTCGGCCTGCACCTGCTCGAAGGTCTCCTGCTGCATGAAATGCCAGTACTCGCCGTCGCTGTACAGGTACTGCATGTCGGTATCGACCACGTCCGCCGCCTCGACCGAGTCGGTGCTCTTCATGGTGATTTCCTGCACCCGCCCGGACTTGATCAGGCGGTACTTCACGCGGGTGAACGCCTGGCCCTTGCCCGGCTTGACGTATTCGGTGTCGGTGATGATCGCGGGATCGTTGTTGATCAGGATCTTCATCCCGTTCTTGACGTCGTTCATGCCGTAGCTGGCCATCGGTACTCCCTTGGGCTGCCGGGCGGGTCGGCCGCCGGCAGCGGCTAGAATGTTGGAATTGGGTTCCGGTCCGGCCGGAGGCCCCGGAACAGACCCTGCATGATACCCGCTGCCCTCCCCGCCCTGCAGCCGGCGCCCGCCGGCGGCCACGCCATCGCCGACTGGAAGCGCCTGTGGCGCGAGGCCGTGCGCGACCCGCGCGAACTGCTGGCGCTGCTCGGCCTGGAGGACGCCGTGCCCGGGCTGTCCGCCGCCGCTGCCGCGCAGTTCCCGCTGCGGGTGCCGCGCGGCTTCGCGGCGCGCATGCGGCCCGGCGACCCGCACGATCCGCTGCTGCGGCAGGTGCTGCCGCTGGACGAGGAGCTGCGGCCGATGCCCGGCTTCGTCGCCGATGCGGTCGGCGACGCCGCCGCGCGCGCGGGCCAGGGCGTGATCCACAAGTACCGGGGCCGCGCGCTGCTGGTCGCCACCGGCAGCTGCGCGGTGCACTGCCGCTACTGCTTCCGCCGGCACTTCCCCTACGCCGACGAGACCGCGGCCGCGGGCGGCTGGCAAGCGGCGGTGGCGGCGATCCGCGCCGATGCCAGCCTGCACGAGGCGATCCTCTCCGGCGGCGACCCGCTGTCGCTGGCCACGCCGAAGCTGGCCGAGCTCACCGGCGCCCTGGCGGGGATCCCCCACGTCCGCCGGCTGCGCATCCACACCCGCCTGCCGGTGGTGCTGCCGGAGCGGGTCGACGACGCGCTCTGCGCCTGGCTGCGCGCGCTGCCGTGGCCGGTCGCGGTGGTGGTGCACGCCAACCATGCGCGCGAGTTCGACGGCGCCGTGGACGCGGCGATGGCGCGGCTGCGCGCGACCGGCGCGAGCGTGCTCAACCAGGCGGTCCTGCTGCGCGGCGTCAACGACTCGGTCGACGCGCTGGCGGAACTGTCCGAGCGCGGCTTCGCCGCCGGGGTGCTGCCCTACTACCTGCACCAGCTCGACCGCGTGGCCGGCGCCGCGCACTTCGAGGTGCCGGACGCGGAGGCACGCGGGCTGCACGCGGCCCTGCTGGCCCGGCTGCCGGGCTACCTCGTGCCGAAGCTGGTGCGCGAGGTCGCCGGCGACGCCTCCAAGCGCCCGCTCTGAGCGCGCCGCCGTAGACTAGGGCCTTGGCCGCATGGCATAAACGCCCGCATGTCGAAGAACCCGGACCAAGCCCTGCGGCTGATGATCGTCGACGACAGCGTCGAGGAAGCCGAGGCCATCGTCAGCGCCCTGCGCAACTCCGGGATCGCGGTGCGGCCGCTGCGCCCCGGCTCCGGCGACGAGCTGGCGGCGATGGTCGCCGCGGAGCCGATCGACCTCGTGCTGGCCGCGCAGCAGGCCGGGCAGATCCCGTTCCCCGAAGTGATGCAGGCCATCGCGTCCAGCGGCAAGGACATCCCGGTGGTGGCGGTGAGCGACGGCATCGACGATGCCGGCTTCCAGGAGGCCCAGTCCGCGGGCGCGCGCAACGTCGCGCTGCGCCACAAGCCGCAGCAGCTGCTGGCGACGGTGCGCCGCGAATGGGACGACCTCGAGGACCGCCGCGCGCTGCGCCGGCTGGAGGCGCGGGTGCGCGAGACCGAGCGCCGCTGCGACACGCTGATCGAGTCCTCGCGCGATCCCATCGCCTACGTCCACGAGGGCATGCACATCCGCGCCAACGGCGCCTACCTGGAAATGTTCGGCTACGACTCCTTCGAGGACATCGAGGGCATGTCGCTGCTCGACCTGGTCGCGCCGCAGCACGTGGAGGACTTCAAGCACCTGCTCAAGGACCTGGCCAGGGGCGAGCCGCCGCCGCCGCGCTACGACCTGGAGGCGCGCGACATCGAGGGCAACGGCTTCCCCGCCTCGATGGAGTTCTCGCCGGCGCTGTACGAGGGCGAGTCCTGCCTGCAGGTGGTGTTCCGGCGCCAGGAGCAGGAATTCGATCCGGGGCTGGCGCAGGAGATCGAGGAGCTCCGGCAGCGCGACCAGGTCACCGGCCTGCTCAACCGGCCCACGTTCCTGCGCGCACTCGAGGACGCGGTGTCCGACGCCGCGCAGCGCAACGGCCAGCACGGGCTGCTGCTGCTCGAGCCCGACCACTACCAGCGCCTGCTGCACGACATCGGCCTGGACGCGGCCGATGCGATCCTGGCGGCGATGGCCGAGCGCCTGCAGGCCGCCATCGGCGAGGACGCGGTGGCTGCGCGCTTCTCCGAGCACAGCCTCGCCGTGCTGGTGCGCAACAGCGACTACGCCGGCACCAGCGCGATGGCCGAGCGCATCCGCGAGGCCTTCGCCTCGCATGTGTTCCCGATCGGCAACCGCTCCAGCGTGATCACCGCCAGCATCGGCGGCGTGCAGATCGGCGAGAAGATCGCCAGCGTCACCCAGGTGCTCGCCAAGGCCAACCAGGGCGTGCAGTCCTCCGGCGGCGTCGGCGGCAACCGCTTCGAGATCTTCGACCCCGGCGCGGCCGACCGCGCCGAGGAGGAGCACGTCCAGGCCTGGGTGGCGCGGCTGCGCGACGCCCTCGACCAGGAAGGCTTCGTGCTGCACTACCAGCCGGTGATCAGCCTGCAGGGCGACAACGGCGCGGTCTACGAGACCTTCCTGCGCCTGGACGCCGGCGACGGCGAGCTGGTCAAGCCGCTGAGCTTCCTGCAGATCGCCGAGGAGCACGGCCTGCTGTGGGAGATCGACCGCTACGTCATCGGCCACACCATCGCCTCGATCGGCCAGCGCATCAGCGCCGGCCGGCCGACCACGCTGCTGGTCAAGGTCAGCCAGGCCTCGCTCGACGACGACAGCCTGGTCCGCTACATCGGCGAGCAGCTCACCGCCCACGGGGTGCCCGGCGAGTACCTGGTGCTGCAGTTGCCCGAGGCCAAGGTGTTCACCCACCTCAAGGCCGCGCAGGAATTCGCCGCGGCGATCGGCAAGCTCGACTGCCGGATCGCGCTGGAGCAGTTCGGCGCCGGCCTGGACTCGTTCCAGCTGCTCGCGCACCTGAAGCCGAACCTGCTCAAGGTCGACCGCAGCTTCGTCGAGGACCTGCCGAAGCATCCCGGCAACCAGGACCGCATCCGCGAGATCGCCGGCAAGGCGCGCGAGCTGGGCATCCGCACCATCGCCGAGTTCGTCGCCGACGCGGCCAGCATGTCGATCCTGTTCTCGGCCGGCGTGGACTACGTCGAGGGCAATTTCCTGGCGCCCGCGGGGCCGGAGATGAACTACGACTTCGATTAGGTGGCGGAGGCCGGAACCGCATCGCCGGCCCCGGCCGCGCTGACCGCCGGCCACCCCCGCTTCGTCCTGCGCTCTTCCCGTCCCCCGGCTTCCGGCCCCATGCCTTCCCCGCCCTACCGCGGCCGCTTCGCGCCCTCGCCCACCGGGCCACTGCACTTCGGCTCCCTGCTGGCCGCCTTCGGCAGCTGGCTGGTGGCACGGCGCGCCGGCGGGGAATGGCGGGTCCGGATCGAGGACCTCGACCCGCCGCGCGAGGTCGCCGGCGCCGCCGACGCACAGCTGCGGACGCTGGCGGCGTTCGGCCTGTTCCCCGACGGCCCGGTGCTGCGGCAGAGCGCGCGCGGCGCACGCTATGCGGAAGCGCTCGAAGGCCTGCTCGCCGCCGGCCATGCCTTCGAGTGCCACTGCAGCCGCAGCGACCTGGCCGCGGCCGGCGGCGTGCACCGCGCCTGCGTCGCCGGGGCGCGGCGCCCGGACCCCGCGATCCGGCTGCGCGTGCCCGACGGCACGGTGATCGCGTTCGAGGACCGGGTCCACGGCGCCATCGTGCAGGACGTCGCGCGCGAGGTCGGCGACTTCGTGCTGCGCCGCGCGGACGGCCCCTGGGCCTACCAGCTGGCGGTGGTGACGGACGACGCCGCGCAGGGCATCACCGAAGTGGTGCGCGGCGCCGACCTGCTCGACTCGACGCCGCGGCAGGTCTTCCTGCAGCGGCGGCTCGGCCTGCCGACGCCGGCCTACGCGCACCTGCCGCTGGTCGTCGACGCGCAGGGCCGCAAGCTGTCCAAGTCGCTGGCCGCGCTGCCGGTCGACGACGACGATCCGCTGCCCGCGCTGCGCGCCGCCTGGCTCGCGCTCGGCCAGCCGGCGCGGGCGTGGCCCCGGGCGTCGCTCGGGGCCACCCTCGACGCCGCGGTACGCGCCTTCGACCCCGGGCGCATCCCGCGCACCCCGCCCGCGACCCTCGCCGCAACGCACAACGACGCCGTCATCGACGCCGAATAGAATCGATCGCGACGGGCCTGTTGGAGCCCGTCGTCCAACTGGGAGAAGGCGAGATGACCACGCGCGTGGCACTGGTGACCGGCGGCACCGGCGGGATCGGCACGGCAATCTGCAGGCGGCTGGCGGCCGGTGGTCACAAGGTGGCGACCAACTACCGCAACGAGGAGAAGGCGAAGGCCTGGCAGGCGCAGATGAAGCAGGCCGGCTTCGACGTCGCCCTCGCCCGCGGCGACGTCTCCACGCCGGAGGACGCGGAAGCGATGGTGCGCGAGGTCGAGCAGCAGCTCGGCCCGGTCGACATCCTGGTCAACAACGCCGGCATCACCCGCGACGGCACCTTCCACAAGATGAGCCCGCAGCAGTGGCGCGAGGTCATCGACACCAACCTCAACTCGGTGTTCAACGTCACCCGCCCCGTCATCGAGGGCATGCGCGACCGCAAGTGGGGGCGGATCATCCAGATCAGCTCGATCAACGGCCAGAAGGGCCAGTACGGCCAGGCCAACTACGCCGCGGCCAAGGCCGGCATGCACGGCTTCACCATCTCGCTGGCGCAGGAGAACGCGAAGTTCGGCATCACCGTCAACACCGTCTCGCCCGGCTACATCGGCACCGACATGGTGATGGCCGTGCCCGAGCCGGTGCGCGAAAAGATCGTCGCGCAGATCCCCACCGGCCGCCTGGGCACGCCGGACGAGATCGCCTACGCGGTGTCGTTCTTCATCCCGGACGAGGCCAGCTGGATCACCGGCGCCAACCTGGCGGCGAACGGCGGCCAGTACATGGGGTGGTGAGCCGGGCGCCGCGGCGGCCTGAACAGGGCGTTCGGCCGCCGCACCGGCATCGGATGCCGCGCCGGCGGGTGCCCCATGCCTGCGGTTGCGCGCGGTTCGCGTCCTGATCGCGTCAATTCCTTGGCTTGTCCCCCAAGAAGCGTCATTCCCGCGAAAGCGGGAACCCAGGGGCTTTGGCCCTTGCAACGGCTCCGCGACGGCCTGAAAGGCGCTGGGTTCCCGCTTTCGCGGGAATGACGCTTCCGTAGGAAGGCCCGCCCGGCTTTCCCCTCCCGCCCCGCCTTGCAACCCGTGCTGCACTGCGCCATGCTGCGGGGACGCCTCGTTAGAGCCTTTGCTCCATGACCAAGCCGCGCGTCATCAAGAAGTATCCGAACCGCCGCCTCTACGACACCGACATCTCCAGCTACATCACCATCGAGGACGTGCGCCAGCTGATCGTCGACGGCGAGGAGTTCGAGGTCCGCGACGCCAAGAGCGGCGAGGACCTGACCCGGCAGGTGCTGCTGCAGATCATCGCCGAGCACGAGCAGGACGGGCAGCCGATGCTCTCGACCCAGCTGCTGGCGCAGATCATCCGCTTCTACGGCGATTCGCTGCAGGGCTTCATGGGCAGCTACCTGGACCGCTCGATGCAGACCTTCATGGAGCAGCAGGCGCAGTTCCGCCAGCAGATGGGCAGCATGCTCGGGCAGACGCCGTGGGCGATGATGAACCAACTCACCGAGCGCAACATGGAGCTGTGGAAGGACTTCCAGGAGAACCTGGTCGCCGGGATGGGACGCAAGCCGTCCGCCGCGGCGGACAAGGACACCGCCAAGCGCGGCAAGTAGGCGGGGCTCCCGATGGGCAAGCGCATCGCCGCCGTGACCGGCGGCATCGGCGGGCTCGGCACCGCCATCTGCAAGTCCCTGGCCGCGCAGGGCCGCACCGTGGTCGCCATCGACCTGGAGGGTCGCGGCGACCGCATCGAGGAATTCGCCCGCGAGACCGACGGCCTTGACGTGCACTTCGCCGCCGGCGACGTCTCCGACTTCGACGCCTGCGCGGCGCTGGTGGCGGGCATCGACGCGCGCCACGGCGGGATCGACATCCTGGTCAACGCCGCCGGCATCACCCGCGACGCCACCCTGCGCAAGATGCAGCGCGCGCAGTGGGACGCGGTGCTGCGGGTCAACCTCGACGGCGTGTTCAACCTCTGCCGGCAGGTGGTCGAGGGCATGGCGGCGCGCGGCTTCGGCCGCATCGTCAACATCAGCTCGGTGAACGGCCAGACCGGGCAGTTCGGGCAGACCAACTACGCCGCCGCCAAGGCCGGCATGCACGGCTTCACGATGGCGCTGGCGCGCGAGGTGGCGCGCAAGGGCGTGACCGTCAACTCGGTCTCGCCCGGCTACTGCGAGACGGCGCTGGTGATGGCCATGCCGCAGGAGATCCGCGACCGCATCGTCGAGGACGTGCCGGTGGGCCGGTTGGGCCAGCCGGAGGAGATCGCGCGCGCGGTGGCGTTCCTCACCGACGACGCGGCCGGGTTCGTCACCGGCGCCAACCTGCCGGTCAACGGCGGGATGTTCATGTCGTTCTGAGCGCTTCGGCGCACCCGGCTCTGGTGGGAGCGGCTTCAGCCGCGAGCTTTTCCGGCAGCCGTGCAGAGGCGGCGGAAGTCGCGATGCTTGTTCGGTAAGGCGATCGCGACTTCCGTCGCTCCTGCAAGAGCAAAGAGCTCGCGGCTGAAGCCGCTCCCACAATCAACAATGCCGGCCTACGGCGTCCCGGTGGCCCCACCGCCCGCGCAGAAGCGCTTGCGGTACTCCAGCGCCTTGGGCATCAGCGCCTTGAGGTTCTGGATGCGGGTGCCGGAGCTCGGGTGCGTGGACGCGAACTCCGGCGGCGCCTGCCCGCCGCCGGCCTGGTCCATGCGCTCCCACAGCGGGATCGCCTCTTCGGGATTGAAGCACGCCGCCGCGGCCAGCATCAGCCCCATCTCGTCGGCCTGCGACTCCTGCTTGCGCGCGTACGGCAGCGACCGCCCGTAGCCGTAGATCGCCATCGCCATCTGCAGCTGCTGCTGGTCCATGCCGCTCATCGCGCCGGCCATCTGGCCCAGCTGCGCCAGCTTCTGCTCGGTCATGCGCTGGGCGCCGTGGCGCAGCAGGGCGTGGGTGATCTCGTGGCCCATCACCACCGCCATCGCGTCGGCGTTCTGCGCCACCGGCACCAGGCCGGTGTAGACCGCCATCTTGCCGCCGGGCAGGCAGAACGCGTTGGCCTGGTCGGACTGCAGCACGGTCACGTCCCAGTCGAACGAGTCCTCGATGTGCTGGGCCTGCATGTTGTGCTCGGCCGCCAGCGCGTCCTCGACCTGCGGCACCTTGGCGATCAGCCGCTGCGCGATCTCGCGCACCTGGCGCGAGATCTGCGCGTTGGCGTCGACCGGGCTCTCCTGGGCCAGGATCTCCTGGTAGGCCTGCAGCCCCAGCGCCTTCTCGTCCTGCGGCGAGATGCTCTTGTCGATGAACACCTGCTCGCCGGTGAGCGGGTCGGTGCTGCGGTTGGAGAAGTAGTAGTACGCGCCGTACGCGATGAAGGCCACCAGGATCAGCAGCCGCGGGCTGAAGCCGAAGCCGCGCCGCTGCCCATACTGGCCCTGCGCATCGCCGAAGGGGTTCTGACGCATCGTCCGTCCTCCATGCCTGCCGACGCCGGCAGTCTAGATCTCTCGCACCACCCGGAAGCCGATCCTGGCGTTGGTGCTGTCCACCGCCGCCGGCGCCCGCCACGCCGAGCGCACCTGCGCCGGCGCGCTCGCCCAGGAACCGCCGCGCACCACCCGCGTCCGGCAGCCGGGGTTGACCCAGGCCGCGCCGTCCCTGGGCGCGCGACGGTAGCCATCATGCCAGCAGTCGGCGACCCATTCGCTCACGTTGCCCTCCAGGTCGCGCACGCCCCAGGGGTTGGCGGCGAAGCGCCCGGCCGGCGCCGGGCCCCAGTAGCCGTCGCCGTAGCCCGGGAAGGCGTTGTTCCAGCGGCGCCCGGTCGGCGAACGGTCACGCTCGCCGGTGAAGTTGCCGGCGCGGCGCGGCGGGTTGCCGGCGCCCCAGGGATAGACCAGGTCGCCGCCGGCGCGCAGCGCGTACTCGAACTCCGCCTCGCTGGGCAGGCGGTAGCGCTGCCCGCTCTGCGCCGACAGCCACTGCGCGTAGGCCTCGGCGTCCTTGGCGCTGACGTGCACGACCGGCTGGTCGTCGGCGGCTGGCGCGCCCGCGTAGTCGCTGCGCCAGTCCACCCCGCTGTCGCGGGCGAAGTTGCCGCTGCGCTCGTCGTAGGCCATCGAGTAGCCGCGCCTGGCGGCGCGCGTCCTGCGCCCGGTGGCGTTGACGAAGCGGCGGTACTCGCCGACGGTCACCTCGGTGACCGACATCGCGAAGCCGCGGTCGAAGCGGATCGCGCGCTGCGGCCGTTCGGTGTCCGGCGCCCGGCTGTCGTCGGCGCCGGCGCCCATGCGGAAGGCCCCGTGCGGCACCACCACCAGCTGCGGGCCGCGGGCGCCGTTCTTCAGCGCGTCGGTGAACTGCTGGCCCGGGCGGAACTGGCCGTAGTGCTCGGCCAGGTCGATGCGCTCGCGCAGCTCGGCCGCCATCGGGTCGCCGGGCCTGGCGATGAGCAGCACGTCGGCCAGCCGCCGGCGGGCGATGGCGATGCCGTTGGGCTGGCCCAGCGCGGCGATGCCCAGATCGCGCAGGCGGGCGATGCGGGCGCCGCGCATGCGCTCGATCCGGGCCACGGCGTCGGGGACGGTGGCCATGCCGGGCCGCACCTTCGCGGCCGCGGCGAGCCAGCGCCGGGCGGCGTCGAAGTCGCCCTTCCCCGCCGCCACCTCGGCGTTGCGGATCAGCGCGCTCTCCGTCGCCGCCAGGCCCTGCATCGCGCGCGGCTGGCCCGGCCGGAGCGCCAGCGCCCGGCGGAACTTCGCCAGGGCGCCGCCGCCGCTCGCGCCGTAGTCGCCGTCGGCCAGCGCGCGCTCGCCGTCGCGGTTGAGTTCCCACAGGGTGTCGGCCAGGTCGATGCGCCCCAGGAAGTCCCGCACCGTCGCATCGTCGGCGTCGACCGCGCGCGCCACCGCCGCGGCCCGGTGCGCGCGCCGCAGCGCGTCGATGTCGTCGTCCGCCACCGCCAGCGCCGCGTCGCCGCCGGCGATCACCGCCCGCAGCGAACGGCGCAGGCCGTCGCGCACCCGCGCGTCCTGCGGCGCCTGCCTGGACAGCGCGAGGAACAGCGGCACCGCCGAACCGGCGTCGTCGACCAGCCTGCCCGCCGCGAGCGCGGCCTCGGCGCGCTTGCGCGCGGCCTCCGCATCGTCCGGCGCGATCTCCACGGCCGGCGGCTGCCAGGTCAGCGTTTCGGAGATCGCGTCGTCGCCGCTGATGGTGACGATGCCCTTGCGCTCGGGCGCCGCGTTCCCGGCCTGCGCCGGCGCCGGGTGGTCGCCGCCGCGCGAGCAGGCCGCGAGCAGCAGCGCCAGGACGGCGATCCGAGCGATTGCGCGCAAGCCTTGCTCCCACCGGGACGGGCCGCCAGATTACGCCATCGCCCCCGGTCCTGGCATGCGCCGGCCGCCCGCGCGTTTGCCGCTGGCCCGCGCGGCCGTTAGGCTGCCGGATCGCCCACCGACCCGATCGCCGTGCCCCACTGGATCACCGACCCCGCGGAACTGGAACGCCGCATCGCCACCCACCGCGGCCGCGTCGGCCTCGACACCGAGTTCATCCGCGAGCGCACCTACTGGCCGCAGCTCGCGCTGGTGCAGGTGGCGCTGGGGGATTCCGACGACGACATCCTGCTGGCCGATCCGCTCGCGCCGGGCATCGCCGGCGTGGTGCGCTCGCTGCTCCTCGACGCCTCGGTGCCGAAGCTGATGCACAGCCCCAGCGAGGACCTGGTCGCCTTCCGGCACGCCTGCGGCGCGGTGCCGACGCCGCTCTACGACACCCAGGCCGCGGCCGCGCTGGCCGGCATCGCCGCCGGCATCGGCTACCAGCGGCTGGTGCAGGACCTGCTCGGGGTCGCGCTGCCCAAGGGCGAGACGCGCTCGGACTGGCTGCGCCGGCCGCTCTCGGCCGCGCAGCTCGAATACGCCGCCGACGACGTGCGCCACCTGTTCGCGCTGCACGACGCGCTGGATGCGCGCCTGCGGCAGCTCGGCCGCACCGCGTGGCTGGACGAGGACTGCGCGCGCATGGTCGCCAACGCCGAGCGCGACGAGCCCGAGCGCTGGCCGCACCTGTCGCTGCGCGCCGCGCAGTTCCTCGACGATGCGGGGCGCCGGCGCCTGCTGCGCCTGCTGCGCTGGCGCGAGGCCCAGGCACGCCGCTCCGACCGCCCGCGCAGCTGGATCCTCGACAACGAGCTGGCCGCGCTGCTGGCGCGCGACCCGCCCGCCGATCCGGACGCGCTGCAGCGCCTGCTCGACGCCCAGCCCAAGGCGCCGCGCAAGCTCGGCGACGCGCTGTGGCAGGCGCTGCAGACGCCGCTGGACGACGAGGACCAAGCGCCGGAGCCGCGCAACGAGGAGCGCGACCGCCAGGCCCTGCGCCGGCTGCAGGACGCCACCGCCGCGCGCAGCGCGCAGCTCGGCCTGCCCGACGGCGTGCTGGCCTCGCGGCGCTGGCTCGAGCAGCTGCTCGGCAGCCCGCCTGCGGCCGCGGGCGCCTGGCCCGGCCCGCTGTCGGGCTGGCGCCGGGCCGAGCTGGAACCGGTCCTTGCGCCGCTGCTGGCACCGCCCGCGCCGGACGCTAGCCTGCCGGCCGGCACGTCCGTATAATCGCCGGCTTCGTGGGGCGGTAGCTCAGCTGGGAGAGCGTCGCGTTCGCAATGCGAAGGTCGAGGGTTCGATCCCCTTCCGCTCCACCACTCTTCTTCGAAGGCCCCGCCGACCGGCGGGGCCTTTCGTTTTTCGGCGCCGCGCTCAGCGCACCGGGAAGTCGTATGCCGTGTCGGGATCCGGCCCCGGCTTCAACATACTGCCGGCCATCGATGTGGCTCAACATGATGCTCATGTTCCAGGCCTGCTGCTTTTCGTGACTTTCGTTGGCCGGCCAAACGCATCGATGCAAAGACCGGTGCCGGACGTGCCGCATGTGGGCGACACCTTCCAGTCGAAGATCATTCCCGCCTCCTTGATCGTGCGCGACACTGTCACGACGCGCTTCGAGCTTGAAGGAAAATAGAGGGCGGTTGAATAGTTTGAGCCAGCGTAGCCGCCAACCTTTGGGAGAAGCGTGTAACCAAATTCAGTTGTTCGCAAAACTGAATTTGACTGTCCTTCTTCAAGCTTCAGCAATAGATCGGCGTTAACGCCAGAGCGATTTCCATATGTGTATCTTTTGAATTTTCCGCCCGTTTCGGTATGAGTTACCACGCGCGTAGTTGGCGAGGTTGACGTGCAAGTCGGCGAAGCATTGGTGAAGCAGTTATTCGTAGTGCCGTAGTTAATGGACAACGTCGATGTCGCAAGCCCGGGGCCTGAAATTGTCCTTTGAACGAGACTAGTGCGCGCAAAATAATTGGGGTGCACCGAAACGACGGACCCGTCATCTAAACCCACGCATTGGTTGGATACGTACGAATAGCCGATCTTTATCTGCTTGAATAGGTACGTTCCCGTTGCACCCGAAGGGCTATTGATGGTGGCAGTTGTGGTGGCAGGCGATGGCGCGGGAATTTCAGAAGGGCACGACTTGTTCACCATAGTCACGTCATAGATGGATCCAGTGACGGTAGCTTTCCACTGCGAGCCATCGGGATAAGTCACCGTGTAGGGACCCGCCGTATTCACTGTCCACTGCCTGGTTCCGTACTTGAATGTCACGATACTGCCAGATACGGTCTTGGTAACGGCCCTGCCATCGCTTGCAGTTAAACCCGTAACGTAGTTGCCAAAACGGTCCTCGATTTTCCCAGCATAAATTCGGATTTCGTATCTATCGAGATACAGGTCTTTTCCTCCTGCGTCGAACTTGTTGAGCGTAGACAGGTAGCTGCTTCTCATTGTGTTGAAGTGGTACTTAAGGCCATCGGGCGAAAGCCCCAAGTAACCCTCTCCAGTGCCTGACACCAACGGGATGCAGGAGAAGAACCAATGGTCGTTTGCGCTCCAGTAAAAGGGCGCACCGACAGAAGGGACGGGAACAGGCGAAGCCCCGAGTCTATCGAGGGACGCACCGCCGCCACCTGGAAGCGAAAGCTGATATCCAGACCAATACTCGTCGGGTTCAAACCAGCGATCGCGTCCCTCTGAGCTCTGGACTCTAGGTGGTTTGGACCCAGCTGTCGCTTGCGAACAACGCGAAGCGCTGCCCGAATAAGTTAACCAACCAAGTTCTTGACTAAACGAGCCGCCAACATAGGGCTCGTCTTGTTCGAAGTACCATTTGGTGCTACCGGCATCGTTGCGAACATCCAACTTATAGACAACTGTGATGTCCAAACCACGGCTGCCGGGGATACTCAACACAGGAACGTAGAAGGAAGTCGCACCCGTCGCAGGATCTATCTTTGCGCCGAATGCCTCATCTCCGTCGAGTGAGACAAGCTTCCCAGCCTCTCCGAGTCGCTCTTCATAATTGGTATAAACATCAATTGCAATCGCGCTCGAACAATAAATAAATAGAACCGACAAAAGAATTCTCTTCATCCCCTTCCCCCATGATTCCTGATTACCCCCGCAACTTGCGAAATACGGCTCTAGTCAAACTTATCCGAAATATCTTACCTAAATCACTTGCTGCACAATCGCTCGCTCTACTCTCTAGGCGTATCAACCCCACTTCGCTGACTAATTCTATGCGAAAGCCAGTGGCGTGGACCATCCAGACTCGACACGGTGGAGACCAGAAATCTGGACTGCAAATCGTTAGGGGTATTTCTTGCTAGAAGAAATGACTTTAGATGGCCGCGCGGAAGCATCAAATGCTTCGATGGATCTAATAAATGCCATCCCATCTTGAATGATGGTTTTTTTCTTTAGTCTCGACCTGTAGATTGACCAATACGTTAAATTGTAATCGCCGGCATATACAGGGCTGCCGATAGGATCGAACTTCTGCCACTCGTAAAGTTCGGTTCGCGAAATATTGTTGGATGCTGTTCCGCTTTCGACTTTAAGCAACAAACCCGAGTTGACCGCGGCCTTGTTGCCGTAAGTATATCTTGTGAATTTTGGACCACTTTCTGAAACCTCAACGGTACGCGTCGTAGGCGAATTCTCCGTACAAAGGATGTTGGTTCGCGTCGTTGAGGTGAAGCAATTGTTCGTCGGCCCGTATACAAACGACGCCGCGTAATTCGACATGCCGGGGCCCGCGACCTGCTTTGATATCAGTGCGATTTCTTCAATGATGTTCGGGTTGGCTAGATAGGTATATGGGCCACCAGCAGTAGGCCCGGCCGCCAAGCCACTCTCGTCATATTGTAAGCAACTGTATCTGACGTACGACAAGCCGCGCCTTCTCGCAGCAAACGTGAAAACTCCCATTGCGCCCGAACGCGAGGTGACGTTTAGAACGATTTGACCAGAGTATCGAGATATGAGATTCCCACCACAATCTTGAGCAATAACCTCATCGCGAGTAAGGTTGCTTGTCTGCGTCAATTGCCAGACCGAATTATCGGGATAGGTGAACTTCACACCAGCGGACGTGTCGTAAGTCCAAGTGCTTGAACTGGCCGTGATTGTGTTTCCGGCATCACTGGTTCCAAAAGTGATCAGCCGACCATCATTTGACTCGATTTTTCCATTGGAGTATTTCACCCAATTTCCGAATCTGTCCTCAATCTTCGACACATATATTCGAACTTCATTTCTGCTAAGCCTGGTGTCGCCCAGGTAGTTGTATTTCTTTAACTGCTTGACTGACCGAACTGTTGCCACTTGGTCAAAGGTATATTTCTCTCCTCTCGGATTAATGCCAATGAAGCCTTCACTTCCATCAGCGAGTGTGATGCATGAGAAGAACCAGTTTTCATTGGTAGCCCACTTGTAGGGGCCGCCCGAGCTCGGTCCTGGAATTGGCGTGTATATTGGATTCATTGACATCGACGTACCGCCCGGCAGCACTAGATGATTTCCCTTCCAATACTCGTTAGTAAAGAAAGTCCCGGGTTTGCCTTCCGTGTTCGCCACTTCGGGCGGCGAAGCAGAAATATTTGGAAATGAACAGCGCTTCTTGCCATCGACTCCGATGCTTCCAGCAATCCATCCCGTGTCGCGACTGAAGATTCCTACCAAGTAGGGTATGTCTCGCTCCAATACAAAGTGAGTACTCATACCATCATCGTAAACGCGGTAAACAAATCGCGCAGAAACATCGAGTTCGTTATTTCCGGTGAGATTGGCAGTGGTGATGAAGAAGCTCGTAGCGCCTGTGCTGTAATCAATCCGATCGCCAAGATCGAATCCAACAGGGGTAATGGCGAAACTTTTATCTAATTGCGTGTCGTAGTCGGCATACGTCATTCTCTGTGCGTATGCATCACTAGCGGCGACTAGGCAGATTGCTGCTACGAGCATGTAGATCTTTAGCATGTCAACTCCTATGCGCCGTGGGCGACTAGGACGATTTCTCAATGATGGCGATCACTGATGAAAGCTTCTAGCACCCAAGGGGGAGCTATCCGGATTGGGTCTTCAAGAGAATCATTCCGCCACTGTTCGCCATACCTAGAAAATGCGGCGCGCAGCTTGTTGCCGATAAATAAACCCACAGTATTATTGCTATCATTCCATGCTATCTGCACGGCGTCACCTGTAATTGACGAATTCCCAGAATGGATGCGGATGGCCTTAATGATCTTGCGACCTTCTGGTTGTTCTAAATCATAAAGATAAAAATAACCGCTCTCGGCATCCTGTTCGTAGACGCCCGCCAACTTTCCATCGGCGCAAATCGAGCTATCGAAAATTTCCTCGTCAAAGTTCATAGGTCTGGATGGTTCTTTCTGTAGTTCTCGCCGAGCCGATGCTCCGTCCTCGTCATAGGTTTTAAGCCACCTTCTGGCGTGCGATTAACATGGTGAAGTTCCATTGGATATCCGTCTGAGCCTATAGGGGCCCGTCCCGTTCCCATCCTTGCCAAGTCAGAAGCCCCATAGGAATCGGAATTATTCTTCGCTTCGGATTTCCAGTAGGCTGCCCTTTCCTTTGCAAATGCTGCTCTATCAATCATGGAGACCTTTTGCCCAGCTGCGCCTGGCTCACCTCTGGCGCCTCTTGGGCCAACGGCCATCATCGCCGCATTAATACCGTCCTGTAGGGTAACGTGTTCTTGCATGCCATCGAGGGCAACCTTCTGCAGCGTAACGTTGTCTGTAATCACTCCATTTGCAAAGGCCGCGTCCGCAGCAATCGCTTCACCAGTGGTACGCATTATTCCGCCACTCAGTGAACCCCAAAGATTTCTAGCGAACTGAGCGATCCTGCCCATGGCGTTACTAAATTTAGCGTCATCAATGCCGCAACCAGATCCGGAACTAACACATGCCGACTCTCGACCATCCGGATCGG
Organism: Luteimonas sp.; assembly: GCA_041905645.1. Taxonomy (GTDB): domain Bacteria; phylum Pseudomonadota; class Gammaproteobacteria; order Xanthomonadales; family Xanthomonadaceae; genus Luteimonas. The sequence goes on from JAYRKR010000006.1 coordinate 60,423, forward strand.
TGAATCGATACGGATTGTTCAATGCATAGTCGTAGCGATTGAAGCTCTGCCCAGGGCTCTCATATGCTGTTACTGGATCGACACTTAGGAATCGTCCCAGCAAGGGATCGTAGTAGCGCTGCTGCATGTAGATCATTCCCGTCGCCACGTCGTACACGTGGCCCGTATACCCAGGCCCGTCCTGCGGCGTTGGTGCGATCTGGCTTCCGTACGGCTCGTACTTGCGCTTCTCCAGCACCGCCCGGCTCTGACTCGTCATAGCCACCGGGCTGCCCAGCGCATCCGTGTGCTGGTATTTGTTTGTCGCTACCCCCGTGTCGGTGTTGCGCTCACGAACCGCAACCAGGCTGCTCCCCAAGTAGATGTACCAGGACTGCAGGTGATTTCGCAGATTACTAGCAAACATCAGCTGGCCACTGCTGCTGTACTGGCTGTACTTGCTTCCCGTCGTGTAATCCCGCGCCCGCCGGCCATGGCCATCGTAGACATAGCTGGATGCCGGACTACCGCCCGCCGTGCGCAGCCGATTGCCATAGTCGAAGGTAAACGCAGTTCCACTGCGATTCGTCAGGTTGCCCTGTACGTCGTAGCCCAGCCCCATCACCGTGGCGCCGCTGCAGCTGCCGGTCTTGACGTTGGTCAGTCGCCAACCGGTGTCGTAGCAGTAGTAATGATCGCGGACCTGGCCACCGGTGAGCTGGACCCGGGTTAGATTGTCGAGGGCATCGTAGGTGTAGGTGGCTGTGCCGAACATCCCCGGAGCTACAGTCTTGGTCAGCCGGTCCAAGGCGTCGTAGGTCATGGTCCGGTCGCCCGGATTTCCGGAGGTGCCGTCGCTGATCGCCGCCACGTTGCCGTTCTGGTCGTAGTCGTAGCCATCGTCCAGGAATACCGTGCTGCCGTAGACATCCCGGCTGCGGTCCGGCAGGCCGCGTGCGTTCTGGGTCAGGGTGTGAGTGATGTTGTTGCCGTAGGTGAACGACTTGATCGCGCCGTTGGGGTAGTAGGCGACAGTGCTGGCATAACTGCCCGCCTGGGTGGGCTGGCCCAGCGCATTGGGGGCATATGGCACCACCAGCGCGCCCGGATAGGTGTGTTGACTCAGGTGCCCGTTGGCGTTGTAGGCGTAGTCGATCGACCAGTCGATGCTGCCCCACAGCATCCGCTCTTTGGCCATCAGACGGCGGCGGTTGTAGCTGTACTGCGTGGTGACCTGGTTGGTGCCGCCGTTGTCGGCGGTGATCGAGGCCAACTGGCCGTCGGGCGCATAGGCATAGGTCGTGTCGCCCAGGTGGTCGGGGAACACGACCGACTTGAGTCGATTGCGAGTGTCGTAGCCGCGACCGACCCGGCGCGCCAGGATGGCGGCGGTGTCGCCTTCGGCATCGCAAGCAATGCCAGCGGGCAGGCCGGCCGCGGACCAGGCCAGGTTGCCGGCCCCGTCGTAGCCCCTCAGGGTCGTCCCGGCCTCCGGATCGAACTGGCTGCACAGCTCCTGGTTCGCGTTGTAAGCGTAGTTCCGTGACTCCGTAATGCTGCCACTACCGTTTCGCCGCGTGATGGAGGTCGGCTTGCCGAAGGGATCGCGGGCGATGTCGGTGTACGCCGTGCCCGCATTCTGGATGATCACCGGCGCGTCGTAGGAAGGCTGGTCGTAGGCCTGGTACCAGGTCCTGACCTGCGCGCCGCGCGGATTGGTGACCTGGGTGTACGGGCCCGTGACGTTGTAGAGATAGGCCGTCGTGGTGGTCAGGACGCCCAGTTCGGAGTCCTGCTTGACCGCCGTCACCCGGTCCAGGGCGTCGTAAGTAGTGTGGGTGCCCTTGAGCGCGGGGTCCGTGTAGACGGCTGCACCTCCCGTGTTCATCGGATACGACTGGAACTCTAGACGGCCCGCCACGTCGTAGCGCCTGATGACCTCGGACGTGGACGTGCTGACGCGATCCAGGTCGAGCGTCTGCTCCACGACTGGGCGCCAAAGCGCGTCATAGATGATGATCTTGCGCCCGCGGCCGGTCAGCGTGGTCTGGCGCCAATGGCCTGCGGGCATCCCGTAGGCGGCCGGATTCCCTTCATTGAACGTGATCGTCGTCGGGGTCCAGGTCGAAGCGTCGCACACACCGATCTGGGCCTCCGACGGATAGGTGATCGTGTTGATCCGCCCCATGGCGTCATGGCCATAGCAGGTCTTGTAGCCGTTCTCGTCGGTGACGGACGTGATCCAACCGTTATCGTCGACCGTGGCCTTCTGGGTCACGGCGGTCGGCTGGTCGGTCGTCGCCGGAAAGGTGATGCTCTGCGGAATACCCCGCTTCCAGCTTGTTAGCGTCGTGACGTTGTTGTTGCCGTCCTTGACGGTCTTGAGCGTGCCCCGCTGGCCGCTGGCCACGGACGAAGCGGTGTCGTAGGTAAAAGACTGCTGAATCTTGCCGAATGCCTTGGTTTGGGCCGGCAACGCATAAGTAGCGTCGTAGGCCGTTTGCGAAACAACATCACCATTGCAGGCGTTGCTCGCCGGCGCCGATACGCTGCACGTCACCGACGCAACTTGCCCCAACACCCACTTGCTGGTGTTGTCGGAATAGGTGATGGTTTCGGTGCGGCTGTATGTTTGCGCTTGCAATTGCATTGCGAACAGCATGAAACATAAAACAAGCATTCCTTGTTTTAGCAACGGCTTATTCATTTTCTTCCCCAATTTGGCCCAACCCATCGATTAAGTTGGACCTGATAACAACTTCCCCACACGATTGTCATCAACATCTTCTAAAAGATGCCGAGATCTGACATTTCAAACTTGAATAGGCATCAATCGGCAACTCCCTGCCTACCCCATCAATCACCAGCCCACACGCCTATCTATGCTTCGCTCGAAATGCACGCAAGATCTAAATTAGGACCTAATGTGCTCGCGCTCACAGATCTGATATAAGAAATATTCTTAGAGCAACATATCCCTGAAGGTTTTCTGACACATGCTCAGCGTACCGGGAAGTCGTAGGCGGTGCCGGCATCCGGCTCCGGCTTCAGGGTGTAGTGCCACCACTCCTTGACGTAGTTGTCGAAGCCCTGCGCCTGCATCGCTTCGCGCAGCAGGTGGCGGTTGGCGCGCTGCGCGGCGGTGACATCGGGCGAGTCGGTGTGCGCGAGCTCGCCGAAGTAGTCGAAGCCGGTGCCCATGTCCAGCGGCTCGCAGCGTTCGCCGCCGGCGTCGCACTGCTCGAGCGTGAGGTCCAGGGTCGCGCCACGGCTGTGGCCGGAGTGCTCGGCGATGTACCCGGGCGCCAGCGCGGACTTGTCCAGCAGCGGGTAGAACTCGGCCTTGTTGCGCAGGTCGGCCGGATCGCGCACCCAGCGCATGAAGTCCTCGACCGCGCGCACCGGGCGGTAGCAGTCGAACACCAGCAGCCGCTGGCGGCGCGCCTCCAGCGCCGCCTCCACGCGCGCCAGCGCCTCGGCGACGGGACGCAGCAGGTAGCAGCGCGGCGCCTCGTAGCCCGCGATCGGGCGGCCGACGAAATTGTGGCTGCCGGCGTAGCGCATGTCGCGGGCGATGCCGGGCGCGAGCGTGGTGACGTCCACCATGCCGGCGGCCGCCGCGTCCGTTGCCGGCGACACCTCGGGTATCGACGGTGATGCCGGTGGCGTCGATGCGCAGCCGGCGGCGACGCAGAGCGCCGTGGAAAGAATCCAAGCACGTGCACTCATCGGTCCCCTCCCCGCGGGCAGTCGCCCGTACGCACGAACGACAGGTCCTCGAAGTCGCTGCTGAAATCGGCCTCGGGATCGATCTTGGCCATCTTCAGCGTCCGCTCGCCGCCGCCGGCGCCGAAGTCGAGCCACGGCTCGGTGTCGGCGCCGCGGCCCTGCCACCGCACCAGGAAACGGTCGCCGGCCCGCATCACCTCGCCCGCCAGCAGCGGCGACTTCTCCGAGGCGAAGCGCACGCCGGCGCCAGAGGGACAGATCGACACGTCGCCGAACCACGGGTCGCGGTAGATGCCCAGCCGCCCGTCCATCGCCGCGGCGTCGACCGGCCTGCGCGACGAGGTGTCCGGCACCGGATGCTCGTCGTTCGCGGCATGCGCCTCGCGGTCGAGCTGGTCGGCATAGAAGGAGACCGTGCGCCGTTGCCCCGGCGCGGTGAACCGCTTGACCAGCACCTGGTTGAGCACGGTGCGCGCATCGTCCGCGTCGGCGTTGATCAGGATGACGAAGCCGACGCCCTTCTCCGGCAGCAGCGTCAGCGCCGAGTACATCCCCGACAGAGTGCCGGTGTGCGAGACCTTCCAGGTGCCGTCGACGTCGGTCAGCCGCCAGCCGTAGCCGTAGGCCGAGTAGTGGCTGTCGTCCCACTTGCGCATGTGCGCGGACAGCGGCATGATCGTCTGCGCCGACCACACCGCCTCGCGCTGCGCCTTCGACAGCCAAGGCTTGCCGTCGACGAGCCCGGACTGCTCCGGCTGCAGCCACATCGTGGCCCACCGCAGCATGTCGTCGAGGCTGCAGCGGATGCCGCCCGCGGCCATCATCGGCACGTTCGGGATGGCCGCCCCGTCGGCGCCGGAGACGACGTAGCGCCCGTCGGCCCGCACGTGCGGCTGGGCGACGTTGCCGACCGCATCGCGGTCCCATCCGCCGACCTGGCAGCGGTCCAGGCGCAGCGGCCCGAACAGCTCGCGCCGCACCAGCGTCTCGTACGGCGCGCCGCCGGCCGCCGCGGCCACCTCGCCGGCGACGATGTAGAGCGTGTTGTCGTAGGCATACCGCGAGCGGAAGCCGTACTTCGGCGCGAGGTAGCGCAGCCCGTGGATCACGTCGGCGCGCGTGAACTTGTTCGGCCCCGGCCACAGCATCAGGTCGCCGGCGCCCGCCCCCAGCCCGCTGTTGTGGATCAGCAGGTCGCGCACCCGCATCTCGCGGGTCACCCAGGGATCGTACATGCGGAAGTCCGGCAGGTACTTCGTCACCGGGTCGTCCCATTGCAGCTTGCCGGCGTCGACCAGGCGCGCCAGCAGGCCGGTGGTCATGGCCTTGCTGTTGGAGGCGATCTTGAACAGCGTGTCGCGATCGATCTTCCTGCCGCTCCCGGCCTCGAGCTCGCCGGCGGTGCGCGCGTAGACGACCTTGCCGTCCTCGACCACGCCGACCGCGAGGCCCGGCAGCCGGTAGCGCGCGACGGTGTCGTCGAAGGCGCGGTCGATCGCCGCGGTGTCGAAGGGCGCTGCCGGCGGCGCCGCGATCGCCATCGCGGGCGCTCCCGCCGACAGCAGCAGCGCCAGGCAGGCCGAACGCAGGCGGGTCATGGGCATGGCGTGGCGTCCCTCGCCGGTCCGCGGCCATCGCGCCGCCGCGCCCGGGCAAAAAGAAGGGCGGCCCGACGCGCGGGCCGCCCGTGGGAGTTGCTCAGAAGTCCAGTGAAACGGTGATCTGCGCGTAGCGCGGCGACTGGAACCCGATCGGCTGCTCGAAGGTCGAGTTGGTCGAGTTCGAGATCGTCGTCTGCAGGTCCTGGTCGACGCGGATGGTCCTCTGCTGGTTGAGCAGGTTGTAGACCGAGAGCTTGGCCTTCAGCTTCGCCGTAGCACCGATGTCGGTCTCGTAGCTGACGCTGGCGCCGAGGTTGTAGATCCACGGCGTGCGGCCATACTTGCCACGCGAGGAATGCGCATAGACGCGGTCGGCGGAGAAATCCGAATCGCAGTTCTCCACGCAGATGTAGTAGCTGTGGTAATTGGTCGAGTCGAATGGATTGCCGACACCGAACCCGGTGATGGGCGAACCGGAGCGGACGTCCACCGTACCCGCCACTTGCCAGTGGTCGTTGATCGCATAGGTGCCGCGCGCCTTGAACTGGTGCCGGTGGTCATTCGCGAGCGGGCCGCTACCGCCGAGATTGACCCACGGGTCGTCGAAGTTCTCGGTGCGACCCGTGTCGTCGAAGTTCGTGTCCGAGTTCACCGGACCTTCGGCGTTGCCCTCGCTCCGGGAATACGTGTAGGAGGCATTGAACGCCCACTTGTCGTCCCAGGCCCGGTCGACCTGGAACTCGAGCGCGCTGTAGGAGCGCTTGGGCTTGCTCCAGCCACGCTGGCCAATGTAGGTGTAGATCGGATCGCCATCCGCGTCCAAGCCGTCCTGGCGGTACAGCGCCCAGCCTTCCTTCGACGTATCGACCGTGACCCAGCCATCGGCGTCGCCATCGCAGTTCGTGTCGCCCCAGACGGTCGTCTTCTCGCCCGGGTTCGCCATGACCCAGCCGATGTAGCCGTTCTCGCCGCACTGCGCGGTGGCGCTGATCTCCATGTCGTCGATGGCATTGTTGAGGCGGCGGTAGGTGGCGCTGACGCCCCACGACCACTTCTCGTTGATCATCTGCTGGAAGCCGAGGATCGCCTCGTCCTGGTAGACCGGATCGATGTCCTTGTCGACCTCGGAACGCAGGTCGCCGACGGTGCCGTCGCCCTGCGAGTTGTCCACCGGACCGATCTGAGGCCCGAGGATCGGCGTCGCATACGGCACGCCGTCGTAGTCCTGCACGTCCCAGCCACCGAAGGCGTAGTAGGTGCGCTCGTCGAGCAGGCCACCGGCTTGCTTGATGTTGATCACGTTCGCCACCGGCAGGAAATAACGACCGACGTTGCCGAACAGCTTGGTGGTGGAATCGCCCTTCATGTCCCAGGAGAAGCCGACGCGCGGGGCGATCTGGCGGTCCATCTTGATGTAGGTCCGCCCTTCCGCATCCTGGTTGTCGAAGGTATCGTTGCGAAGGCCCAGGTTGAGGATGAAGTTCGGGGTGATCGACCAGTTGTCCTCGATGTAGTAGGCCGCATCGACGGTGGTGAAGGTGCCCGCGATCTCGTAGCGCCTCGCGCGCACGTAGGCATCGTACCCGGCTGGAACCTTGCCGCCGTTGTCGATCGTATCGCCCGGATCCGCGGCATAGACGTTGTAGTAGAACTCGCCGGGACCGGCGTAGTGGCGCGCGTAGTCGGAAGTGTTGTCCTCGTGGTCGTAGCCGAAGCGCAGCAGGTGATCGCCCAGCGTCCATTCGAAATCCGCGCGCCATTGCTTGCGGGTGTCGGAGCGCTCGAAGACGTTGGAACTCGTGGTGCAGCCGAGCCGCGCACCCGGCGGATGGGCGGCCAGGACGGCGTTGGTCGCGGCCACCACGTTGCAATCGAGGTCGAGCAGCGATTTTGTCGTGGCGTCGCGCTCGTTCCGGCCGTACATCAGCTTCATGGAAAAGGCGTCGGTCAGGTAGCTCGTCCACGTCAGCGCGCCGTTGCGCCCACCCGTGTCGCTGTAGATGGTATTGGTCTTGTCGCCGCGCTCGCCTGTTTCGAAGTCGTAGTCGTAGACATCGCCGACGTTCTTGTTCTTGTTGGAGAACGCCATCAGGCTCAGGATGTTCGAATCGGTGATGTTCCAGTCGACGGTCGTGCCCCAGAACCCGTCGTCGGAATTGTTCGCAGTGAACGTCTCGCCGGCGTCGTCGGTGTTGCGCGGGGAATAATCGCGCGCCTCGTACATGGCGAAGAAGAACAGCCTGTCCTTGATCAGTGGCCCGGACGCATAGAGGTCCATCTTGCCGAGCGAATAGTTGTCCCGGCTCGCCGTCATGTAGCGGTTGCCATCGGCGTCGTAATGGTCGTTCGCATGCGACTGCCAGGCCCGCGGCTCCATCGTCCACTGCAGGCCGGACTTGAAGTCGTTGCTGCCCGAGCGGGCCACCGCGTTGATCACGCCGCCGGTGGTGCGCCCGAACTCCACCGAATAGCCCCCGGTCTTGACCTGGAACTCCTGGTAGAACGCGAACGGCGCTTCCGAGAACCCGTTGCGGTTGTAGAAGTCGGTGACGTTCAGGCCGTTGACGTAGACCGAGTTCTCGGCGACCGAGGAACCCCCGAAGGAAATGCCGCCGAACCCGGCCTGCCCCTTCACCACGCCCGGCGCCAGCAGCGCCACCGAGGTGACGTTCTGGTCGACAGGAACGCGCGCCAGCTCCTCGCGGGTCACGTTGGTCGCGGACTCGGTGGAAGTCACGTCGACGGGCGTGACGATGCGCGACCCGACCACCTGGACCGTGGCCATGTTCACTGCGTTGTCGCCGCCCAGGTTGACGGTGGTTGCGTTGCCGAGGGTCACACGGACCTGCGCAGCATTGCCGGCCGGCGCGCCATCGCGCATCGGCTGGATCGTGTAGTCGCCGATCGGCAGCAGCGAGAGCCGGTAGCTGCCGTCGCTCGCGGCAGTCACCGTGCGACTGAACCCGGTATCCTGGTTCGTGATGGTGACTTGCGTGCCTGGTTCAGCACGGCCCGCGACCGAGCCCGTGGCGTTCTGGGCCATCGCCGGCGCCACCACCATCGACCCCAGGCACATCCCCATGGCCATGCAAAGCGCGCGCTTGCGCAGGTTCCGCTTGCTGCTCATTTCCCTCTCCCCGGTACTTGTGGTTTCGATTGTGGTGATGGTGGTGGTCTAGCCTTGCGCGCTTCCCTGCCCAGCCGGCAGCAATTGCCACTGGAAGTCGTAGTCGAGCTGGTCGAAATAGAGGTTGCCGCCGTCCCACTCGGCCTCGCCGCGCTGGTTGTCGACGTCGTCGGAACGGAAGTGCGCCTTGGCCGGCTCGAACGGCACGCCCCAGTCCTGGTTGAAGGCGATGCGCCAGTTGTCGAGGCCGCCGAGGTAGAACCATTCCATCGCGGGGTCGTCGCCGTTGCCCTTGTCCGCGGCGAGCCGGCCGGTGGTCACGTCCATCGGCACCCAGCCGTAGGGCGCCAGGTAGACCTGGCCCCAGTCGTGGATGTTGCTGTAGCCGCCGTCGGAGAAGACCATGCCCGACTGCCAGCGCGCCGGGATGCCGTTCATGCGCAGCAGGGTGATCAGCAGCAGGGTCTGCTGGCCGCAGTCGGCGTGGCCGGCGTGCAGGGCGTAGTCGCCGATGTTGGAGATGGTGGAGTACTCGCGCGCGCCGGCCCAGGGGATGCGGTCGACCGCGGCGAACAGCTTCCGCACGATGCGGTAGGGATTGGTCTCGTCGCCGACGACCTTGCGCGAGAACTCGCGCATCGCGTCGGTGAACACCACGTGCGGCGGGCGCTGCGCGACGAACGGCGCGAGCTCGGGGGTGATCTCCGCGGCCACCACCCTGTCCGGGTCGATGGCGTGGTACTGGCCGAGCACCGCCAGCTCGTAGGTGACCGAGAACACCGTCGGCTCGCCGCGCCGCGCGGTCTTTTCCAGGTACACGGTGCGCTGGGGCGCGGATTCGGGCGCGATCCAGTGCGCCGACGGCGCGCTGGCGACGAAGCGGACGTCTTCCTGCTGGCCGGGGATGGCCTGCGGATACGGGATCCACGCGCGCACCAGCTTGCCCGCCGGCACCGCGTCGGCATCGACGGTGAGGGTCTGGGTCATGCGCAGCCGCTGCGGCAGCACGCCGGCGTCGTGCTGCGCGAGGGCGGCGTCGCGGATCGCGCGCTGGTGGTCGTTGAGCGACTCCATCGGGCCGTCGGTGATCGGCGCCGCCTTCGGGTCGCGGCGTGCCAGCGCCTCGGCGCTCAGGCGGAACAGGTTGGACGGCGAGCGCTTGAAGTAGAGCCTGCGGCCGTCGATGTCCATGTGCTCGAACAGCCCCGCCGCGTTCCATTCCTCGAACTCGGCCTCGGTCAGGTCCGGGACCTGCCTGCGCACGCGCTCGCGCACCGCGTCCTCGTCGAGGGTGAAGTCGAGCAGGATGCGGCGCATGCGCTCGCGCTGGAAGGCGTAGGCGCGCTGCGCGTCGGGCGCGAGCGCGGCGTCCCCGAGCGCTGCGGAGATGGCGGCCTCCGCCGCCTTGAACTCGCCCTGGTCGACCAGCGTGCGCACCTGCTCCGTGGTCGCAACGGCCGCGGCCGCGGGCAGGCCGCACAGCAGGCACGCGGCGAGCGCGAGCGACAGTGCGGTCGAACGCCCGGCGCGCAGCGTCGCAGCGACGGGCGTCGCTGCTGGCTGGCGAACCGGCTGGGCAGAGGTGGAATCCACGCCTGTCTTGTGCTCCGCTGCATGCGTCCCCGTCGTCACGGCTGTGTAACATGCACCCGGACCACGGTCAATAATTTATTCAAGAAACTTGCATCGGAAGAAATATGTATTCCATGATGCGCCGACGGGCGCCCTGCCCGTGCCCTGGGGGACGCATCAATGCTGCAGTGCGGAATAGCGCTTCCGATGCCATCGGCCGCGGACGCTGAACCGACGGCGGCCCGGCCGTACCGGATCCCGCCGCAGCCGGCGACACTGTCCGTCCTCGCGCAGACAAGGACCGACCGATGAAGCCCACCTTCCTTCTCGCCGCGCTGCTGGCCTTCTCGGGCGGCGCGCTGGCGCCGCAGGCCGACGCGCGCGACGTGCCCACCGGCGTCATCGGCGTCGACACCCAGCAGCTCACCCCCGACTACTGGATCGATCGCCAGCGCCAGGCCGACAAGGTCGTGCTCGACCGCGGCGCGATCGCCTCGCAGAACCGGCGCCTGCAGCAGACCGACCCCTCGCTGCACGACGTCGAGGGCCTGCCGGCCGAGCTCGACGCCGAGCGCGTGCGCGGCTGGATCGAAGCGCTGTCCGCGCGCCCGGGCAAGCCGCTCTACGACCTGCAGGGCAAGCCGGTCGCGAAGAAGGCCGTCGACGGCTTCATGGACGCGCTCAACCTCAAGGCGATCCCGAAGGCGCAGAAGACGCGCTACGGCCTGGTGGTGCACCGCGCGGACCTGCGGACCTTCCCGACCGCGACCCGGGTGTTCAGCAGCCCCGACGGCACCGACATCGACCGCTTCCAGGAAAGCGCGTTCTTCCCCGGCACGCCGGTGGCGATCGTGCACCAGAGCCGCGACGGCAAGTGGCTGTTCGTGGTCGGCAACCTCTATGCCGCGTGGATCGAGAAGCAGTACGTGGCCGAGGGCAGCAAGACCCAGGTCTTCTCCTACACCCGCAAGGTGCCCTACCTCGTGGTCACCGGCGCCAAGGTGCGCACCACCTTCACCCCGGACCTGCCGGCGGTGTCCGACCTGCAGCTCGACATGGGCGTGCGCGTGCCGGTGCTGCCGGAATGGCCGGGCACCGACGCGGTCAACGGCCAGGCCGCCTACACCTCGCACGTGATCGAGCTGCCGGTGCGCAACGACGACGGCAGCCTGCGCATCGTCCCGGCGCTGCTGCCGCGCACCGCCGACGTCTCCGCCGACTACCTGCCGCTGACGCGCGCCAACATCATCCGCCAGGCCTTCAAGTTCCTCGGCGAGCGCTACGGCTGGGGCAACTCCTACGGCACCCGCGACTGCAGCAGCTTCGTCTCCGAGGTCTACCGCAGCTTCGGCGTGCTGCTGCCGCGCAACACGCGCGACCAGAGCGTCAGCCCCGCCCTCAACCGGATCGCGTTCGACCCGTCCGACGGCCGCGACAAGCGCATGGCCGCGGTGCGCGAACTGCAGGTCGGCGACCTGGTCTACATCCCGGGCCACGTGATGATGGTGATCGGCTACGACGACGGCATGCCCTACGTCATCCACGACACCAACGGCGGCAGCTGGCTGGGGCCGGACGGGCAGATGGTCAGCGGCCACCTCAACGGCGTCTCGGTGACCCCGCTGCCGCCGCTGCGCGCCAGCCCGACCCAGACCTACGTCGACCGCATCACCAACATCCAGCGGATAAGGCCGTGATTCGTGATTGGTGATTGGTGATTCGCAAAAGCACCCGCACGCACCGACCCACCACGACGCCACGGCATCCGCTTTTTCCAATCACGAATCACGAATCACCAATCACGGCCCCATACATGAAGATCACCGACATCCGCTTCGGCATGCTGAGGGTCCCGCTGAAGACGCCGTTCAAGACCGCGCTGCGCACGGTCGAGACGGTCGAGGACATCGTCGTCAGCGTCCACACCGACAGCGGCCACGTCGGCTACGGCGAGGCGCCGGCGACGGCGGTGATCACCGGCGACACCCACGGCTCGATCGTCTCGGCGATCAACAAGTTCATCGCCCCGCGCCTGATCGGCGAGGACATCGCCAACCTCAACCGCATCACCCGCATCATCCAGGGTGCCCTGGAGCGCAACACCAGCGCCAAGGCCGCGGTCGAGATCGCGGTCTACGACCTGTGGGCGCAGCTCTACGACGCGCCGCTGTACAAGATGCTCGGCGGCGGCGAGCCGGTGATCACCACCGACATCACCATCAGCGTCGACCACATCGACAAGATGGTGGCCGACTCGCTGTCGGCCGTGGATCGCGGCTTCGAGTCGCTGAAGATCAAGGTCGGCAAGGACATCGGGGTCGACATCGAGCGGGTCAAGGCGATCTACGCCGCGGTCGAGGGCCGCGCGCTGCTGCGGCTCGACGCCAACCAGGGCTGGACCGCCAAGCAGGCGGTGTACGCGATGCAGTCGCTCGAGGACGCCGGCGTGCGCCTGGAGCTGCTGGAGCAGCCGGTCAAGGCCCAGGACGTCGACGGCCTGAAGTACGTCACCGACCGCGTCCACACCCCGGTGATGGCCGACGAGAGCGTGTTCGGTCCGCTGCAGGTGATCGACCTGATCAAGCAGCGCGCCGCCGACATCATCAACATCAAGCTGATGAAGACCGGCGGCATCTCCAACGCCATCCGCATCGCCGACATCGCCGCGCTGTACGGGGTGGAATGCATGATCGGCTGCATGATCGAGACCAGCATCAGCGTCGCCGCGGCCGTGCACGTGGCGGTGGCCAAGTCCGGCGTGATCACCAAGGTCGACCTCGACGGGCCGTCGCTGTGCGTGTTCGACCCGGTCGACGGCGGCGTGACCTTCAACGAGTCGGAGATCTCGATCGGCGACGCGCCCGGCCTGGGCATCCGCGAGATCCGCGGCCTGGAACCGTTGGCCGCCTGAGGCCGCCGGAGGCGCCATGTCTCCCCTGCTCAAGATCCGCTCCGAGCGCGACCAGATGTCGGCGATCGAGCGCCGCATCGCCGACTTCATCCTCGAGAACGCGCACCTGCTGCGCGACTACTCCTCGCAGCAGCTGGCCAGCGCGCTGGGGATCAGCCAGTCGAGCGTGGTGAAGTTCAGCCAGAAGCTCGGCTTCAAGGGCTATCCGGACCTGAAGTACACGGTCGGCGAATCGCTGGCCCGCGGCGACGTGCACGACGAGAACGGCGCGCCCGCCGCCAGCGCGGTCCCGCATCCGCACGCGGCGCTGGCCGAAGGCCTGTGGCGGGCCAAGGCGCAGGCCGAGGAGGAAACCCGGCTGATCAACCCGCCGGAGAAGATCGACGCCATCGCCGACGCGGTGCGCGGCGCGCAGAAGGTGTTCGTGATCGGGCTCGGCCCGGACGGCATCCAGGCGCGCGCGTTCGCGATGAAGCTCTCGCTGCTGGGCATCCTGGCCGTGCACCACTTCGACCCGGTGCTGGTGCCCGCGGCGGTGTCCACGGCCGCGGGCGACGACGTGCTGATGGTGTTCTCCGAGCACGGCCGCCAGTCGTCGCTGTGCCAGATCGCGCGGCTGTTCCACGAGCGCCACGGCCGGGTGGTGACGGTGACCCGCCACACCGCCAACCCGCTGCGCGCGCACGCCGACCTGTCGCTGCTGGTCTCCGCGCACGACGAGCGCGCCCACATCGAGCCGCTGCTGTACCAGACCGCGCTGCAGCAGCTGCTGGACCTGATCTTCCAGCTGCTGTGCGAGGACGACGGCAGGCTGCAGCAGTTCGCCATCAACCTCGAACGCATCCATCCGATGCTGGATACCTGACGATGCGCGATGATCGAACCCGACGCCCGATTGCCGGTAGCAACGCCCCCCGACTGGATCGAACGCCCCACGACCGGATCGTAGGAGCGCCCCATGGGCGCGATGCTTTCCCGGTGAGGCCTGATCGCGCCCATGGGGCGCTCCTACAGGGTTGACGATGAAACGGACTCTTTGCGTGCTTGCGTCGATCGCCTTGCTCGCCGGCTGCGCCTCGCACGGCGGCCCGCAGGCCGACATGACGCCGTGGCGCGACGCGCGGCAGATGGTGCTGGTCACCACCGCCGGCTGGGATGCCGACGCCGGCACGCTGCGCACCTTCGAGCGCGACGCCACCGGAGCCTGGCGCGAGCAGGGCGCGGCCGCGCCGGTGAGCATCGGCCGCGCCGGCTCGGCCTGGGGCCTGGGCCTGCATCCCGCGCAGCCGGGCGGCCCGGTGAAGCGCGAGGGCGACGGCCGCTCGCCGGCCGGGGTGTTCGCGATCGGCGAAGCGTTCGGCTACGCGGACGAGGCGGCGACCGCCCTGCCCTACGCGCAGATGCAGGCGACCAGCTGGTGCATGGACGTCGTCGATTCCCCCTACTACAACCACATCGTCGACGCCGCCCGGGTCGGCGAGGCCGCGGTGCGCGGCTCCAGCGAACCGATGCGGCTGGACCTGCACGGCCGCGGCGACCAGCGCTACCGCACCGGCTTCGTGATCGAGCACAACGCCGGCGCCGCCAAGGGCGCGGGCAGCTGCATCTTCGCGCACCTGTGGAAGGCGCCCGGCGCGCCGACCGCCGGCTGCACGGCGATGGCGGACGCGACGATGCAGCGGCTGTACGGCTGGCTGCGGCCGGAGGCGAAGCCGGTGTTCGTGCTGCTGCCCGAAGCCGAATACGATCGCCTGCAAGTCCCCTGGCGCCTGCCCACCCTGTAGGAGCGCCCCATGGGCGCGATGGCCTTGCCGGCGCAGGCATCGCGCCCA
>JAYRKR010000117.1:0-6293 GCA_041905645.1 Luteimonas sp.
TTTGGGGGCCGGGCCCCCCGGCGCGTTTTTTCCCGCCAACCCCGGCACTTTGCCCCTCAAGCCGCGGGTCTCCCGCCACTCCCACACCGCAAGCCCGGGCCCTCGCCCGCGTGCCGCGGCGGCAACGCTCCGCTAACGAATCGTCGACAGGGGGCGGCTAAGATGCCGCGCTTTTCGCCATCCGCGCCCTCCCCCATGCATCGACGCAGCTTCCTCGCCGCCTCCTCCGCCCTGCTCGCGCTCGGCCTGCCGCTGCCGGCGCGCCTGCTCGCGGCGACGGCGACCGGCATCGCCTCCGGCCCTCCGCAGCCCTTCGACTACGCCCGGCTCAAGGGCCGGGCGCGCGCGCTGGCCGCCGCGGCCTACGTCGTGCCGGAGCGCAGGCTGCCGCCGGCGCTCGCGGCGCTGGACTGGGACCAGTACCAGTCGATCCGCTACCGCAAGGACCATGCGCTGTGGGCCGGCGACGACACCCGCTTCCTCGCGCAGTTCTTCCACCTGGGGCTGTACTTCAAGCTGCCGGTGCGCATGCACGAGGTCGTCGGCGGCCAGGCCCGCGAGATCCCCTACGACCCGGCGATGTTCGACCGCCGCAGCAGCGGGCTCGGCGACGAGGCGTTGCCGGCGGACCTGGGCTTCGCCGGCTTCCGCCTCAACCGGCGCAGCGATCCCGACCGCGATTTCGCAGCCTTCCTGGGCGCGAGCTACTTCCGCGCGGTCGGCGGCGAGGGCCAGTACGGCCAGTCGGCGCGCGGCCTGGCGATCGACTGCGGCCTGTCGACCGCGGAGGAATTCCCCGACTTCACCGAATTCTGGCTCGAGCGCCCCGGCCCGGATTCCGACACGGTGGTCGTGTACGCCCTGCTCGACTCGCCCGGCGTCGCCGGCGCCTACCGCTTCGCGATCACCCCCGGCGACGAGCTGGCGATGGACGTCGACTGCGCGCTCTACCCGCGCCGCGCGATCGAGCGCCTGGGCATCGCGCCGTGCACGAGCATGTACCAGGTCGGCGAGAACGACCGCCGCATGGACTGGGACTGGCGCCCCGAGATCCACGATACCGACGGGCTGGCGCTGTGGACCGGCGCCGGCGAGTGGATCTGGCGCCCGCTGTGCAACCCGCCGCAGCTGCGCTTCAACATGTTCGAGGGCGACAGCCCGCGCGGCTTCGGGCTGCTGCAGCGCGACCGCGACTTCGACCACTACCAGGACGACGGCGTCTACTACGACCGCCGCCCGGGCCTGTGGGTGGAGCCCAAGCAGGGCTGGGGCCCGGGTTCGGTGCAGCTGGTCGAGATCCCGACCCGCGACGAGACCTTCGACAACATCGTCGCGTTCTGGAACCCGCGCGACAAACCGCAGCCCGGCCGGGAGCTGCTGTTCGGCTACCGCCTGCACTGGGGCGCGAAGCCGCCCGCTTCGTCGCCGCTGGCGCACTGCGTGGCCACGCGCACGGGGCTGGGCGGGCGCATCGGCTTCAAGCGCGAGGCGTGGTCGCAGCGCTTCGCGGTCGACTTCGCCGGCGGCGCGCTGGCCGGCCTGGCCGCGCGCAACGCCACGGTCGAACCGGTGCTGCAGGCCAGCCGCGGGAAGCTCGAGACGGTGTCCGCCCGCCCGCTGCACGAGATCGACGGCTACCGGGTGATGTTCGACGCCGTGCCGCCCGGCGCGGGCACGGAGCAGATCGACCTGCGCCTGTACCTGCGCGACGGCAGCGGCGCGCTCAGCGAGACCTGGCTGTACCAGTGGACGCCGCCGCCGGCGAACCAGCGCGTCGTCTACTGAGCCGCGCCTGCGGCCTGGCGGCACGACCGATATCGGACGGCGGCGTCGGTCGTTCCAGGAGCGGCGGAAGTCGCGGCATGGGGCGCCTCCGTTCCCGGGGGAAAGCGGTCGCGACTTCCGTCGCTCCCACGTCCGCTGCCGCTCCCGCATCCGCTCACTACCAGGACGGCTGGCGCGGTGGATCGGCACGCCGCGGGCGCACCCGGAACACCGCGCTCAGGCGCGGGCCGACGGGCCTGGCCGTCTTCGGGATGCCGTGCTCGTGGGTGAGCTGCGAGGCGTGGCTCATCGCCAGCAGGCTGCCGTGCGCGAGTGCGACCTCGACCGCGTCGCGGTGGTCGGCCTGCGCGCGGATGCGCATGCGGCGCGGGTCGCCGAGCGAGACCAGCGCCAGCGGCCGGCCGGGCACCAGCATGTGCAGCTTGTCGTGGTGCATGGCCACGCTGTCGCGGCCGTCGCGGTAGAGGTTCATGCCGACCGCGCTGTACGGCGCCGGCACCAGCGCCTGCACGCGCGCCAGCATGGCGGCCAGCGGCAGCGGCGTACCCGGTGGCAGGTCGTCCAGCCAGTACGACGCGACCAGGCGCGGCACGTCGACCTCGCGGTCGTACATCATCCGCCGCTGCGACTTCCATCGCGCGCCCTGCAGTGCCTCGAGCCAGGCGTCGGCGGTCGCAGCGTCCACGAACGACGGCCAGTAGCGCACGCCGCCTTCGGCGTCGTCGAGCAGCTGCGTCATCGGGGATGCGAACAGGTCCATGGGTGGCCGGCCGGATGAGGGGCGGAGAGGAGTGAGGGAGAGAAGTGAGGAGCGAGTGCCGGGGGATGGGTGGCGCGCGCGGTGCGAAGCGTGGGAGGACGCGTTTCCTGTCATCCCGAGCGTAGCGGGGGATCTGGATCCCGCTACAACCCGTGAAGATCCCTCGCTACGCTCGGGATGAGACGCCTTTGTGGGTTTGCCGTCGCCACTTGCTGCGCTTTCCACTCACTCCTCACTCCTCTCCGCTCACTCCTTGCCATTCAATGGAAATCGCGCGATTCGGTGCGCAGGCCGCCGAGCAGTGCGCTCAGGTCCTCGAGGTCGCGGGCGACGAGGTGCTCGACACCGTCGACCTGCTCCCAGCGCCCGCGCACGGCGAGCAACGTCGAGTTGAGCAGCGCCTTGCGCCTTCGCTGCGCCACATGCGGCCAGACGATCACGTTGACCATGCCGTGCTCGTCCTCCAGGGTGACGAAGATCGTGCCGCTGGCGGTCTGCGGGCGCTGGCGCTGGGTGACGATGCCGGCGGTGTGGACGCTGCGGCCGTGGCGCTGGCCGTGCAGCTCGTTCGAACCGAGCAGGCGGCGCGCGCGCAAGGCCCCGCGCAGCAGCGACAGCGGGTGCGCGGCCAGCGACAGGCCGGTGGCGCGGTAGTCGGACAGGATCTCCTCGCCCGCGCCCGGCGCCGGCAGTTCGACCGGCGCCTCGACCGGGCTGCCCGGCAGCAGCGGCCGCTGGCGCTCGATGCCGGCGACCTGCCAGCGCGCGTCGTTGCGGTGGCCGGCGAGGCCGCGCAGCGCATCGGCCTCGGCGAGCGCGCGGCGCGCCTTGTCGTCGAGGCTGGCGCGCAGGCACAGGTCGGCGACGTCGCGGAAGGGCCGTTGCGCACGGGCGGCGACGATGGCCTTCGCCACGTCCTCCGGCAGGCCGCGGACCTGGCGCAGGCCGAGACGGATGGCGGGCTGTTCCCCGGGACTCCGGCCGCACGTCGCAGTGGGGCAGTCGCGGCTTCCGTCGCTCCCACAGGCGGCCACGTCCCCGCACGCCAGGCAGTTGTCCCAGCCGCTGTGCATCACGTCGACGGGCAGGAAGTCGACGCCGGGACGCCCGTTCCTTCCTCCCCTGCCCCGCCGCGCGTCCTGCACGATCTGGCTGGGCGAATAGAACCCCATCGGCTGCGAGTTGAGCAGCGCGCAGGCGAACGCGGCGGGCTCGTGGCGCTTGAGCCAGCAGCTGGCGTAGACCAGCTTGGCGAACGAGGCGGCGTGGCTCTGCGGGAAGCCGTAGGAGCCGAAGCCCTTGATCTGCTCGAAGACCTGGTCGATGAACTCCGGCGCGTAGCCCTGCTTCAGCATCAGCTCGCGGATGCGCTCGCGGTGCGGCTCCATGTCGCCGCCGTGGCGCCACGCGGCCATCGAACGCCGCAGCTGGTCGGCCTCGTGCGGCTCGTAGCCGGCGTGGATCACCAGCTCCATCACCTGCTCCTGGAACAGCGGCACGCCGAGGGTGGGGCCGAGGATTTCCTCGATGCCTTCGGACGGATACGCCACCGGTTCCCTGCCCTGCCGCCGCCGCAGGTACGGGTGCACCATGCCGCCCTGGATCGGCCCCGGCCGCACGATCGCCACCTCGACCACGAGGTCGTAGAACTTCCGCGGCCGGAGCCGCGGCAGCATCGACATCTGCGCGCGCGACTCGATCTGGAACACGCCGACGGTGTCGGCCAGGCAGATCATGTCGTAGGTGTCGTCGTCGCCCGGCGGGATCGCGTCGAGCCCGAGGTCGCGGCCGCGGTGGGTCCGCACGAGATCGAAGGCCTTGCGCAGGCAGGTCAGCATGCCCAGCGCCAGGCAGTCGACCTTGAGCATGCCCATCGATTCCAGGTCGTCCTTCTCCCACTGGATGACGGTGCGGTCCGGCATCGCCGCGTTCTCCACCGGCACCTGGTGCCACAGCGGCCGGTCCGAGATCACGAAGCCGCCGACGTGCTGCGACAGGTGGCGCGGGCGGCCGCGCAGCATGGCGGTCACCGCCAGCACGCGCGCGACCAGCGGGGCGTCGAGGTCGAATCCGGCCTCGCGCAGGCGCTGCGCCATCGGCGTCTCGCCGTTGCCCCAGCCGTGGCATTCCGCCAGCAGCGCGATCTGGTCCGGCGGCAGGCCGAAGGCCTTGGCGACGTCGCGCACCGCGCTCTTGCCGCGGTAGCGGATGACGGTCGCGGCCAGCGCGGCGCGGGTCCGCCCGTACTTGCCGTAGACGTACTGGATCACTTCCTCGCGCCGCTCGTGCTCGAAGTCGACATCGATGTCGGGCGGCTCGCCGCGCTCCTTCGACAGGAAGCGGGCCAGCAGCAGGCGGCTTTCGGCGGGATCGACCGCGGTGATGCCGAGCGCGTAGCAGACCGCCGAGTTGGCCGACGACCCGCGCCCCTGGCACAGGATTTCCTTTCCCCTGGCGAAGCGGACGATGTCCTCGACGGTGAGGAAGAAGGCTTCGTACTCGAGCTCGGCGATCAGGGCCAGCTCTTCTTCGATCCGTTTCGCGACCTGTGCGGGAGCGCCCTCCGGCCAGTGCTTGCGCATGCCGGCCTCGGTGAGCTTGCGCAGGTGCGAGGTCGGCGTCTCGCCCTCGGGCACCAGCTCGGCCGGATAGTCGTACTTCACCTCGCGCAGGTTGAACGTGCAGCGCCGCGCCAGCGCCACCGCCGCCTGCAGCAGCGCCTGCCCGCCTTCCGCCGTGCCGTAGATGTTGCCCAGCGCGCGGCGCGTGCGCAGGTGGCGCTCGCCGTTGCGGAACAGGTGCGCGCCGCACTCGGCCAGCGGCAGGCCGTGGCGGATCGCGGTGACGGTGTCCTGCAGCGCGCGCTGGCGGCGGGTGGCCATGTGCACGTCGCCGGCGGCGACGGGGGCGAGCCGCAGTTCGCCGGCCAGCGCGAGCAG
The DNA here is from genome assembly GCA_041905645.1 of Luteimonas sp. Lineage (GTDB taxonomy): Bacteria > Pseudomonadota > Gammaproteobacteria > Xanthomonadales > Xanthomonadaceae > Luteimonas. The sequence goes on from JAYRKR010000117.1 coordinate 5,485, forward strand.
GCGCGCCAGCCGCGCGGCATCGTCGCCTTCGCGGTGCAGCTCCACCGCCAGGTGCGCGCGGTCGCCGAACGCGGCGCGCAGCCACGCGCCCTCGCCCGGGTCCGGCTCGGCGCCGGGCAGCCACAGCGCGAACAGGCCGGTGGCGCCGGCGTCGAAGGCTTCCGTCTCGACGTCGGCGCGGCCGAGGCGGTACTCGCCCTTGCCCGCGGCGCGCCGCGCGGCGGTGATCAGCCGGCACAGCTGCGAGTAGCCGGCCCGGCTTTCCACCAGCAGCACCAGCCGCAGGCCGTCGTCGAGGCGGAATTCGGCGCCGACGACGAGATGGAGATCGACGGCCTCGGCCGCGTCGCGCGCACGCACGATGCCGGCCAGCGAGCATTCGTCGGTGATCGCCAGCGCCTCGTAGCCGCAGTGCTTCGCGCGCTCGAACAGCTCCTCGGCGCCGGCGGCGCCGCGCAGGAAGCTGAAGTCCGACAGGCAGTGCAGCTCGGCATAGGCCGGCGCGTCGCACTGCGGGTCCTCGTTGGCCGCGCCGCGCAGGCGCTCGCGCATGCGCACGATGCGCGGGACGTGCGCGCCGGGCGTGTCGGGGGCGACGCCGGGGGGCAGGTCGCAGTCGTCGGCGCTCATGGCGGCGCGGCCATGCGATGCGTGCCTGCATCAACGTCCTTGCTGTCATCCCGAGCGCAGCGAGGGACCTTCCTTCCCGGAAGCGGCGAAGGATCCCTCGCTGCGCTCGGGATGACAGCGGCGGCGCCGGCCGGCGCCGGCGCCCGGCCCCGCCCCCCCCGCCCCCAACCCACACGCCC
>JAYRKR010000117.1:6303-7923 GCA_041905645.1 Luteimonas sp.
CGGCGCCGGCGCCGGCATCGACCTCGACATCCGCATCGGCCCCCGCACCGCATGCATCGACGCCACCGGCCGCGCCCGGTTCATGCGAACCAGCCGTGCAGCATCCAGCTTCCCTGCTCGCCGACCGGGGCGAAGGCCCAGGCGCGCTGTCCCTGCGAGGTTTCGACGACGTAGTAGTCGCGGCGCACGTCGTCGCCGTCCCACCAGCCGCTTTCCAGCCGCTCGGGGCCCGCGACGATGCGCAGGCGCGGATCGCGCAGCGGCACCGGCGTGTCGAGCAGCCAGGCCGGGCGCGGCGGGCGCGGCGGCGCGGGCTGCGCGCACAGGGCGTCGTCGCCGGCGCCGGCGCGGCGCCAGGCGCGCTCGGGGCGCGGGTCGCCCGAGGGCGCGACGCGCCAGACCGCGTCGTCGCCCAGGCGCGCGCGCAGGCGCTCGCGCAGCTGCGGCCACGGCAGCGCCTGCGCCGGGCGCGCGTCGAACAGGTCGCGCGACGCCGGCACGAACGGCGGCAGCTCGCGCGCCAGCAGGCGCAGCGCGACCACCGGCGCGGGGATCGCGGCCTGCTCGAGCCGGCCGCCCGCCACGTCGGTGTGGCCCTGCTCGTGCTCCAGCCGCAGCACGAAGCGCTGCACGCCGCCGTCGCGCGCCGACAGGCAGGCGGCGAGGTCGCCGGTGAGCCGGCGCAGCGGGAACAGCAGCGCCTGGTGGCTTTCGACCTCGTAGCCGAGCTCGATGCGGGCGTCGAAGTGGTCCGGCGGCGCGTAGTGGTCGAGCGGATCGTCGGCCTCGCCGTGCAGGCGGTCGAGGTGGTCGAGCAGCGCGGCGCCGAAGCGCCGGCGCAGGCCGTCGCGCGGCAGCGCGCGCAGCGCGCCGAGCGTGCGCACGCCCATGCGGTGCAGGCGCTCGCCGGCGTCGCCCTCGCCCCGGTCGTCCGGCAGCGCGGCGCGGCGCACCGGCACCCGCGCCAGCGCCTCGTGCATGGTCGCGGCGGAGATCACCGCGAAGCCGTCGCGCAGGCCGGCGAACACCAGCGCCGCGCGCGGCGTCGGCGCCAGCGCGATGCGGTGGCGGAAGCCGAGGCCGTCGAGCTCCTCGCGCAGCCGCGCCTCGAAGCGCGGCCATGGCCCGAACAGGCGGAAGCTGGCGCGCGCCTCCAGCACGATCGCGCCCGGCCACTGCGCGCTCACCAGCGAGCTGTGGCGGTAGGCCCACGCGGCGAGCAGGCGCTGGCAGCGCACCGCGTCGGACGGGTCGTGCTCGGCCAGGGCGATGTCGGAGAGCAGCGCATGCGCGGCCGACAGCCGCATGCCCGGCTTCAGCCCGGCGCTTGCGGCGGCGGCGTTGACCGCGTGCAGCCGGCGCAGGTGCGCGGGACCGGAGACCAGCGCCAGCGGGCGGTCCTGGTCGGGAGTGCGGCGGAGGACGGCGTCCAGCGCCAGCTGCGGCAGGCAGATGCAGGCCCAGAGCATGGCGTGCTCAACGAAGTCCCGCGATGGCGGCGACTTTTGCGGGAGTGGTTCTTGCGGGAGTGGTTCTTGTGGGAGCAGCTTTTGTGGGAGTAGCTTTTGTGGGAGCGGCTTCAGCCGCGAGCTTTTCCCCGCACGCCGGCGAGCTGGAAAA